>NZ_JAAGMG010000560.1 GCF_010548525.1 Streptomyces sp. SID14478
CCGCCCGGACTGCCCGACGCGGGCGTCGCCGCCCGGTCCGCGGCCCCGGCCCCCACCGCCTCCGACTCCGTCCTGCGCGAGCGGGTCGTCGAGGCCGCGAGGTCCCAGGCGACGCCGGAGTCCCGGCCGAAGAAGACGCCGTTCATCATCGGCGGCAGCGAGACCTCCCTCTCGTCCGCGCCCTGGATGGTCCAGCTCTCGTACTACGACGAGGCGGCGGGCTCGGGCTACTTCTGCGGCGGCGCCCTCGTCGCCCCGGACAAGGTCCTCACCGCGGCCCACTGCGTCGCCGGCCTCGACTGGACGAAGAACGGCGCGGTCGTGGCCGGCACCAGCGGCCTGCTCGACGACACGAGCGGCACCGTCGCCGGCGTCTGGCGCCAGTGGAACCACCCGCGCTACGACGCCGCCACCACCCAGCACGACATCGCGGTGCTCACCCTGGACCGCCCGCTGGAACAGCAGTGGATCAAGCTGACGCAGAGCAACGACACCGTCTCGTACACGGCCGGCACCGCCGCCACCGTCTACGGCTGGGGCCTGACCTCGGGCGCCGACGACGCCGAACTGTCCGCGACGCTGCGCAAGGCGACCGTGCCGATGGTCGCCGACGCCACCTGCGACAGCGCCCTGGGGACGGTGCTCGGCAAGGACGAGTTCCTCGAAGGCGGCATGTTCTGCGCGGGCACCCCCGCGAGCGGCGCCGACGAAGGCACCACGAGCCCCTGCAACGGTGACTCGGGCGGCCCGGTGGTCGTCGGCGGCCGGGTCGTCGGCATCGTCTCCTGGGGCGTGGAGGGCTGCACCGCGAAGGGCGCCTACCCCGTGTTCACGAAGGTGGCCCCCTACGTGTGGGCGGCCCAGCCGCGCGTCGACGACGCGGACCTGACCTTCGACGGCCGCGCCGACGTGCTGGAGCGCACCCCCTCCGGCGGCCTGTTCCAGCAGAACAGCAACGGCACCTCGCTGACCCGGCGCGCCTTCCAGAGCCACGGCTGGCAGACCGCGAGCTGGGGCCTGCAGGCCGACCTGGACCGCGACGGCTTCAAGGACGAGATCATCCGCGACAGCACCGACGGCAAGCTGTACCGCAACTACTTCGACCACGCCGCGGAAACCTTCACCTGGGCGCAGATCACCAGCGTCTGGGGCGGCTACACGTCGTACGCGATCCCCGGCGACCTGACCGGTGACTCCCGCCCCGACCTGGTCGCCGTCGACACCGACGGCTCGACGTACCTCTACCCGGGCAAGGGCAACGGCGAGTTCTACGGCAAGGTCAAGGTCGTCGACAAGTCCTGGAAGGGCGTCAAGGTCTTCGGCGCCGGGGACCTGACCGGCGACGGCAAGGCCGACCTGCTGGTCCGCAACGGCTCCGGCGTGCTGTACCTCTACCGGGGCACGCAGGTCGAGCACACCCCGTTCGCGGCCCGCATCCAGGCGCGTACCGGCTGGAACTTCACCGCGAACGTCGCCAACGGCGACATGACCGGCGACGGCATCGCCGACGTGCTGGCCCGTGACGCGGGCGGCACGCTGTGGCTCTACCCCGGCACCAACAAGGCGTCCAGCGACGTCTTCGGGGCGCGCAAGAGCCTGGGCACCGGGTTCGACCAGTACGACCTGATGTTCTGAGTCCGCTGCGCGAAGGTCAGGCGCAGCCGCAGGACTGACGGACCACCAGGCGCGACGGGAACACCTTCAGGCGTTCCCGTCGCGATCCGGCCACGCGCAGCGAGTCGTCGAGGACGAGGTCGACGGCGGCCCGCGCCATCGCCGAGCGGTCGGAGGCGACGGTGGTCAGCGGCGGATCGGTCAGACCCGCCTCCTTCACGTCGTCGAACCCGGCCACGGCCAGCTCGCCCGGTACGTCGATGCGCAGTTCGCGCGCGGCGCGCAGCACACCGATGGCCTGGTCGTCGGTGGAGCAGAAGATCGCGGGCGGCCGGTGCGGCCCGGCCAGCAGGTCGAGCGCCACCTTGTACGCGTCGTAGCGGTTGTAGGGCGCCTCGAACAGCCGGCCCTCGGTGGAGTGGCCGGCCTCCTGCATCGCGCGGCGCCAGCCCTCGACGTGGTCGGAGACGGGGTCGCCGACGGACGGGGTCTCGGCGGTGCCGCCGAGGCACGCCACGTACGCGTTGCCGTGCTCCAGGAGGTGGCGGGTGGCGAGCTGGGCGCCACCGGTGTCGTCGGTGACGACGGCCACGTCGTCGATCGCCTCGGGGCGTTCGTGGAGCAGTACGACGCGGGCGTCCCACGCCTCGATCTCGGCCGCGGCCAGGTCGTTGAAGCCGTGGGAGACCAGGATCAGGCCCGAGACCCGCATGCCGAGGAACGCGCGCAGGTAGTGGACCTCGCGGTCACCGACGTAGTCGGAGTTGCCGACGAGGACCATCTTTCCGCGCTCGGACGCTGCCTGTTCCACGGCGTGCGCCATCTCCGCGAAGAACGGCTGGCGCGCGTCGGGCACGATCATGCCTATGAGGTCGGTCCGCCGCGACGCCATGGCCTGGGCGACCCGGTCGGGCCGGTACCCCAGGTCCTTGATCGCGGCGAGAACGCGCTCGCGCGTGGCCGGGGCGACCGGCCGGGGTCCGTTGTTGATCACGTAGGACACGACGGCGGTCGAAGTACCCGCCAGTCGCGCAACGTCGTCCCGAGTCACCTTGGCCACGCGCGGAGTCTACGCGGATGGACCTGCTGATGGGCAGGGCGGAAAGGCCCGGTCCTGGGACGGCTTCCGAAAGTCCCGCCTGCCCCGCGGGCGAACGACGGGACTTTCGGAAAACGTCCTAGTGCTCTGCCGTGACGGCCTCCGCGCGCACCGCGGCGACGGTGTCCGCTTCGTCCGCGTCGCGGGCCGGGGTCTTCTTCTCGGCGGCCTGCTCGGCCTTCTTCTCCGGCTTCTCCGGGGTGACGAAGCGGTAGCCGACGTTGCGCACGGTGCCGATCAGCGACTCGTGCTCGGGGCCGAGCTTGGCGCGCAGCCGCCGTACGTGTACGTCCACGGTCCGCGTGCCGCCGAAGTAGTCGTAGCCCCAGACCTCCTGGAGCAGCTGGGCGCGCGTGAACACGCGGCCGGGGTGCTGCGCCAGGTACTTCAGGAGCTCGAACTCCTTGAAGGTCAGGTCGAGGACCCGGCCCTTGAGCTTGGCGCTGTACGTCGCCTCGTCCACGGAGAGGTCGCCGTTGCGGATCTCCATGGGGGAGTCGTCGGCGACGATCTGCTGGCGGCCCATGGCCAGGCGCAGCCGCGCCTCGACCTCGGCCGGTCCCGCGGTGTCCAGGAGGACGTCGTCGATTCCCCAGTCGGCGGTGACGGCGGCCAGGCCGCCCTCCGTCACGACGAGCACCAGCGGGCAGCCGGGCCCGGTGGAGCGGAGCAGCTGACACAGGCTGCGCACCTGCGGGAGGTCGCGGCGGCCGTCGACGAGGATCACGTCGGCGCCGGGGGTGTCGACGAGTGCGGGGCCCTCCGCGGGGGCGACTCGCACGTTGTGCAGGAGCAGGCCGAGAGCGGGGAGCACCTCCGTCGACGGCTGAAGGGCATTCGTCAGGAGCAGCAATGAACTCATCGCGCCCCACCTGCCTGGGTCGTCCTACGTTCGTGCACGGTTCGCTCGCCCATAACGTCTGGTTCCTCCTCGGTCCCTGCGAGGACGTTTGCGGCACTGCTTCGTACTGCGCTGCGGCCGGTGACCCCGCGCCCCGGGGTCCGGTGTGCTTTCGGGGGAGAGGCGTTCGTATACAACGCCCGTGAAAGCACAAAAGGACCCGGGGGCTGCATTGCCCGAGTCCTCTGCCCAGCACAATAGCCCACATGAGTTGGGGTCCGGCAGGTGACGAACGTGGATCTTCTGTGCGGCCGCTCACTGAACGAGCGCTGCGCGTGATGCTCCGCACACGCGACGGAGTCGCGATCGACGCGGCGTACGACCCGGGCGGGGCGGGCCCCGAGGGCCCGGTGATCGTGCTCGCGCACGGCTTCACCGGCGACCTGGAGCGGCCCCACGTGCGGCGCGCCGCGGCGGTGTTCGCACAGCGTGCGGCCGTGATCACTTTTTCCTTCCGCGGACACGGCCGGTCGGGTGGGCGCTCCACGGTCGGCGACCGCGAGGTCCTCGATCTCGCGGCGGCCGTCGAGTGGGCCCGCGCGCTCGGCCACGCGCGCGTGGTGACGGTCGGGTTTTCGATGGGTGGTTCGGTGGTGCTCCGGCACGCGGCGTTGCACAGGGGGCGCACGGAAGCGCGCACCGACGCCGTCGTCGCGGTCAGCGCCCCCGCGCGGTGGTACTACCGCGGTACGGCCCCGATGCGGCGGCTGCACTGGGTCGTCACGCGGCCCACGGGCCGGATGGTCGGCCGGCTCGGGCTGCGCACGCGCATCCACACGAAGGACTGGGACCCGGTCCCGCTGTCCCCGGTCGAGGCGGTCCCGCTGATCGCGCCGACACCGCTGCTCGTCGTGCACGGCGACCGCGATCCGTACTTCCCCCTCGACCACCCGCGGATGCTGGCCGAGGCGGCCGCACGGGGCGGCGCCGGCGCCGAGTTGTGGCTGGAGCCGGGCATGGGGCACGCGGAGCACGCGGCGAGCGACGCACTCCTGGAGCGGATCGGGGCGTGGGCCGCGGCGGCGGGTGCCGCACAATAGGACGCCGACCGCACCGTTTTCCGACGGACTTCCGAGGAGAGGAGCCGCCTCGTGGCTCAGGGCACGATCCGCTACTGGGCGGCAGCCAAGGCCGCCGCCGGTGTCGCCGAGGAGCCGTACGACGCCGACACCCTGGCCGCGGCCCTCGCCGGCGCCCGCACGCGACACCCCGGAGATCTGGTGCGTGTCCTGCAGCGTTCCTCGTTCCTGATCGACGGGAACCCGGTGGGGACGCGTGAGCATGAGACGGTACGGCTTGCCGAGGGCGGCACGGTCGAGGTGCTCCCGCCGTTCGCAGGAGGGTGACCCCGATGAGCAACGACCAGCAGTACCCGCAGCAGCAGCCCTCGTACGACCAGTACGACCAGTACGGGCAGCCCTACGCGTACGACCCGTACGCACAGCAGCCCCCACAGCCGCAGCAGCCCCAGCAGCACTACGACGCCCCGCTGACGCAGCAGTGGCAGGCGCAGACCTGGGACACCCAGGTGCAGCCCGCGCAGACGCCGTACCTGCCGCCGCAGGGGTACGAGTACGGGGCCGAGGGGCAGCCGCTGCCGCCCCAGCAGGGCCAGGACTGGGCGGCGTACGACGCGCAGCCCGCCCCGGTGCCGGCCGCCGAGCCGGC
>NZ_JAAGMG010000608.1 GCF_010548525.1 Streptomyces sp. SID14478
CCGCTTGACGGACCGGCCGCGCGCGCCGAGGACCCCGTGGAAAACCGCGGGGTCCTCGGCGCGGAACGCCGCACTTTGCCAAACGGTTACCCTCGTGGTGGCGTTGATCTGCGGTTCCTGGCCTGGGTGGGAGTCCGGGCAGTCGCCTCGGACCGCTGACCTGCCACTCCGGGAGACCCGTATGCACCTCGTGACCCCGGCCGCCGCCGCGGCCGAGCCGACCGGCGGCATAGCGGGCTGGGCCGCCGACCTCGTCGACACCCTCGGCGGCCCGGGCGCCGGCCTCGCGATCGCGCTGGAGAACCTCTTCCCGCCCCTGCCCAGTGAGGTCATCCTGCCGCTGACCGGATTCGCGGCCGGACAGGGTGCGATCTCGCTGGCCTCGGCGCTGTTCTGGACGACGCTCGGCTCGGTCGTCGGCGCCGCCGTCCTCTACTGGATCGGCCGGGTCGTCGGCCGCGACCGCATGTACGCGCTGTGGGGCCGTCTCCCGCTGGTGAAGACCTCCGACCTGGAGCGCACGGAGGCCTGGTTCCAGCGGCACGGCACGAAGGCGGTGCTCTTCGGCCGGATGGTCCCCGTCTTCCGCAGCCTCATCTCGATCCCGGCCGGCGTCGAGCGGATGCCGCTGCCGCGCTTCCTCGCCCTGACCGCGATCGGCTCCCTGATCTGGAACTCCGTGCTGGTGCTTGCCGGTTACTGGCTCGGCGACCAGTGGGACCTGGTGGAGCAGTACGTGGGCGTCCTGTCGAAGGTGGTGCTCGGGGCGGCGGTGATCGCGGTCGCCGGCTGGGTCGTCGTGCGCCTGCGGGGGCGTGAGCGGAGCCGACACCGGGTGGAACAGGACCGGTAGGCTCGGCTCCCGTGCAGGTGACGAGGGTGGGGCGGCAGGGGGACGGAGTGCTCCTCGGCTGGCGCCACCGCATGCCTCGGACTGCTCTGGTCGGACTGCTCTGGTTCGCCGTCGCCGGGCCGGTGCTCGCCTGGCCCCGCACCCGCTCCGCGCCGACCGCCGGGGCGCGCCGCGTCGTGTTCTTCGGCGACGGTTACCCCCTGCACCACGAGACGTTGCCCGCCGCGGCCGACGCCGCGCACAACCGGCGCATCCTCGCGGTGCTGCGCTACCTGGAGGCGTAACCCGTGGACCACGTAAGGGAATTGCCCGGGTCCGGGCCGGTCGGGCTGTGGCTGGTGGAGACCGACGCCGCCCCCGCGGACGACACGGCGGGCGTGCTCGACGCGGAGGAGCGGCGGCGCGCCGCCGCCTTCCGCTTCGACGGGCACCGCAGGCGGTACCTCGCCTCGCACCTGGCGCTGCGCGGCATCCTGGCCGACCGGCTCGGCCGCGCCCCCGGAGCGCTGCGTTTCGTACGCCGGCCCTGCCCCGGCTGCGGCGCATCGCACGGCCGTCCCGCCCTCGCGGACGCGCCGGACGTGCACTTCTCCCTGTCGCACAGCGGCGATCTGGCCCTGGTGGCGGTGGCCCCGACGGTGGTCGGCGCGGACGTGGAGGAACACCCGGAGGCAACCGCCGTCGAGGACCTCACCGGAGTACTGCATCCCCGCGAGCGGGCCGAACTGGCCGCCGTGGCGGACCCGTTGGAGCGCCGACTCGCCCTGGCCCGCGTCTGGGTCCGCAAGGAGGCCTACCTCAAGGGCCTCGGTACGGGCCTGGCCCGCGGCACCGATCTCGACTACGTCGGGACCTCCGTGGCCTGCCCCGGCTCGCCCGACGGCTGGTCGCTGCGCGATGTGCCGGTGCCCATCGGGTACGCGGCGGCGGTCGCCGTGGGCCCGGCCGGAGCGGGCGAATAATCCTTGGCGTGATCGGCGCCGAGGGATCAGACTCGCCCCATGGCGGACATGAGCGCGTTCCGTGAGGCGGTCACCGGGTGGGCGGCCGGCGCGCCCGGCGACCCCGCACGGGAGTCGGCCGAACGACTGGGGGTGCGCACCGTCGTCCTGCTCGAAGGGCCGAGCGACGTCGCGGCGGTCGACGCGCTGGCCGGGCGCCGCGGCCGGGACCTGGAGGCCGAGGGCGTCTGCGTCCTGGCGATGGGCGGCGCGATGAGCGTCGGCCACTTCGCCCGTCTCCTCGGACCATCCGGTCTGGGCCTGCGCCTGACGGGCCTGTGCGACGAGCGGGAGCGCCCGTTCTACGCCCGCGCCCTGGAGCACGCCGGGGCACCGCGGCAGCCGTTCTTCGTCTGCGCGGCCGACCTGGAGGACGAGCTCATCCGCGCGCTGGGCGTCGCCCGGGTGACGGAGCTTGTCGAGGCGGAGGGCGACCAGCGCGCCCTGCAGACCTTCCTGCGCCAGCCGGCCCAGCAGGGCCGTGACCCCGGGCAGCAGGTGCGGCGCTTCCTCGGCACGAAGAAGGGCCGCAAGATCCACTACGGCCGCGTCCTGGTGGAGGCCCTCCCCCTCGACCGCGTGCCCGCCCCGCTCGGCGACTTGCTCGACGACCTTTCCGTGGGCCTTCGGGCGTAGGACCCGTCCGGCGCACCGGACCCCGCACAGGGAGCCCTGGGCAATCACCCCGGGTCCTGCAGCGAGCCCTCCAGGGTCAGCAGCTCCACCTTGCGTTCCAGGCCGCCCGCGTACCCGGCGAGGGAACCGTCGGCGCCGATCACCCGGTGACAGGGGCGCACGACGAGCAGCGGGTTGGCGCCGATCGCCCCGCCGACGGCGCGTACCGCGGCGCGGGAGGCGTCGATGCGGGCGGCGACGGCCCCGTAGGTGGTGGTCGCGCCGTACGGCACCTCGTCGAGCGCGTCCCACACGCGGCGCCGGAACTCGGTGCCTTCCGGCTTCAACACCAGCTGGAACTCCTTGAGTTCACCGTCGAAGTAGGCGTCGAGCTGACGTCGGGCCTCGGCGAACCGGGCCGGGTCCCGCACCCAGCCGTCCCGGACCGTGCGGCCGCCCTTCTGCCCCGGGACGGACAAGGAGGTGAGGGCGCCGGAGGCGTCAGCGGTCAGCAGCAGCTCACCGAGGGGGCTGTCGTGGAGGGTGTAGTACACGTCCTGCTCCTGAGGAATGGTGCTCACAACTGTCCTTCTACGATGAGGTGTTGGCGTGCGTAGGACCGCCAGGGCCGCCACGCGTCGTCGGTGCTCGTCTCGCCGGGCACGGCCACGTCCGGGTCGCCCAGGGCGCGCAGCCTGATCAGTGCCGCGGTGCGCGCGTCCATGCCGGGCAGCGCCCGCAGCGCCTCCTCGGCGTCGTCCCGGTCGGCGCCCGGGTCGAGGCGCAGGTCGCCGTCGGCCAGTGCCCGGGCCAGTGCGCCGAGCGTGCCCGGCTCGTCGACGAGGGCGTCCGGCGCGGGAAAGACCCGGTCGAGAGCGCCGCAGGGGGCGTCCAGCCGCTTGCCGTACCGTTCGACGAGCCGCGCGGACTCGGCGGGTCCGACGAGCAGACGTACGGCCAGTTCGTCGGGGTCGGCGGCGCCGGGTGAGCGCAGGCCCGGCCGGGCGGCGACCAGGGGGGCGAGCCGCGGGTCGGCGCCGAGCCGCTCGTCGATCGCGAACGGGTCGGAGTCCAGGTCGAACAGGCGCCGCAGCCGGCCCAC
>NZ_JAAGMG010000640.1 GCF_010548525.1 Streptomyces sp. SID14478
CGAGCCCGCCGCCCGCGCAGGCGCCCGCCGACCCGGCCGCCACCACGCTCGCCGTGCTGCTGATCGGCCCGGCCGGCGCCGGCAAGACCAGCGTCGCCAAGCACTGGGCGGAGCGCCGCCGCGTACCGACGGCCCACATCAGCCTCGACGACGTACGCGAATGGGTCCGCTCGGGGTTCGCCGACCCGCAGACCGGGTGGAACGACCACAGCGAGGCGCAGTACCGCCTCGCCCGCCGCACCTGCGGCTTCGCCGCCCGCAACTTCCTGGCCAACGGGATCTCCTGCATCCTCGACGACGCGGTCTTCCCGGACCGGCCCGTGGTCGGGCTCGGCGGCTGGAAGCGGCACGTCGGCCCCGGCCTGCTCCCGGTCGTCCTGCTGCCGGGTCTGGAGATCGTCCTGGAGCGCAACGCCCAGCGCAGCGGCAACCGGCGCCTGACCGACGAGGAAGTCGCCCGGATCCACGGACGCATGGCGGGCTGGTACGGATCGGGCCTGCCGATCATCGACAATTCCCAGCTCGACGTGGCCGCCACGGCGCAGGTCCTGGACGAGGTGCTCGCCCGGGCCATCGCCAGCCCGCCCCAGTGGTGAACCGTCACCCCCGCACCGCCCCGACGGCCCCGGGAACGTACGTGCCGCCGCCCGTCCGGACGCGCTGAACCGGCCGTGCGGCGCTCCCGCTCGTACGCTCGGCCTCATGTCAGAGGTGTACGCGGCCCGACGGGACCGGCTCAGAGAGCGCACGACGGCGGGCGGCAGTGCGGCCGCTCTCGTGTCGCGCCCCGCCAACGTCCGCTATCTCGCAGGAGCGGCCCCGCACGGCGCCGTCCTGCTGCTCGGCCGGGAACCCGGCGGCAGCGGTGACGTCCTGCTGTGCACGCGGCCGCCCAGCGGGCAGACCGCCGAGGGGCGGGCCGACGAGGAGCTGCGGGTCCAGGTCCTTGCCGCGTCCGCCGGCGATCCGGCGGTCGCCGCCGCTGACGTCGCCGCCGCCCAGGGCGTCGACTCGCTCGCCGTGGAGGAGCACCACCTGACGGTGGTACGGCACCGCGCGCTCGGCTCGGTCGCGCCCCGGCTGCGTCTCGCCGATCTGAACAAGGGCGTCGAACAGCTGCGGCTGGTCAAGGACGAGGACGAGATCTCCTGTCTGCGGATCGCCGCCGAGATCGCTGACCAGGCCCTCGGCGAACTGCTCGAGTCGATCCTCGTCGGCCGCACCGAGCGCCACCTCGCCCTCGAACTGGAACGTCGACTTGTCGACCACGGCGCCGACGGTCCCGCCTTCCCGACCTCCGTCGGCACCGGACCCAACTCGGGGCGCGGCGCCCACCGCCCCAGCGACCGCCGGGTGGAAGAGGGCGACTTTCTGTCCGTCTGCCTGGGCGCGACGTATCGCGGCTACCGCTGCGAGATCGGCCGGACCTTCGTCATCGGGACCTCGCCCGCCGACTGGCAGATCGAGCTCTACGACCTCGTTTTCGCCGCTCAGCGGGCCGGACGCGAGAGTCTGGTGCCCGGTGCCGAGTACCGCGAGGTGGACCGGGCCGCCCGGCACGTACTGGACGCGGCGGGGTATGGTGACGGGCTCCCGCGGCTGACCGGCCACGGGGTGGGACTCGAAATCGACGAGGACCCGCAGTTGGCCCCCGCGGCCATGGGTAAACTTGACGCTTGTGTGCCGGTCACCGTCGAGCCGGGGGTTCACCTCCCTGGTCGGGGCGGCGTCCGGATCGATGACACGCTCGTCGTCCGCCCCGAGGCGGACGGCGGACCCGAGCTACTCACCATCACGACCAAGGAGCTGCTCGCGCTGTAGCCGTCGGCTGCGCGCTGTGCCCCGGGGTCGTCCACGTCAGTCCAGGAGATTCCGCAACCGTGGCTTCCACGAACGACCTCAAGAACGGCCTGGTGCTCAAGCTCGACGGGGGCCAGCTCTGGTCCGTCGTCGAGTTCCAGCACGTCAAGCCCGGCAAGGGCCCGGCCTTCGTGCGCACCAAGCTCAAGAACGTGCTCTCCGGCAAGGTCGTCGACAAGACGTTCAACGCCGGCGTCAAGGTCGAGACGGCCACGATCGACAAGCGCGACATGCAGTTCTCGTACATGGACGGCGACTACTTCGTCTTCATGGACATGGAGACCTACGACCAGCTGCACGTCGACCGCAAGGCCGTCGGCGACGCCGCCAACTTCCTCATCGAGGGCTTCAACGCCTCCGTGGCGCAGCACGAGGGCGAGGTGCTCTTCGTCGAGCTGCCGGCCGCCGTCGAGCTGGTCATCCAGGAGACCGAGCCGGGCGTCCAGGGCGACCGCTCCACCGGTGGCACCAAGCCCGCCACCCTGGAGACCGGCCACCAGATCGCGGTGCCGCTCTTCATCACCACGGGCGAGAAGATCAAGGTCGACACCCGTGACAGCAGCTACCTCGGCCGGGTGAACAGCTAACCGTGGCTGCCCGTAATACGGCCCGCAAGCGAGCCTTCCAGATCCTCTTCGAGGCCGATCAGCGCGGCGCCGACGTCGTGACGGTCCTTGCCGACTGGGTCAAGAACTCGCACGGCGACCCGCAGCAGCCCCCCGTCAGCGAGTACACGATGGAGCTGGTCGAGGGGTACGCCCCCAAGGCCCGCCGCATCGACGAGCTGATCTCGCAGTACGCCGTCGACTGGACGCTGGACCGGATGCCGGTCGTGGACCGCAACATCCTGCGGCTCGGCGCCTACGAACTGATCTGGGTCGACGGAACGCCGGACGCCGTGGTGCTCGACGAGGCCGTCTCCCTGGCCAAGGAGTTCTCCACCGACGACTCCCCGGCGTTCATCAACGGACTTCTGGCCCGCTTCAAGGACCTGAAGCCCTCGCTCCGCCGCGACGAGGCGTAACGCCGACGAGGCACAACGCCACAGACGCCGCAGAGCGCACCGCATTTCCGCAGGCCCGGAGCAGAACCTGAACAATGTTCTGCTTCGGGCCTGGTGCGTTCCCGGGCCCGGTCACTAGGTTCTGGCCATGTCCCCCACAGGTCTCCCGGTCACCGTGCGCGTCGGCTACGGCCTCGGCTCCTTCGCCACCGGCACCTTCGGCACCGTCCCCGGTCTGCTGCTGCTCTACTACCTGACCGACGTCCTCGGCGTCGGCGCGGGCCTCGCGGGACTGCTCGTCTTCCTGCCCAAGGCGTGGGACGTGCTGCTCAACCCGTGGATCGGCAGCCTGTCCGACCGCAGTACGCGCTCCCGCTTCGGGCCGCGCCGCTCGTGGATGCTGCTCGGCGCGCTCACGCTTCCGCTCTGCTTCGCCGCCATGTTCGCGGCCCCGGGCCTGGACGGCGGGCCCGCGGCGGCCTACGTCGCCGTCCTCTTCCTGCTGGCCGCCTCCGCGTACGCCTGCTTCCAGGTCCCCTACGTCGCCCTGCCCGCGGAACTCACGGCCGACCCGGACGAGCGTGCCCGGATCATGTCCTGGCGCGTGGCCTTCCTCGCGGTCGCGATCCTGCTGTCCGGCGCCCTCGCGCCGCTGCTCGCCGGAGTCACGGCCGACGACCGCGGCAGCGCGGGCGGCTACCGCCTGATGGGCGTGGTCGTCGGCGCCCTGCTCGCCCTCGGCATGCTCGCCGCCGTGGCCGCGACGGCGGGGACCAGGAGCGCCCTGCGGACG
>NZ_JAAGMG010000680.1 GCF_010548525.1 Streptomyces sp. SID14478
TGCTCCCGGCCGACCTGCGGGTCGATCCGCGCGAGGCGGCGCCCCGGCTCGCCGCCTGGCTCGCCGAACAGCCGGGCGTGAACGTCGTGTGGGGCACCAACGTGACCGGCGTCGAGACCGGCACCGTGCACACGGCCCGCGGCCCGGTCCACGGCGACCAGATCCTGCTCTGCGTCGGCCACGACCTGGACCGGCTCTACCCGGTGCAGGCCGAGGCGCACGGCATCGAACGCTGCCGCCTGTCGATGGCCCGGATCGAGGCGCCGGCCGCCTTCCGCACCCACAGCGCCGTCCTCACCGCCACCTCGATGCTGCGCTACGACGCGTTCACGGCGATGCCCTCGGCGACCGCGCTGCGCGCCGAAGTCACCGGCCACAGCGCCGCGTTGCTCGACGTCGTCGCCAACGTCATGTTCACGCGGCTGCCCGACGGCTCGGTCCTGGTCGGCGACTCGCACGCCTACGACGACACGGAGATCCCCTTCCAGGACGAGGGGACGACGGCCCTGCTGCTGCGCGAGGCGGCCCGGGTGCTCGGGGTGCCCGAGGTGCGGGTGACCGAACGCTGGCAGGGCGTGTACGCGAGCAGCGCCCGCGGTCCCCTGCTCGTCCAGGACGTGGCGACGGGGGTGCGGGCGCTGTCGGTCACCTCGGGGATCGGGATGACGCTGTCGTTCGGTCTGGCCGCCGCCACGTTCGACGGTGCGCTGCGCGCGACGGCATGAGAAAGGGGGCCCCTCCCCTCGCACGGGCCCCCTCCCTCAGCTCATCCGCACCGGCTCACTTCAGCAGGAGCCGGTGCACACCTCCCAGCCGGGTCCCGACGAAGAGGCTGCGCCCGTCCGGGCTCGCCGCCAGGGACAGCACGTCGGTGTTCTGCAGTGTCCCCGAGACGTTGCGCCAGGTGCGGCCGCCGTCCGTGGACTTCAGAACTCCCCGTGCTCCGTACGGGACTTCACCCGGCATCCAGCGCCCGGTGGTGCCCGCGTACAGGGCGCCGCCCGACGCGACGACGCCCGACACCTGGATCTTCAGGCCGCCGTGGTCGGCGGTGTGGAAGGTGCGGCCGCCGTCGGAGGTCCAGCGCAGGGTGGTGCCGCCGACGATCAGCCGGGAGCCGTCCGTGGCGAGCGCGGAGACCTCGCCGTCGGCCGCCTTCGTCAGGGTCTTGCCGAAGTCGTCCGAGTAGAACAGGCCGCCGTACCCGCCGAGCCAGATCCGCCCGTTCTTGCGGGGGTCGGCCGCCAGGGCGCGGAACTGGTCGTTCTTGCGCAGGCTCTTCCAGTGGGCGCCGCCGTCGGTGGTGGTGTAGACGCCCGGCCCGTCGAGCTGGGTGTACGACACGGCGATCCGGTTCGGGTCCTTCGGGTCGACGAGGAGCCCGAGGGTGCTGCCGTCCAGCTGCCCCTTCTCCTGCCAGGTGCGGCCGCCGTCCGTGCTCTTCTGCACGGACAGCCCGGCGAGGCTGTCGAACGTCCGCCACACGATCTTGCGGTCCTTGGCGTACGTCTGCAGGGCCGAGACCTGGCTGCCGGTCGTGCCCTCGTGCTCGCCCGCACCCCACTCCTGCGAGGCGACGGGCAGCGCCGTGCGGTACATGCCCACGTCGGTGCCCGCGAGGAGCCCGCCGTCGGCGACGGCGAGCGCGGGCACGCTGGTGCCCTGCACGCCGATGCGGTGCTGTCCCGCTCCGCCGTCCCCGCCGCGGTAGACGCCCGCGGAGGAGGCACTGACGGTGTACGACCCGTCGGCCCAGCGGTCGTAGTCGTACACCACCGTGGCGGGGTTCGGCTTGCCGATGTCCTGCCACGTGGCGCCCGCGTCCTTGCTGACGCGGGTGGTGCCGTCGGCGCCGTCGAAGACGATCGATCCGCCGCCGACGGTGAGCAGCCCCCGGGTGTCTCCCTTGCCCGGGGTCCAGTTCCGGCCGCCGTCGCTGCTGATGAACAGGCCGCCGTTCTTGCCGAGGACCTGCACGACGACGAGCCGGCCGTCGCCTCCGAAGCCCGCGATGAACTGCGAGCGGTCTGCGGCCACGGAGTAGATGCGTTCCGCCTGTTTCGGCCCGTCGCCGGTCATGCCGCGCACGACCCAGATGTCGGTGCCCGACCACGCGTACAGGTCGTCGCCGCCCATGGCGATCTTCGAGACGTCCGCGGGCAGGCCGAGCTCCTCGCTCTGCCAGCTGTCGCCCTCGTCCCGGCTGACCAGCAGCCCGCTGTCCGACTCGGCGACCAGGACGCGCGTGCCGGCGTCGGAGACGAGGTCGGAGTAGGACACGTCGGGCGCGTTCAGCCGCTCCCAGGTGCGCCCCTTGTCCTCGGTGCGCAGGATGCCTCCGTTGCTCCCCGACCAGGAGATGGCCTGCATCGCCGACCACCAGCGGTCGGGATCGTGGGCGTCGACGACGAGCGAGGGCTCGTTCGTGTCGGCCCCCGTGAACGGGGTGCGGGCGCGCTGCGTCCACGTCTTGCCCGCGTCGGTGGTGAGCCAGGCTCCCGAGTTGCCGCCCTGCGTCATGACGGCCTGCCGCGGCGCCCCCGGCGCGAGGGTGACCCTGCCGTCGGCGCTGTTGGGCCCCACGGGCTGCCACGTCGCACTGTGCGCGTCCTCGGCCGTGACCTCGAACCCGCCGCTGCCGTACTGCCGTTGGCCACCGGTGGCCTTGGCGCGGGCGGTCAGCCGGTACGTGCCGGCTGCGGGTCCCGCGAGGGCCGCGGAGTAATAGTGCGGGTCGGCCGTCGCGCGCATCGTCTTGGTGTACGTGCGTCCCTTCGGCGGGTCGACCGTGAGCACCGGCGGCGCGGCGAGCGCGGCCGACGAATAGACGTACGCGGTGCTCGCACCCGTCGAGGGGTCGGGCGTCGCGTCGACGGACAGCGGCGCCGCTTCGAGCAGGTACGGCACGCCGAGCAGCGAGGTGCCGTGGTCGCTGACGCCGATGGTCCCGGAGAAGTGCTCGACGCTCTCCGGGCGCGGCACGTCGAGGGTCAGGCGCACCGTGGCGTCGCGGCCCGGCCGGATCGTGACCCGGCGCGGGCTGACCCGCGCGCCGTCGCCGGAGACGGACACCGACCCGCTGACGGTGCGCCGCGAGGAGTTGTGCAGCGTGACCGTGCGGGTGCCGCTGACGCGGGAGTCGCCGAGGTC
>NZ_JAAGMG010000709.1 GCF_010548525.1 Streptomyces sp. SID14478
GCCCGCGCGAGCGCAGCCTCCTCCACGAGCACGCCCTGCCGCTCGTACCGCCCGCGCCGCCGGTGGAACCGCACCACGACCGCCGACAGGGCGCTCTCCTCGCGGGCCCGCCGGGTCAACGCCGTGTCGCCGCGCGGCAGATACACCAGATGTCCCAGGTCGACGCAGTCCAGACAGCGCGGCCGCCCCTCCTCCAGTACCAGCAGGGTCAGCGGTCCGGCCCGGCAGGCGCCGCAGCGGCGGTGTTTGACCGGCTGGAAGACGAGGGGGCCGCGGACCGCGAGGGAGGTCGCGGGCGGCGGGGCCGTGCTGCTCATACGAACGTCATGCCCGCCGGGGAACCTCCGTCACCGCCCGGCATCATGGAGCGTGTGCGACTCGAAGCGATCACCTGGGAACGGCTCGGCGACGCCCTCGCCGAGCGCCTGCTCGACCTGAAGGCGGCCGACGGCGGCCCCTGGCCGAAGGTCGCCTTCGACGGGGCACCGGCCGCCCGTCCCGGCGACCTCGCGGCCCGCGTCGCCGAGGCCCTGCGCGTCCGCGGCCGCACCTCCCTCACCATCGGCACGGAGGGCTTCCTGCGCCCGGCCTCGCTGCGCTACGAGTTCGGGCGCGAGGACGAGGAGTCGTACTACAGCGGCTGGTTCGACACGGGCGCCCTGTGGCGTGAGGTGTTCGGCCCGCTCGCACCCGACGGCACGGGCCGGGTCCTGCCCGACCTGTGGGACCCGGCCACCGACCGCGCCACCCGCAGCCCCTACGTCCGACTGCCGCCGGGCGGCGCCCTGTTGCTGCACGGACCGTTCCTGCTGAACCACTGGTTCCCCTTCGACCTGACGGTCCACGTGGGCCTGACCCCCGGCGCCCTGCGCCGACGCACCCCCGAAGCCGACCGGTGGACGCTGCCCGCCTTCGCCCGCTACGACACCGAGACCGCTCCGGGCGACGGCGCCGACATCGTCGTACGGGCCGACGATCCGCGGCATCCGGCCTGGTCACAGCGGTGACCTCGGCTGCGGCGACCGCGAGGACATGCGGCCCGCACCCGGCGCGGTGAGAATGAGGGACGGCGCCGGACCCCACCCCGGCCCCGGGAGGTACGACCATGACCACCGCCGCGGACATCATGCACCCCGGTGCGCGCTGGATCCCCGCCCACGAGACCCTGGACCGCGCCGCGCAGCTCATGCGTGAGCTGAACGTCGGCGCGCTGCCCATCAGCGACGAGAACGAGCGGCTGTGCGGCATCCTCACCGACCGCGACATCGTCGTCGGCTGCGTGGCCATGGGGCACGATCCCGCCAAGGTCACCGCAGGGGAGATGGCCAAGGGCACGCCCCGCTGGATCGACGCGGGCGCCGAGCTCGACGACGTCCTGCACGAGATGCAGGACCACCAGATCCGCCGGCTGCCGGTCATCGAGAACAAGCGCCTCGTCGGCATGATCAGCGAGGCCGACCTGGCCACCCATCTGAGCGAGGACCAGATCGCGTCGTGGGTGGAGAGCGTCTACGCGAAGAGCTGACCCGTGTCCGGCGCCGCCTCGATCGGACCGCGACTCAGAGCCAGCCGTTGCGCTTGAAGCCCCGGTAGACGCCGAAACAGATCAGGGCGATGACGGACATCATGATCGGATAGCCGAACTGCCAGTGCAGCTCCGGCATGTGGTCGAAGTTCATGCCGTAGACCCCGCAGCCCATCGTCGGCACGGCGACGATCGCGGCCCAGGCCGTGATCTTGCGCATGTCCTCGTTCTGCGCGACCGTCACCTGTGCCAGATGGGCCTGCAGGATCGAGTTCAGCAGTTCGTCGAAGGCCGCTATCTGCTCCGCCGCCCGCAGCAGATGGTCCGAGACGTCACGGAAGTACGCCTGTATCTCGGGCGGCACGACGGGGTACGGGCGGCCCGCCAGCTCCATTATCGGGCGGGACAGCGGTATCACCGCCCGCTTCAACTCCAGCAGTTCGCGCTTGAGTTGGTAGATGCGTCCCGGGTCGGCCCGCTCCCCGTTCTGCGAGAACACGTCCGCCTCGACCTCGTCGATGTCCGCCTGTACCTCGTCGGTCACCGTCAGGTAGTCGTCGACCACGTTGTCCGCGATCGCGTGCAGCACCGCGGCCGGACCCTTGGCGAGCTGCTCCGGATTCGCCTCCAGGCTCTCCCGCACGGGCCCCAGCGAACCGTGCCGCCCGTGCCGCACCGTGATCACGAAGTCCCGGCCGACGAACACCATGAGCTCCCCGGTGTCGACGACCTCGCTCGTCGCGGTGAGCTCCGCGTGCTCGACGTAACAGACCGTCTTGAAGACCGCGAACAGCGTCTCCCCGTACCGCTCCACCTTCGGCCGCTGGTGCGCGTGGACCGCGTCCTCCACGGCCAACGGGTGCAGGTCGAACAGCTCCGCGATGTCCGCGATCTCCAGCTCGGTCGGCTCGTGCAGGCCGAGCCAGACGAATCCGTCGTCCGACTTGCGCACCGCGCGCATCGCCTCGGCGAGGTCGCGGCCGCCCGTCTCGCGGACGCCGTCGCGGTACGTCACGCAGTTCACCACCGCCGATCCGAGCGGGGAGCGCGCCGGGTGGCTCAGGTCGATCCGGCGCCGGCGCCGCGCCAGCTTCGCGACCTTGCGCAGGTTGCCCGCCATCGACATGCTCGGCTCCTCGTGCCCGTTCCCGTACGTGTTCGTACGGCCTTCGTGTTCCGCAAGGCCCTCGTGACCCTCGTGACCCTCGTGACCCTCGTGGCTCTCGTGTTCCGCAAGGCCTTCGCGTCCGTACGTCCCTACACCTTTCGGGTTCCGTACGTCCCTCGTGCGCTTGCGTGACCAGCCAGTGTGCCAGCCGCCACCGACAATGCGGGAGGCCCCGATGTGGCACCAAGCAGGGCAAATGTCTGGTATCGGGTGACGGGGCTGGGATGATCGGGCCATGATGCAATCCGGCGGCCACGCGTACCTTCTCGACAATCAGCAACCCGAGGCGGGGCGGCGCTTCGACGCCTTCACGACCCTGTTCGACCCCACGACGTTCCGGCACATGGAGCGCCTCGGGGTCGGTTCCGGCTGGCGCTGCTGGGAGGTCGGCGCCGGCGGCACCTCGGTGGTGTCGTGGCTGGCGCGCAAGGTCGGTCCGACCGGCCGGGTCCTCGCCACCGACATCGACACGTCCTGGCAGAGCGGCGCGCCGCGCACCCCCGTCGAGGTGCGCCGGCACGACGTCGGCGTCGACGAGCCGCCCGCCGAGAGCTTCGACCTGGTGCACGCCCGGCTCGTCCTGGTCCACGTGCCGGACCGGGAGCGGGCGTTGAAGTCGATGATCCGTTCCCTGCGCCCCGGTGGCCGCCTCCTCGTCGAGGACGCCGACCCGGCACTCCAGCCGCTGCTCAGCCCCGACGAGCACGGCCCCGAACAGCAGTTGGCCAACCGTCTGCGCCACGGTTTCCGCGCCCTGCTGGCGGAGCGCGGCGCCGATCTGTCGTACGGCCGCAAACTCCCGCGCCTGCTGCGCGAGGCGGGCCTGCGCCAGGTGGAGGCCGATGCGTACTTCCCCCTGACGTCCCCCGCCTGCACGGCGCTGGAAACGGCGACGGTCGAGCAGATCCGTACCCGGCTCGTCGAGGGCGGCATCGCCACGGACGAGGACATCGACCGCCATCTGGCGAACGTCGCCGAGGGCTCGATGGACCTGGCGACCGCGCCACTGATCTCGGCGTGGGGGAGGAAGCCCTAGTCCTGCGGGGCGCGCGTCTCTTCGGACCGGGGGCCGGTCGGGTCGGGCGGGTCGCGTCGCCTCGGGCGGGGGCGTGTCGCCTTGGGCCGGGGCGCGTCGCCTCGGGCGGGGGAGTGTGTCGCCTTGGGTCGGGGCGCGTTTCCCGGGCTGGGAGTGCGTCTCCTCGGGCTTGGGGGTGCTGCCCCGCCGGGCTTTCCTTCTGTCGTGGGTCTGCCGCTGTCCGTGCGGCTTCCGACTGGTCCTCGCGGAGGCGGCGTTCCGTCGTGGTGCGCTGTCGGTGCGGCTGATGCGCTGTCCGTGCGGGTCCCGGCGAGCGCGCTAGCGGTGCGTCCTTCCGTCATGGCCTGTCCGTCCGTGCGGCTCCCGGCGGGTGTCTTCGTGCCGGGCGGTCTTTCGCCATGGTGCGCCGTCTGCACGGCTCCTGGCGAGCGTCCTCGTGGGGCGGTCTTCTGTCGTGGTCTGGTACACGCGGCTTGACTTCAGCATTGGGAAGCTCCCGGCGAATGCCTTCGCGGAGGCGGCGTTCCGTCGTGGTGCGCTGTCCGTGCGGCTGACGCGCTGTCCGTGCGGGCCCCGGGAGCGCGCCGGCAGGGCGCCCTTCCGTCATTGCCTGTCGTCCCGGCGGCTCCCGGCGGGTGTCTTCGCGGGGCGGCCGTCCGTCATGGTCTGCCGCCCACCCGGCCCACGGCGAGTGCCCCCGCCCGGCAGGCTTCCGTCACGGCCTCCCGCCAGCCGTCGCCCCGAAGCCGCGCCGCGAGCAGCGCTCCGGTGAACGCGTCGCCCGCTCCCGTCGAGTCCCGCACCGTCACGTCCGGGACCGCGGCGACCCGCTCCCGTACCAGGCCGGCCCGGGCCACGAGCGCTCCGGCCGCGCCGGCCTTCACGACCACCGTCGCGAACCGCCCGCTCAGCTTCGAGCCGGCCGCCTCCACGTCACCCGCCCCGGTGAGCAGCGCCGCCTCGTCGCGGCTCGGCACCAGCACGTCCACCCCGTCCGCGAGCGCCAGGAACCGCTCGGGCCCCCACTCCCGCAGGAACCCGGCAGAGGCGGGGTCCACACTCACCGGGACGCCACGCGCGCGTGCGTCGCCCAATGCCGCCGCCACCAACTCCCGCCCCGTGGCGGAGAAGAAGAGATACCCGGACAGATGCAGCCAGTCCACCCCGTCGAGGTACGCGGCGGACCAGTCGGCGGGGCCGATACGCAGACATGCCCCGCTGTCCGTGAGGAACGTTCGCTCGGCTCCGTGCTCCGCGTCCACGAGACAGATCACCGACCCCGTCGGCGCCTGCGCGTCCACCACGAGCCGCGGCCGCACTCCGGCCCGTACGAGCGCCTCCTCGTGCCAGCGCGCCGCATCCGCCCCGACCCGCCCCAGCAGCGTCACGTCCCGGCACCCCCAACGCACCGCCCAGCACGCGACGTTGGCGCCCGCGCCGCCGGGCACCGTACGGATCGCGGCGACCGTGTCCGTGCCCGAGGCGAGCGCTCCGCGGTGCCGCGCGACGACATCCGTGACGACGTCGCCGACGACCAGCAGCGCCCCGCCGCCCGCCCTCGTCACCTCTCGGCCCAGGCCGCGGCGATCCGCCCGCCGAGCCGTACGTTGCCGCGTACGGCCGCGAGATTGGCCTCCAGTGACGCCCCGCCGGTGTGCCGCACCAGGTAGTCGAGCAGGAACGGCGTCACGGCCTGGCCGCTCACCCCCTGCTCCCCGCACGCCCGCAGTCCGTTCTCGAGTACGCGCGCGTGCAGCGCGGGATCGAGTTGCTCCGCCTCCGGTACGGGGTTGGCGACGATCAGCGCGGACTCGTCGGCCTCCAAGGCGTCCTGAGCCCGCATCACCGCCGCGACCTCACCCGGCGTGCCCAGCGTCCAGTCCACCGGCTCGCCGGAGTCGGCGAGGTAGAAGCCCGGGAAGCGGTCGGTACCGAACCCCGCCACCGACACCCCCAGCGTCTCCAGGCGCTGCAGCGTGGCGGGCACGTCGAGGATCGACTTCACTCCCGCGCACACCACGGTGATCCGCGTACGCGCGAGGAGACCCAGGTCGGCCGATTCGTCCTGGGTCTGGGTCCAGCCCCGGTGCACCCCGCCCAGCCCGCCCGTCGCGAAGACGCGTACCCCGGCGCGCGCGGCGAGCAGCGCCGTCGCCGAGACGGTCGTCGCACCGCTCGCGCCCGTCGCCACGGCGAGCGGGAGATCGCGCCGGCTCAGCTTCCGGATGCCGTCCTCGTTGGCCACCCGCTCCAGTTGCTGCTTGTCCAGGCCCACATGAGGCCGGCCGTCCAGCACCGCGATCGTCGCGGGAACGGCGCCCTCGTCGCGTACGGCCTGCTCCAGCTCCGCGGCGACCCGCAGGTTCCGTGGCCTCGGCAGCCCGTGGGCGATGATCGTCGACTCCAGTGCCACCACGGGACGCCCCGCCCCGACCGCGTCCCGTACCTCGTCCGCCACGCTCAACATGCGTACGCCTCCCGCCCGTTGGAACCCTCTCCGCCGTCCCTCTCATCACTGGCGGTCGTGCGACGCCCCCAAACACGTCACCTACAGGCTCACGCACAGCGAACGGGGCCCCACGCGCGCGTGGAGCCCCGCTCGTACGACGTCGCTGCCGCTGTCACACCGGCCGGACACCGCTCAGTACACCGTGCGGATCCAGGACGTACTTCTTGCTCGCGCCCTGGTCGAACTCGGCGTAGCCGCGCGGCGCGTCGTCGAGACCGATCACCGTCGCGTTGACGGCCTTGGCGATGTGCACGCGCTCGTGCAGGATCGCCATCATCAGGCCCCGGTGGTACGTCATGACGGGGCACTGCCCGGTCGTGAACCGGTGGCTCTTCGCCCAGCCGAGCCCGAGTCGCACCTTCAGCGTCCCGGTACGCGCGTCCTGGTCGACGCCGCCCGGGTCGTCGGTGACGTACAGGCCGGGAATGCCGAGCGCGCCGCCGGCCGTCGTCACGCCCATCAGCGAGTTGAGCACGGTCGCGGGCGCCTCGGGGGAGCCCTGGCCGTGCGCGCGGGCCTCGAAGCCGACCGCGTCCACGGCCGCGTCCACCTCGGGCACACCGAGGATCTCGGCGATCTGCTCCTCGACCGTGCCCCGGGTCAGATCGACCGTCTCGCAGCCGAAACTCCGTGCCTGCGCGAGCCGTTCGGCGTTCAGGTCGCCGACGATCACCACGGCCGCGCCGAGCAGTTGTGCCGACGCGGCGGCCGCGAGCCCGACGGGCCCGGCACCGGCGACGTACACCGTCGAGCCGACCTGGGTGCCCGCTGTCACCGCGCCGTGGAAGCCGGTCGGGAAGATGTCCGACAGCATCGTCAGATCGAGCAGTTTCTCGCGCGCCTGCTCCGGGTCGGGGAAGCGCAGCGCGTTGAAGTCCGCGTACGGGATCATGACGAACTCGGCCTGCCCGCCGACCCAGCCGCCCATGTCGACATAGCCGTAGGCCGCCCCCGGGCGGGCGGGGTTGACGTTCAGGCAGATGCCGGTCTTGCGCTCCTTGCAGTTGCGGCAGCGCCCGCACGCGATGTTGAACGGCACCGAGACGATGTCCCCGACGTCCAGGAACTCGACGTCGGGCCCCTTCTCGATGATCTCGCCGGTGATCTCGTGGCCGAGGACGAGGCCCTCGGGAGCGGTGGTGCGGCCGCGCACCATGTGCTGGTCGCTGCCGCAGATGTTGGTGGCCAGCACCTTGAGGATGACGCCGTGCCGGCAGGTCCGGCCGACATTCGCGGACGCCACCCCCGGGCCGTCCTTCAGTTCGAGCGTCGGGTGGTCGATGGTCCTGACCTCCACCGCACCCGGCTTGAGATACGCGACTGCCCTGTTTCCGCTCATGCCTGATCGCCGTCCCTTCGGTTCCGTGACTTCGTTCCGGCGGATGTTGCGGCTGTGCGCACGGCGGAGTCTGCTACCGAATCGGCGCTCTGAGGAGCCCCGGCGGGACCCGTTGTCGAACGGGGAACGGCGGGCGGGTCAGCGGCGGAGCCGGCCGCGGTCCAGTGCGGCGACGCCGAGCGCCGCCAGGCCGATCTGGATCAGCCACTCGATCCAGTCCACGCCGTCGGTGTCCTGGACGTCGAAGCCCGCGGCGATCGCCGAGCCGAGCAGGGCCGCGACGATGCCGACGGCGATCGTCGCGAGGATGCCGATGCGCTGCCGGCCGGGCAGTGCGAGGCGACCGAGCACACCGATGACGATGCCGATCACGATCGCGCTGAGAATGCCGGAGATCTCCATGTCGTGCCTCCAGAAGACATGTCGTCATATCGCTCTGTGTGTCTGCCACATGTCTTCCCCTGGACGAGCCGTCCAGTCGCCGCCGCCCGTACGTGACGAGCCGTCCAGTGAGAGGAGAGACGCAGGTCATCTAGGGTGACCGCCCATGACCACGAACGATCAGTCCCTCTCCGCCCGTTCCTCGGCCCCTTCCTCGCCCTCTTCCTGGCCCTCTTCCTCTGCCGATGCCTCCGTGTCCGTCTCCGCCTCCGTTCCCGCACCCTCGCCCGCGTCCTTCGCCGTGCGCGTCCCGGAGGTGACGCTGGAGCCGGAACCCCTCGACCCGGCCCAGATCGTCTCGGGCGATCCGGTCGTCACGGGCGCGGTGCTGTGGGAGTCGGCCGACGGCAAGCAACTGCGCGGCATCTGGCAGATCACGCCCGGCGTCGTCACCGACACGGAGGCGAACGAGCTGTTCGTGGTCGTCAGCGGACGCGCCACCGTCGAGGTCGAGGGCGGCGACGTCCTGGAACTCGGCCCCGGCACGGCCGCCGTGCTCCGCGAGGGCGACCGCACGACGTGGACGGTGCACGAGACGCTGCGCAAGGCCTACCACATCACACTGAGCTGAACTCCCTTGCCAAGTAGGCAGGTTGGGCTTACTGGGTCTGGGTCTGGGTCTGTTGAGTCTGTCGGGGCTCCGGATCGCTGGTTCGCCGGGTGAACAGGGTGAATGCGCCGAGCGGTACCAGCAGGCACGCCGCGGCCAGGTTCAGCCAGGCGTAGCTCGCCGTCGCCACGACCAGGCCCGCCGTCGCCCCGCCGATGCCTGCCGACAGGCTCGTCGTCAGATCGGACAGGCCCTGCGCGGCGGCCCGCGCGGCCTGGGGAACGGAGTCGGTGAGCAGCGCGGAGCCCGCGACGAGCCCCGCCGACCAGCCGAGACCCAGCACGAACAGACCGGCGGCGCTCTGCGCGTGGCTGCCGCCCGCCGTCCCCGCGAGCAGCGCCGCACAGGCCAGCAGCCCCACCGCGAGCCCGATCACCGCCAACCGGCCGAGGGCGTCCGCGAGACGTCCCATCACCGGCGAGAACGCGTACATCCCGGCGATGTGCCCGCTGATGACCAGGCCGATCAACTCGATGCCGGCGCCGTGGTGTTCGAGATCCACCGGCGTCATCGACATGACCGACACCATCGCGGTGTGCGACACGGCTACCGTCACCAGCGCGAGCCGGGCGCGCGGCGACGCGGAGACGGCGGCGAACCCGGCGCGCAGGGAGCGGGCCGCGCGCGTCTGCTCCTCCGCCGGAGCCAGCGCCCGGGCGGTCAGCAGCGGATCGGGGCGCAGCGTGAGGTGCACCAGGGCCGCGGCGAGGAGGAACACCCCGGCCGCCCACACGAAGGGACCCGATTCGGCGGGTATGCCGAGCCCGGCGACGCTGCGGCCCGCGGGCGCCGCTATGTTCGGCCCGAGCACGGCGCCGACGGTGGTGGCCCACACGACGGTCGAGATGGCACGGGCCCGCCGGTCGGGCTCGGCCAGGTCGGCGGCCGCGTACCGGGCCTGCAGATTGGCGGACGACGCGGCACCGAAGCCCGCGAGCCCCACGAGCAGCAGCGGGAAACTCCCCGCCTTGGCCGCGATCACGGTCGTGGCTGCCCCCAGCGTGCCGATCAGATAGGCGAGCACGAGTCCGGCACGTCGCCCCCGCGCGTTCATCAGAGCGGCCAGGGGGACCGAGAGAACCGCGGATCCGGCGACGCTCGCCGTCGACGCGAGCCCCGACAGCGCCTCGTCACCGCTGACCTTCTTGGCGAGCACGGCGGCCAGCGCGATCCCCGTGGCCGTGCCGAGTCCGCCGAGTATCTGGGAGGCAACGAGCACCCGCTGAGTACGCCGCTGCAGACCGGCCATGCCCGTGCCCGCACCGGGCCGAACACCATCACCCACGGTCCGCCCGCCACCCCTGGCGTGCTGGTCCCCGACAGCCTGCCCGCCACCCCCAGCCCGTCCGGCGTTCGAGGACGAGCCTTTCAGGCGACCGAACCGCCCACCCCGTGCACGCAACGACGGCCCCCCACCCCAACGAACGAACGGACAAACGAACCAGAACCCCGCCCCGGACTCCGGGGACCCTCTCAGAACAGCGGCTCGGGCAACACCCCTTCGAGCGCCAGCAACTTCCGCTTCGCCTCCAGGCCGCCCCCGAACCCACCGATCCCGCCGTCGCGCTCCACCACCCGGTGGCACGGCACCACGACCGGCAGCGGATTGGCCCCCATCGCCGCGCCCACGGCCTGCGCGGCCCCGGGCTGTCCCACGCGGCTCGCCAGGTCCCCGTAGCCCACGACCGCCCCGTACGGCACCCCGGCGGCCAGCTCGCGCAGCACCTCCCGGTTGAACCCGGCGATCAGCGACCAGTCGAGCGGCAGATCGAAGTCGCGCCGCCGCCCGGCGAAGTAGTCCTCCAGCTGGCGCCTCGCCTCGGCGAGCAGCGGCGCGTCCGGTGCCGGGACCGGCTCGGCCCCGAAACGGGAGGCCAGCCGGCCGAGCGCCTTGTCCCGCACCGCGTCGGTGGCGTGGAAGACCACGGTCACCAGCCCCTCGTCCGTCGCGGCGAGCAGCAGCGGTCCGATGTCGCTGTCCACGGCGGCCCACACGACCCGCGCGCCCTCGCTCTGCTTCTGCTGCTCCTGCCCAGTGGCGTCCATGGCGACCACGCTACGGCGCGGCACTGACAACGCAGGGCCGGGAGCCCGGACGACAGAAGTCGGGCGGAGAACGGTCATTGCTTGAACGGTGTTATCCAACTGCGACCGACCCCGCGTTCAATGCCAGGATCCTTTGCCGGAAAATCGTTCGAGCGTTCCCGTGTGAGCTTTAATCTCAGCCTCAACCGCGGCCGCCCCCACGGCCGTTCACACAGGGGACGAGCAGGAAATTTCAGGGCAAACACGGGCGGAAGGGCTTCGACGCATGCAGGGGTCGGTCGACGGCTTCAGTTATGGACTGGTCACCCCGGGGGTGGCGTACCTCATGGCCTGCCTCGGCGGAGCCCTGGGCCTTCGGTGCACCACCAGATCGCTTCTCGTCGCCAACACCTGGCGGGTCGGCTGGCTCGCGCTCGGGTCCGCGGCGATCGGTTCGGGCATCTGGACGATGCACTTCATCGCGATGATGGGCTTCACGGTCGAGGACATGCCGATCCACTACGACAAGGCCCTGACGTTCGCGAGCCTCGGCGTCGCCATCGTCATGGTCGGCATAGGCGTCTTCATCGTCGGCTACAAGGGAGCGACCGGCCCCGCCCTGTTCACCGGTGGCACGATCACCGGCCTGGGCGTCGCGTCGATGCACTACCTGGGAATGGCCGGGATGCGGATGCACGGGACGATCGAGTACAACACCGTGATCGTGGCGGCCTCGGTGGTGATCGCCATGGTGGCCGCCACCGCGGCACTGTGGGCCGCCGTACAGATCCGCGGCATCCTGTGGAGCCTCGGCGCGAGCCTGGTGATGGGGCTCGCCGTCTCCGGCATGCACTACATGGGGATGGCGGCCGTCAGTGTCCACGTGCAGGGAGGCGTCACCGGTTCCCCCGGAGGGGACTCGGCCACGAACATCCTCGCGCCCATGATGATCGGCCCGCTGTGTTTCCTGCTCCTGGCCGGCGTGGTGGTCATGTTCGACCCGCTGATGGTCATGGGGCGGCCCGACTGGCGTGACGCCCAGGAGGCCGCGGACCAGGAAGGCCGCCCCGCGCGCGGCTTCGTGCCGCGCCCGCGCCGAGCCCCCGACGGGCAGCAGCCGCGCACGCCGCAGGGCTGGTGACCCGGCGGACGGCCCCTGTTGTCAGTGGGGGGTCGTACGGTGGATTCCATGCGGCCCGTATCCAAGATCGAACGCACGGTGGCACCTTTCGAGGTCGTCAGCCCGTACCAGCCCAGCGGTGACCAGCCCGCGGCCATCGCCGAGCTGGACAAGCGCATCCGCGCAGGTGAGAAGGACGTCGTCCTGCTCGGCGCGACCGGCACCGGCAAGTCCGCCACCACGGCGTGGATGATCGAGAAGCTCCAGCGCCCCACGCTCGTGATGGCTCCGAACAAGACGCTGGCCGCGCAGCTGGCCAACGAGTTCCGCGAGCTGCTTCCGAACAACGCGGTCGAGTACTTCGTCTCGTACTACGACTACTACCAGCCCGAGGCGTACGTCCCGCAGTCGGACACCTACATCGAGAAGGACTCCTCGATCAACGAGGAGGTGGAGCGCCTGCGCCACTCCGCGACGAACTCGCTGCTGACCCGCCGTGACGTCGTCGTCGTCGCCTCCGTCTCGTGCATCTACGGCTTGGGCACGCCGCAGGAGTACGTGGACCGCATGGTCCCGCTGAAGGTCGGCGACGAGTTCGACCGTGACGACCTGCTGCGACGCTTCGTCGACATTCAGTACACGCGCAACGACGTGGCGTTCAGCCGCGGCACGTTCCGCGTCCGCGGCGACACCATCGAGATCTTCCCGGTCTACGAGGAGCTCGCCGTCCGCATCGAGATGTTCGGCGACGAGATCGAGTCGCTGTCCACGCTGCACCCGCTCACCGGCGAGGTCATCAGCGACGACGATTCGCTGTACATCTTCCCGGCGACGCACTACGTGGCGGGCCCCGAGCGGCTGGAGCGCGCGGCGAACGACATCGAGAAGGAGCTCGGCGAGCGCCTGTCCACGCTGGAGAAGCAGGGCAAGATGCTGGAGGCCCAGCGCCTGCGCATGCGCACCACGTACGACCTGGAGATGCTCCGCCAGATCGGCTCCTGCTCCGGCGTGGAGAACTACTCGATGCACTTCGACGGCCGCGAGCCCGGCTCCCCGCCGAACACGCTGCTCGACTACTTCCCGGACGACTTCCTGCTCGTCATCGACGAGTCGCACGTCACCGTGCCGCAGATCGGCGCCATGTACGAGGGCGACGCCTCCCGCAAGCGCACCCTCGTCGACCACGGCTTCCGGCTGCCGTCCGCGCTCGACAACCGCCCCCTGAAGTGGGAGGAGTTCCAGGAGCGCATCGGCCAGACCGTGTATCTCTCGGCGACCCCCGGGAACTACGAGCTCGCGCGCGGGGACGGCTACGTCGAGCAGATCATCCGCCCCACCGGCCTCATCGACCCCGAGGTCGTCGTCAAGCCCACCGAGGGGCAGATCGACGACCTGGTGCACGAGATCCGTACGCGCACCGAGAAGGACGAGCGCGTCCTGGTCACCACGCTGACCAAGAAGATGGCCGAGGACCTCACGGACTACTTCCTCGAACTCGGCATCCAGGTGCGCTACCTGCACAGCGACGTCGACACCCTGCGCCGCGTCGAGCTGCTGCGCGAGCTGCGCGCGGGCGAGTACGACGTCCTGGTCGGCATCAACCTGCTGCGCGAGGGCCTCGACCTGCCCGAGGTCTCCCTCGTCGCGATCCTCGACGCCGACAAGGAGGGCTTCCTGCGCTCCGGCACGTCCCTGATCCAGACGATCGGCCGTGCGGCTCGTAACGTGTCGGGCCAGGTCCACATGTACGCCGACAAGGTCACCCCGGCGATGGAGAAGGCCATCGACGAGACCAACCGCCGCCGGGAGAAGCAGGTCGCGTACAACGAGGCGAACGGGATCGACCCGCAGCCCCTGCGCAAGAAGATCAACGACATCGTGGCGTCCATCGCGCGCGAGGACGTGGACACGGAGGAGCTGCTCGGCAGCGGCTACCGCAAGGGCGGCAAGGACGGAAAGGGCGCCAAGGCCCCCGTCCCCGCGCTCGGCAAGGCGGAGACGGGCAAGAAGAAGCGCAGCAAGGCGGAGCCGACCGTCCCCACCGACCGTCCCGCCGCCGAACTCTCCGAGCAGATCGAGGAGTTGACCGAGCGGATGCGGGCCGCGGCGGCGGACCTCCAGTTCGAGATCGCGGCACGCCTGCGCGACGAGGTGTCCGAGATGAAGAAGGAGCTGCGCCAGATGAAGGAGGCGGGCATCGCCTGACCCGCCCCGGCGGGCGGGGCGGCGTGGGCGTGTTGCAAGACCGCCACAAAACCCCGTCCGCGGTGGCGGCGCTGTCAGTGCCGCCCTCTAGGGTTTGACCCAGCCGCGTGCAAGGCGCGGTAACAGGGGATGGTTCGAGAGGGGCAGCGCGTGACCGCCGATTTTTCTGGTGCTTCAAGGGGTCCCGGCATCAGCTTGACCAAGGGCCAGGCCATCAGCCTGGAGAAGCAGGGCGGGGGCACTCTCACCGCCGTGCGCATGGGCCTCGGCTGGCAGGCCGCACCGCGCCGAGGCCTGTTCGGTACGCGTACGCGCGAGATCGACCTCGACGCGTCCGCGGTCCTCTTCGCCGACAAACAGCCCGTGGACGTGGTCTTCTTCCGCCACCTCGTCAGCGACGACGGCTCGGTGCGCCACACCGGTGACAACCTGGTGGGCGGCGTCGGCCAGGGCGGCGACGACGAGGCGATCCTCGTCGACCTCGCGCGCGTGCCCGTGCACATCGACCAGATTGTCTTCACGGTCAACTCCTTCACGGGACAGACCTTCCAGGAAGTGCAGAACGCGTTCTGCCGTCTGGTCGACGAGACGAACGGCCAGGAGCTCGCGCGCTACACGCTCGACGGCGGCGGCCAGTACACGGCGCAGATCATGGCCAAGGTGCACCGGGACGGCGCGGGCTGGAAGATGACGGCCCTGGGCACGGCGGCCAACGGCCGTACGTTCCAGGACCTGATGCCCGCGATCCTGCCCGGTCTGTAGCGGGATCACGATGGCGGCCGAACTGGTGAGGGGCCAGAACCACCCCCTCACCCAGACCCGTCTGGAGATCCGGGTGTCGGCCGGCCGGCCGGTCGTCGCGGGCGCCACGCTCGCCGACGACCGGGGCACCGTGCACGGCACCGAGCGCGTCG
>NZ_JAAGMG010000744.1 GCF_010548525.1 Streptomyces sp. SID14478
CCCGTGCCGCCGCGAGCGACTCGTCGAGCGCCGCGTCGGCCTCCTCCACGCGCCGCAGCGCGTCGATCGGGTCGTAGGGGCCCGCGGCGATCTCCTTGCGCACGTCGGCGAGCACGGACTCGGCGCGGGCGATCCGGCCCCGCAGATCGGCCGTGGAGACGCCCTCGGCGGTGCCTTCGAGCAGGCCGCGCGCGTCCGCGAGGTCCGTCTCGGACTCGGTGAGCGCGGCGGGCAGCTTGTCCGTGGCCTCGGCGAGTTCGCCGGCCAGACGCTCGATCGCGGCGGTGAACGTGCCGGCCTGGTCGACGGCGCCCTCGGCGGCCCGCAGATGGACGGCGGCCTTGCCGTTCTCCCCGGCGTCGACGGACTGCCTGGCCTGGTTGAGGTGCGTCGTGGCGAACACCAGCCGGTCCTTGGCCTGCTCGATGTGGCCCGCGACGGGCAGCAGGGCGGACGGCGCGTACCGGGTGCCGAGCTCCTTCAAGGTGTCCTGCGCGCCGCTGGTGCGCGCCGCCAGTTCGCGGAAGGTGCGCTCGGCGTTCGCGAGCGCCTCGGGCGCCGTCTGCTCCAGGGCGCGCAGCCGGTCGAAGTCGCCGGACTCCTTGTCGAGCCGCCGCCCGGCCTCGGTGCACCGGCTGACGATCTCCTCCAGCATCCGCCGCTTCGTCGCGTCGTCCTCGGGGAACGCGTCGTCGAGCTGCTGGCGGATCTTGAACGCCGCCGTCAGTTCCGTCTGCGCGTACGCGAGCGCCTCCTGGAACGGCACGGTCGCCTCCTCCCCGAACTGGGCGGTGGCGAAGCCGAGTTCCTCGGTACTGGTGCGGATCGCGTCGTCGATCTCCACGAGCAGGTGCTTGGCCTGCTTGTCCAGCTCGGGCAGCGGGGTCAGCGGCGGGGACTGCTTCCCCCAGCCGCCACCGGGGGTCGTGCGGTTGTTCACGCGCTTCTTGCGGCGGGTGTACGAGTACGCGGCCAGGGCGCCTGCCCCGCCGACGGCGATGACCGGGAGCACCAGGTCACCGGTGCCGCTCCCGTCGTCGGCGCCGCTCGCGCCGGGGTCCGCGTCGCCCGGCGTGATGGCCGGCGTCGGCACGGGCTGCCCGGCGACGACGGCGCCGATGCCGTCGGCGGCCCCGATCCCGGCTCCCGCCCAGTCGTTCTTGCGCAGCGCCGGCTCGACCGCGGTGCCCGCGATCTCCTGGATCTGGGCGTCGCTGAGCCGGGAGTCCTGGTCGACGGAGAACGCGTACTGCCGGTCGTGCGTGGCGACGGCGAGGAGTACGTCGTTGAGGCCGAGGCCGTTCTTGTCGGCCGTGGCGTTGGCCCAGTCCTGCGCGGAGCGGCCGGAGAAGTCCCGCACATAGGTGACGAAGAGCTGGATGCCGCGTGCGTCGTCGAGATCGCCGAGCGCGGAGGCGACGGCGTCCTCGCGGTCCCCGAGGGCGCCCACCTTGTCGGTGATCTGGCCCGTGCGGGAGAGGGTGACCGGGTCGTCGGCGCGGGCGGATGCGGCGGGCAGCAGCAGCCAGACCAGCGCGAGCAGCGCGGCTGCGGCCGTCCGCACGGCTATCTGTACCGGGCGAGGTATCTCGGACGGGGGCACGTTTCGGAGCGTATGTCCGGTCGGAGGGTGCCGCGACCGGGGCACGGTGGTGTGCCCCGGTCGCGGCCCCGCCCGCGGCGCAGGTCACCGCTGCGCGTCACCGGAAAGGGAGCGAGCGCCCCGCCTCGACCGTGCGGGTGTCGGGGCTGCCCGCACGCGGGCAGCCCCAGTGGCCGGTGCCAGGGCCTCGGGCCGGGCGAGCCCGCGTCGTCACCCTCCGTATGCACCGCGGTCCGGCAGGCGCGGATCACATGCCCGCCCCGGCTACGAGGACCCGGCTACGAGGACCCGGCTACGAGGACCCGGCTACGACGACGTCCTGCGCCGGATCTTGTTCCCCAGCCACACCACCGGGTCGTACTTGCGGTCGGCGGCGCGTTCCTTCAGGGGGATCAGCGCGTTGTCCGTGATCTTGATGCCCTCGGGGCACACCTCCGTGCAGCACTTGGTGATGTTGCAGTAGCCGAGGCCGTGTTCGTCCTGGGCGGTCGTCTTGCGGTCGAGCCCGCCCTCGGCGGCCGCGTCCAGCGGGTGCATGTCCAGCTCCGCGACGCGCATCAGGAACCGCGGCCCCGCGAAAGCGGTCTTGTTCTCCTCGTGGTCGCGCACCACATGGCAGGTGTCCTGGCACAGGAAGCACTCGATGCACTTGCGGAACTCCTGCGAGCGGTCGACGTCCTCCTGCATCATCCGGTACTCGCCGGGCCCGACACCGGCAGGCGGCACGAAGGCAGGGACCTCCCGTGCCTTCGTGTAGTTGAACCCGACGTCGGTGACGAGATCCCGTACGACGGGGAAGGCCCGCAGCGGTGTCACCGTGATGACGTCCTGCGGCGTGAAGACCGACATGCGCGTCATGCACATCAGCCGCGGACGGCCGTTGATCTCGGCCGAACACGAACCGCACTTGCCCGCCTTGCAGTTCCACCGCACGGCCAGGTCGGGGGCCTGGGTCGCCTGCAGCCGGTGGATGATGTCGAGGACGACCTCGCCCTCGTTCACCTCGACCTCGAAGTCCTCCAGACCGCCGCCGCCGGTGTCCCCGCGCCACACCTTGAAGTGGGCCTCATACGCGTCGCTCACTCGTACAGCTCCTCTTCGGCCAGGTACTTCACCAGCTCCTCCTTCTCGAAGAGGGCGAGCAGGTCGGGGCGGATGGGTTCGGTGGTCTCGCGGGTGAGGTCGATCTGGCCGCGGACCGGGTCGGTCGCCGCCAACCCCCCTGTCGGGTCCCGCAGTTGGCACAGCAGGTTCGCCCGCCGCCACTCCCGGTCCATGACCGGGTGGTCCTCGCGGGTGTGGCCGCCGCGCGACTCCGTACGCTCCAGGGCGGCCCGCGCGACGCACTCGCTGACCAGCAGCATGTTGCGCAGGTCGAGCGCGAGGTGCCAGCCCGGGTTGAACTGCCGGTGGCCCTCGACCCCGGCCCGCCGCGCCCGCACCCGCAGATCGGCGAGCTTGCGCAGCGCCTGCTCCATCTCGCCCTCGCGGCGGATGATGCCCACCAGGTCGTTCATCGTCTGCTGGAGCTCCTGGTGCAGGGTGTACGGGTTCTCGGGGACCGTGCCCTCCTCCTGGCCCTCCGCCGAGAAGGGCCGTAGCGCCTCGGCGGCGGCGCCGTCGATCTGCGTGTCGGCGACGGACGGCCGGTCCGTCAGCTCCGCCGCGTACGCCGCCGCGTGCAGGCCGGCCCGCCGCCCGAACACCAGCAGGTCGGAGAGCGAGTTGCCGCCGAGCCGGTTAGAGCCGTGCATCCCGCCGGCCACCTCACCGGCCGCGTACAGACCGGGCACGCCGCGGGCCGCCGCCGTGTCGGAGTCGACGGCGATGCCGCCCATCACGTAGTGACAGGTCGGCCCGACCTCCATGGCTTCCGCCGTGATGTCGACGTCGGCCAGCTCCTTGAACTGGTGGTACATGGACGGCAGTCGGCGCCGGATCACGTCGGCGGGCATGCGCGAGGACACGTCCAGGAAGACCCCGCCGTGCGGCGAGCCCCGGCCCGCCTTCACCTCGGAGTTGATGGCGCGCGCCACCTCGTCCCGGGGGAGCAGCTCGGGCGGGCGCCGGTTGTGGTCCGGGTCCTCGTACCAGCGGTCGCCCTCCTCCTCCGACTCCGCGTACTTCTCCTTGAAGACGTCGGGGATGTAGTCGAACATGAACCGCTTGCCCTCGGAGTTCTTGAGCACCCCGCCGTCTCCGCGCACGGACTCGGTGACGAGGATCCCCTTCACCGACGGCGGCCAGACCATCCCCGTCGGGTGGAACTGCACGAACTCCATGTTCAGCAGCGGGGCACCCGCGAGCAGCGCCAGCGCGTGCCCGTCGCCGGTGTACTCCCACGAGTTCGACGTCACCTTGAACGACTTGCCGATGCCGCCGGTCGCCAGCACCACGCTCGGCGCTTCGAGCACGAAGAAGCGCCCGCTCTCGCGCTGGTAGCAGAAGGAGCCCGAGACCCGCCCCGCGTCGTCCTTCAACACCCGTGTGACGGTGCACTCCTGAAAGACCTTCAGCCGCGCCTCGTAGTCGCCGAACTCCTCCTTGTCCTGCTGCTGGAGCTGGACGATCTTCTGCTGGAGGGTACGGATGAGTTCGAGGCCGGTACGGTCACCGACGTGCGCGAGGCGCGGGTACTCGTGCCCGCCGAAGTTGCGCTGGGAGATCCGGCCGTCGCGCGTGCGGTCGAACAGGGCGCCCCAGGTCTCCAGCTCCCAGACCCGGTCCGGGGCTTCCTGCGCGTGCAGCTCCGCCATCCGCCACTGGTTGAGGAACTTGCCGCCCCGCAGCGTGTCGCGGAAGTGGACCTGCCAGTTGTCCCCGGAGTTCACGTTGCCCATGGCGGCCGCGATGCCGCCCTCCGCCATCACCGTATGGGCCTTGCCGAACAGGGACTTGCAGATCACCGCGGTACGCGCACCCCGCTCGCGCGCCTCGATCGCGGCCCGCAGCCCGGCGCCGCCCGCGCCCACCACGACAACGTCCCACTGCTGCCGCTCCACCGCATTCATCAGAAGAACCTCGGATCGTCGAAGGCACCGGACGCGACCAGGTACACGTAGAAGTCGGCGAGCGCCACACTCACCAACGAGGCCCAGGCCAGCAACATGTGACGGGCATTCAGTTTCCCTACCCAGCCCCAGAGGCGATAGCGCACCGGATGCTTCGAGAAGTGCTTCAGGCGGCCGCCGACGATGTGCCTGCACGAGTGGCAGGAGAGCGTGTACGTCCAGATGAGCCCGATGTTGAGCAGGAACACCAGCGTGCCGAGCCCCATGTGGCCCCACCGGTAGTGCTCGTCGCGGAAGGACAGCACGGTGTCGTACGTGAGGATGCAGGCGACGAGGACGGCCGCGTAGAAGAAGTACCGGTGGATGTTCTGCAGGATCAGCGGGAAGCGCGTCTCGCCGGAGTACTTCTTGTGCGGCTCGGCCACCGCGCAGGCGGGCGGCGACGCCCAGAAGCCGCGGTAGTAGGCCTTGCGGTAGTAGTAGCAGGTCAGCCGGAAGCCGAGCGGGAAGATCAGGATGAGCAGGGCGGGGGAGAGCCCCCACCAGCCCCCGAAGAGCTCCCAGTTGGGCCCGTGCCGCATCGGCGCGCAGTTGTCCGCGAGGCACGGCGAGTAGAACGGGGAGACGTACGGGGCCGCGTAGTAGTCCGCGTTCGCGAAGGCCCGCCACGTCGAGTAGACGATGAACGCGAACAGGCCCGCCGCGGTCGCGGCCGGGGCCAGCCACCAGCGGTCCGTGCGCAGATGGGGCGCGCTGATCGCGGCACGCGTCCGGCCTCGCACGCCGGTGCCGCGGTTGCTATGGGGTTCGGTGTCGCTACTGGTGGGTTCCGTGCCGGTGGCCAACGAAGCCTCCGCTCGCAGGGTCAGGGGGCGTGCCTGTGCCCGGCGCCGAGTCCCTCGTCGTCGAGGCCGTCGGTACCCGTCCACAGGCTGCTGTCGTACGGGGTGTCGGGAATCGGCACGAGCCCCTCCGGGCGGGGCGGGGCCTGGTGCGCCCCTGCCGACGCGCGCAGCAGGGCCACGCTCTCGCGCAGGTGCTCGGAGTCGGCGCACACCCGGCGCAGGTCGGGTCCGTCGAGCTGGGGTCGGACGCGGCCCAGGGTCCGCGCGAGGTCGTCCACGCAGCGCTGAATCGTCGTCAAGTCGTCGTTCAGGGACATGACTTGGCCTCACTTCCGCTGGTGCGGCGGAGATGCTCATGCGCCTGCGAGTGTCGCGCGTCACATTGCCGTTTGTGAAGGGAGCGGTACGGATTGTCGCGGCGCGACGAGGTGCGCGCCCCGAGTTTCGCGCCGCCGGGGTCCTGCGCCTGAGGGGGTGCGCCCTGAGGTCGCGCCGCCGGGGTCCTGCGCCTGAGGGAGGCGCCCTGGGGTGGGACCGCCGGGGTCCTGCGCCTGAGGGAGGCGCCCTGGGGTGGGACCGCCGGGGTCCTGCGCCTGAGGGAGGCGCCCTGGGGTGGATCCGGCGGGTGCGGGTCGTCTGTGGCCGGTCGCACAGTTCCCCGCGCCCCTGGAGGCATGCGGCTTCGCCGCGCCTCCCCCGGGAGGGCGCACGCAGTGCGCCTCTCGGGGGCGCGGGGAACTGCGCGACCAGCCCCCACCGGACCCGCACCCGCCGGCCCCACCCCAAGGGGCACTTCCGAGGCGCACCCCCGAGGCGCACCCCCGAGGCGCACCCCCGAGGCGCACCCCCATTGGGCGCCCGGATTGGGCCGCACGAGTGGGCTTCCCCGGGGGCATCGCGTGTCGCAACCCCCGGCAGGGCCTCGTCGCGTTCAGTGGCCCAATAGATGTGATCAGCGACATATACCGCCGAATGAGACAGAACCGGCCCGCACCGGAGGTAGACGCCGAGATGCACCGAACCCCTAGGCGCCCAGGCGCAGCCGCCCGCTCGGCCGCGTTCCTCGTGAGCGGCGCGCTCGCCGCGACCGCCCTGGCGGGCTGCGGCTCCGCCGACGAGGCGAGCGCCCCCTCCGCCGGGCAGGACATCGCGCCTGCCGCCCGCGACCAGATCAAGGACGGCGGCACCCTGCGCTGGGCGATCGACGCCGTGCCCGCGACCCTCAACTCCTTCCAGGCGGACGCCGACCAGGGCACCGGCCGGATCGCCGGCGCCGTCCTGCCGTCGATGTTCCGCCTCGACGCGCAGGGACGCCCGCAGCGCGACGCCGACTACCTGGAGAAGGCCGAGGTCATCGAGACCGAGCCGAAGCAGGTCGTGCTGTACAAGCTGAACCAGCAGGCGGTGTGGAGCGACGGCCGGGAGATCGGCGCGCCCGACTTCGCCGCCCAGTGGCGCGCCCTGTCCGGCAAGGACAGCGCGTACTGGACCGCGCACAACGCGGGCTACGACCGCATCGAGAAGATCGAGCGCGGGGCGAACGACCTGGAGGTACGGGTCACGTTCTCCAAGCCGTACGCGGACTGGCAGGCCCTGTTCTCGCCGCTGTACCCCAAGGACGTCATGGGGACCCCGGACAACTTCAACGAGGGCGCGCGCCGCAAGCTCAAGGTCACCGCCGGCCCCTTCGCCCTCGACAAGGTCGACCGCGACGACAAGCAGGTCACCCTCAAGCGCAACCCGCGCTGGTGGGGCCGCCCCGCCAAGCTCGACAAGCTGGTCCTCGCCGCCGTACCGCGCTCCGAGCGGGCCGAGGCCCTCGCCGCGGACCGCCTCGACCTGGCCGACCTCGACTCGGGCGGCGCCGACCGCCTCGCCCACGCCGCCCGCGACAAGGGCGCGACGGGCCCGCTCACGCACGGCCCCGGCGCCGCCCTCACCCCCGGCAAGGCGCTGCGTTCCTGGGCGATCGTGCACGGCGAGGACGAGGAGGCGGCGGACGAGGAGATCTCCGCCCGCAAGAAGACGCGCAAGGCCATCAAGAAGTACGCGAAGGAACAGGCCAACCTGCACGGCTTCCAGCTCCGCAAGTCGCTCGAACCCGCCTACACCCAGCTCGCGCTGAACGGCGCCGAGGGCCCGCTGGCGGACGAACGCGTGCGCCGCGCCGTGGCCCGTGCCCTCGACCGCAACCAGCTCGCCGAGGCGGTCCTCAAGCCGCTCGGCCTGCCGGTGCACACCGTCGACAACCACCTCGCCCTGGCCGGACAGTCCGCGTACGCCGACAACAGCGACGCGCTCGGCGACCAGGACACCGCGGAGGCGCAGGCGCTCCTCGCCGACGCGGGCTGGGTGCCCGGCGGTCCCCTCAAGGAGAAGAAGGAGAAGCCGAAGACGGCGGGCAGCGAGGCCGACTCCGGCAGCGACGCCGCCGACGACGGCGAGGACTCGTACATCGTCGGCGAGGACGACAAGCCCGCCGACCACGCGCCCCCGCTGCTCGCCCCCGGTCCGGTCGCCGCCGCCCAGTACGCCGCGCTCCTGCACCAGGCCGACGCCATGAAGATGCGCGAGGCCGACAAGGAGAAGAAGAAGCACCCGGGCACCGCGAAGCACTCCGAGCACCACAACGACGCCAAGCGGCTCGGCAAGCAGGGCGGGGCCCCCGGCGCGTACGCCCCCAAGGGCACCGCCGCCCCGGCCGGCGCCGCGACGGGCGCCCTCGCCAAGGACGGCAAGCCGCTCACGCTGCGCTTCGTGATCCCCTCGGGCGAGGGCTCCGAGCAGCTGCGCGCGGTCGCGGACAAGATCACGCAGATGCTGCAGAAGATCGGCGTCCGCACGGACATCATGAAGGTCGACGACGAGAGCTACTTCAAGGACCACATCGCGTCCGGCGAGTACGACCTCGCGCTCTACTCCTGGCCGGCCTCCGCCTATCCGGCGACCGACGCCCGTCCCATCTACGCCAAGCCGATCCCGGCCGCGGACGGGTCGCTCACCGTCGAGCAGAACTACACCCGGGTCGGCACCGACCACATCGACCAGCTCTTCGACCAGGCCATCGGCGAGCTCGACGCGGACGAGGCCAAGTCCCTGGTCAAGCAGGCGGACGGGGAGATCTGGGCCGCTGCAGGATCGATTCCGCTCTACCAGCGGCCCGAGCTGGTGGCGGCCAGGCCGGATCTCGCCAACGCCGGCGCCTTCGGCTTCCAGGAGCCGCAGTACGAGGACATCGGGTTCCGGAGGACGGGCGGCGGCGCGAAGCCCTCCGCCTCGCCCTCGGGTGACTGACGTCAAGATTATTTAGCTCAGATCCAGCTCAACTCCCTTGCCCGCCGGCCGACCCGGCGGGCAAGGTTCGTTGTACCCATTGACCTGCAGTTTTCTTGGAACGACCGGTGCCCGCAGGCCTCCCCACGAGGCCCGGGAACGCCCCCACCCGTCAAGCCACGTACCATGGGGTGAGGCCGTGGCGTGTCCAGCCCGGCAGGGCGCGCGTATCACTGATGTACGCGCAGCCGTCCACTCACTCCGGGAGTACGCCGCAATATGGCCACGCGCCACGACATCCGAAACGTCGCCATCGTCGCTCACGTCGACCACGGCAAGACGACCATCGTCGACGCCATGCTCAAGCAGGCCGGCTCCTTCGCCGCGCACGCTGCCGAGTCCCTCGACGATCGCATGATGGACTCGAATGACCTGGAGCGTGAGAAGGGCATCACGATCCTCGCCAAGAACACAGCGGTGAAGTACCACCCGAAGGATGGCGGCGACGTCATCACGATCAACATCATCGACACCCCGGGCCACGCCGACTTCGGTGGCGAGGTCGAGCGCGGTCTGTCGATGGTCGACGCGGTGGTCCTGCTCGTGGACGCCTCCGAGGGTCCGCTCCCGCAGACCCGCTTCGTGCTGCGCAAGGCGCTCCAGCAGCGCCTGCCGGTCATCCTGTGCATCAACAAGACGGACCGCCCCGACTCGCGCATCGACGAGGTCGTCAACGAGACGTACGACCTCTTCCTCGACCTGGACGCGGACGAGGAGCAGATCGAGTTCCCGATCGTCTACGCGTGCGGCCGTGACGGCATCGCCTCGCTGACGAAGCCGGAGGACGGCACCGTCCCGGCGGACTCCACCAACCTGGAGCCGTTCTTCTCCACGATCCTGGAGAGCGTCCCGGCCCCGACGTTCGACGAGTCCGCGCCGCTGCAGGCGCACGTGACGAACCTGGACGCCGACAACTTCCTCGGCCGCATCGCGCTGCTCCGCGTCGAGCAGGGCGAGCTGCGCAAGGGCCAGACGGTCGCCTGGATCAAGCGGGACGGCACGATCTCCAACGTGCGCATCACCGAGCTCCTCATGACCGAGGCGCTCACCCGCAAGCCCGCCGAGGTCGCGGGCCCCGGTGACATCTGCGCCGTCGCCGGTATCCCCGACATCATGATCGGCGAGACCCTGGCCGACCCGGAGAACCCGATCGCGCTGCCGCTGATCACGGTCGACCAGCCGGCCATCTCCATGACCATCGGTACCAACACCTCGCCGCTCGTCGGCCGTGGCGGCACCGGCAAGGGCGCGCAGGCGAAGTCCGCGGTCAAGGACCGCAAGGTCACCGCCCGCCAGGTCAAGGACCGCCTCGACCGCGAGCTGATCGGTAACGTCTCGCTGCGCGTCCTCGACACCGAGCGTCCCGACGCCTGGGAGGTGCAGGGCCGCGGTGAGCTGGCGCTGGCCATCCTGGTCGAGCAGATGCGCCGCGAGGGCTTCGAGCTGACCATCGGCAAGCCGCAGGTCGTCACCAAGGAGGTCGACGGCAAGGTCCACGAGCCCGTCGAGCGCCTCACGGTGGACGTCCCCGAGGAGCACATGGGCGCCGTCACGCAGCTCATGGGCGTCCGCAAGGGCCGCATGGACAACATGTCGAACCACGGCTCCGGCTGGGTCCGCATGGAGTTCGTCGTCCCGTCCCGCGGCCTCATCGGCTTCCGTACGGAGTTCCTGACGAACACCCGCGGCACGGGCATCGCCCACTCCATCCACGAGGGCCACGAGCCGTGGTTCGGCACGCTGACGACCCGGAACAACGGCTCGCTGGTCGCCGACCGCGCCGGCGCCGTCACCGGGTTCGCGATGACGAACCTGCAGGAGCGCGGCGTGCTGTTCACCGACCCCGGCACCGAGGTGTACGAGGGCATGATCGTCGGCGAGAACTCGCGCGCCGACGACATGGACGTGAACATCACCAAGGAGAAGAAGCTCACCAACATGCGCTCCGCCTCCGCGGACTCCTTCGAGGCGATCGTCCCGCCGCGCAAGCTGTCCCTGGAGCAGTCCCTGGAGTTCTGCCGCGACGACGAGTGCGTCGAGGTGACCCCGGAGGCCGTGCGCATCCGCAAGGTCGTCCTGGACCAGAAGGAGCGCGGCCGCTCGGCCTCGCGCGCCAAGCACGGCTGATGCGCTCCTAGGCGCAGCAAATTGGGCCCGGCACCCCGAAGGGGGTGCCGGGCCCTTTGCGTTGCCGCTAGCCTGCCCCTGTCTACGCGGGGTGACCGGGGTGGACCGGCGCGAACGTCAGGACTCGCTCAACAAAGGGTCAAATACCATCCCGGTGCAAGTGATTAAGTCCACCCTGGTGTCCGGTATCCGGGCACCGGTGGTCGATAGATATGTAACACGTCCGTTTCGTGTCCCTCTATCTCGGATCTGTTTGTCCGGATTTTGGGAGATGTACGCATCAGGTGTGATCGAACCGAGACCAAAAGAGTGTGGTCGACGAAGGCCGCGTGGCTAATAGTTGACGGCGTAGAGCTCGGGTCAATGGGTCACGCGCTGTGGGGAGCGTCGACTCGCGAGCACACTGGGGCACTTGAACCTTCGCCGTCAGGGGTGTCGGCTGGGTGACATGTGCCTCCACTTGTAGTGAACAAAGTGGACTCATGAGGAGGAACCCATGCGAGGTGCCACAAGCGCCATATGGGTCGCGTCGTCCCCGATGACAGGTGTAGGTCCCGCGGGCACGTTCGATCTCGTCCCCGCAGTGGACGAGGCAACGATCCAGCGTCGCGAACGCTCTTGACGGCTCGGTCCGTCGACCGGCCGACGGCCGGCCACGGGCCAGGGTTCCCCAGGGGTGGGTTCACCCCAGTCGTTGTTCCCATCGCGCGCTTCGAATGACGTACGCCGTGCGAGGGCCGTCGGATCTTCCGGATACCCGGCCGACGACCTCCAACACCTGTGAAATGGACGAATTCATGACGAGTCCAATCGAGATTGAGGGCGCCGAGACCTCTTCCGCCTTGGACAAGGACAGCGCGCCGCAGGGTGACGCGCAGGCGCCCAAGAAGAAGCTGGAAGGGCGCAGCCCCGGACAGTTGATGTGGCGCCGCTTCAAGCGGGACAAGACGGGTGTCGTCTCCTCCGTCATCGTGCTGCTGTTCTTCTTGATAGCCGCGCTCGCCCCGGTCATATCGAAGCTGTACGGCAAGGACCCGTACACCTTCTACGGCCAGGACGACCCCACGCTCCTGAACGAGTTCAACCTGCCTGCCGGGCCCAACGGCGGCATGTCGCCCGAGCACTGGTTCGGCATCGACCCGAACTACGGCCGCGACGTGTTCTCGTACCTGCTGTACGGCATGCGGACGTCGCTCTACACCGCTCTCGTCGCCACGATCGGCATGGTCCTGCTGGGCGTCGTCATCGGCCTGGCGGCGGGCTACTTCGGCGGGAAGATCGACTACTGGCTCGGCCGGTTCACCGACTTCATGATGGCGCTGCCCAACCAGCTGTTCATGGTCGCGGTCATGCCCGTGGTGGTCACCGTCTTCGTCGCTCCCGACGAGGAGACCCCGGTCTACATCCGCTTCCTCGCCATCACCGGCGTCATGTGGATGCTCACCTGGATGAGCCTGTCCCGCCTGGTGCGAGCGGTCACGCTCTCCCTGCGCGAGCGGGAGTTCGTCGAGGCGGCCAAGGTCGCGGGCGCCTCGCCCTGGCGGATCATCCGCAAGGAGCTGCTGCCCAACCTGGTGACGCCGATCATCGTCCAGGGAACCTATCTCCTCCCCAGCACCATCCTCTCGGTCGCCTTCCTCTCGTTCGTCGGCGTCGGCTATCAAGACCCCACTCCCGACTGGGGCTTGATGTTCGCCACCGCCGCGAAGATCTACGAGCAGGACCCGACCTACATGTTCTTCCCGGGTGTCGCCATGGTGGTCTTCTTCGTGGCGTTCAACCTCCTGGGTGACTCGGTCCGGGACGCCTTCGATCCCAAGACCGGGCGCTGATCCAGCGTCACCCAGGGGGCAGCTGCCACCCGGGCGCCGGCCGACCAACCGGATGCGCCAGGCAGCACCAAAGGATCACTACTCACAGGCAGGTGGACTCGACTCCATGAGCATCCTTCGATCGCGCACGGCGCAGGCAACGGTCGCCGCAGCGGCTGTCGGCGCCCTCGCGCTGACCGGCTGCAGCAGTGGCAGCAAGAGCAGCGACAAGCCCGCGGGCAAGTCCCAGGACGAAGCCAAGTCCCAGGCCAAGCCGGTCACCCTGGGCACCGCCCAGGACTCGGTCGGCCCCGCCGCCCCGGTCTCCGGTGCCAAGAAGGGCGGCACGGTCCAGGTCTACCAGGAGAGCGACTTCTCGCACCTGGACCCGGGTCAGATCTACGTCTCCGACGCCGGTCTCGTCTCCAAGCTCCTCTTCCGTGGCCTGACCACGTACAAGGAGGACGACAAGGGCAACCAGACGGTCGTCGGTGACCTCGCGACCGACCCGGGCAAGTCCTCGGACGGCGGCAAGACCTGGACCTTCACGCTGAAGGACGGCGTCAAGGACCAGAACGGCCACGTCATCACGTCGGCCGACATCCGCCACTCCATCGAGCGCATGTACGACCCGTTCATCACGGACGGCCCGACGTACATCCAGCAGTGGCTCTCGGGCGCGGGCACCAAGTACCGCGAGGCCTACAAGGGTCCGTTCAAGGGCAAGCACCTGCCCGACTCGGTCCTGGCGACGCCGGACGACAAGACGATCTCGTTCCACTTCCTCGAGGCGCACACCGACGTGCCGCAGGCGCTCGCCATGGCCGCCTACTCCGTCGTGCCCGAGAAGACGGACACGAAGCAGAAGTACGACCAGTCGCCGGTCGCGACGGGCCCGTACAAGGTCGCGTCGTACAAGCCGGGCAAGTCCCTCTCCCTGGTGCGCAACACCAGCTGGGACGAGAAGTCGGACCCGATGCGCCACGCCTACGTGGACGGCTTCAACATCGAGTTCAACCACACCAAGGACGACCAGACCAAGACGATCCTGGCGGACCGTGGCGCGGCGAAGAACGCGATCATGTTCACCGGCCAGATCGACGCCACCCAGCTGCAGAAGATCACGACCGACAAGGCCGTGATGAAGCGCACGATCCAGGGCTACGCCCCGTACGTGTGGCAGCTGAACTTCAACATGGACCGCATCAAGGACAAGCGGATCCGTGACGCCATCGCCCTGGCGATCCCGGCCACCTCGGCCGCCCGCGCCGACGGCGGTGCCTACGGTGGTGACGCGGCGACCTCGCTGATGTCCCCGACCACCCCGGGCTACGACAAGACGTACGACCCGTTCGACCGCACCAAGAAGCCGAACGGTGACATCGCCAAGGCGAAGAAGCTGATCGACGAGGCCGGCGCGAAGGGCAAGAAGCTCGTCTACGCCTACGCCAACACTCCGGTGCGTGTGACCCAGGCCAACCTGATCGTCAACAACCTGAAGAAGATCGGCCTGGACATCCAGAAGAAGGAAATCGACAACGCCACCTGGTACGAGCAGATGGGCAAGGTCAAGAACGGCCTTGACCTCTACATGACCGGTTGGGGTCAGGACTGGGCCGACGGCAACACCGTCTTCCCGCCGTCCTTCGACGGTGCGCAGATCCAGGACGGTTCGTCCAACTACTCGCACACCAACGACAAGCACGTGAACTCGGAGCTCGCCCGGATCCAGCTGATCGCGGACGCCGACGAGCGCGCCTCTGAGTACGCGAAGCTCTCGAAGTACATCTCCGAGAAGATCAACCCGGCCGCCCCGATCTACTACACCAAGGTGTTCCAGATCGCCGGCTCCAACGTCGGTGGCCTGCGCTACTCGACCGTTTCGAGCTACACCGACCCGACCTCGGTGTACCTCAAGAAGTAAGCAGCACAAGGCAGTTCCTGGGGGTGGAGGCGCGGCGGAGCCTCCACCCCCGGGCCGCCGGACCCCCCTCCTGGCCTCCCACCGCCGCCGTCCTGAGAGCAGCTTTTTGCGATGCTTCGATTTCTCATACGCCGGACGTTCGGCGCAGCACTCATCCTTCTGCTGATCAGCGCCTTCACGTTCTTCATGTACTTCGCCATCCCACAGGACCCGGCGACGCTCGCGTGCGGCAAGAACTGCACTCCGGCCGCGCTCGACATCATTCACAAGAACCTCGGCCTCGATGATCCCGTGCCGCTGCAGTACTGGCACTACCTGGTCGGCATCTTCGCCGGACGTGACTTCGCGGTGGGACACTGCGACGCGCCGTGCTTCGGCGTCTCGTTCCGCAACAACCAGATGGTGTGGGACACGATGATGGATCGTCTCCCGCTCACCATCTCCCTGACGATCGGTGGTCTGATCGTCTTCCTGATCGCCGGTCTCGGCGCCGGTCTGCTGGCCGCCCGCTTCCGTGGCACGTGGCTGGACAAGATCTTCAGCGGTGCGTCGCTGGTGACGAGTTCCTTCCAGATCTACTTCCTCGGTCCGATCGTGCTCGGCATCTTCGTGTACAGCACGGGGTGGCTGGACAAACCGAAGTACACACCGATCACCGAGAACCCAGGGGCCTGGTTCGCGGGCCTGGTGATCCCATGGCTGGTCATGGCCACCATCTTCACGGCCAACTACACCCGCATGGCGCGCTCCTCGATGATCGAGCAGCTACAGGAAGAACACGTCCGCGCGGCCCGCGCCAAGGGAATGAGCGCGCGCTACGTCTTCTTCCGGTACGCCTGGCGCGGCTCCCTCATCCCGATCATCACCATCATCGGAATGGACATCGCCGCCCTGCTCAGCGGTGGCATGGTCACGGAACTGACCTTCGGTCTCGCCGGCTTCGGCCGCCTGGCCATCGACTCGGTCAACAACAAGGACCTGCCGGTCCTCATGGGCGTGATGCTCGTGAGCGCCGCCTTCATCATCATCTGCAATGTCGTCGTGGACGCGCTGTACGCCGTGATCGACCCGCGCGTGCGTCTGTCCTAGGAGAACCCCCGTGACCACACTCACCAAGACCGAGGACGCTCCGGCGCCGGCCGGTTCCGACGCCTTCCTCTCGGTACGCGACCTGCGGGTGCAGTTCTCCACCGAGGACGGCGCCGTCAAGGCGGTGGACGGCCTCTCCTTCGACCTGGAGCGCGGCAAGACGCTCGGGATCGTCGGCGAATCGGGCTCCGGCAAGTCGGTGACCAACCTGACCGTGCTGGGCCTGCACAACAAGAAGAACACCAGCATCGACGGTGAGATCCTCCTGGACGGCCAGGAACTGCTCACCGCCACGGAGTCCGAGATGGAGAAGCTCCGTGGCAACAAGATGGCGATGATCTTCCAGGACTCGCTGACCGCGCTGTCGCCGTACTACACGGTGGGCCGGCAGATCGCCGAGCCGTTCCGCAAGCACACCGGCGCCTCGAAGAAGGAGGCCCGGGACCGGGCCGTCGAGATGCTGGGCAAGGTCGGCATCCCGCAGCCCAAGCAGCGGGTCGACGACTACCCGCACCAGTTCTCCGGCGGTATGCGCCAGCGCGCCATGATCGCGATGTCGCTGGCCTGCAACCCGGAACTGCTCATCGCCGACGAGCCGACCACGGCCCTCGACGTGACGGTGCAGGCGCAGATCCTCGACCTG
>NZ_JAAGMG010000790.1 GCF_010548525.1 Streptomyces sp. SID14478
GGCTGACCCGGGGCGAGCGGGCCGACGCCGCGCGCCTGCACGGGCGCATCGCCGCGGTCCACACGTTCGCGGGGCGCTACGGCGAGGCCCTGCGCTGCTGGCGCTCCGCGGTGGCCGGATATCGCAAGGAGGGCGACGTCCCGGCTCAGGCGAGGGCCTTGAGCGAACTGGCGCGGGTGCAGGAGTACGCGGGGCGGCCCGAGGAGTCGCTGTACACCTGCCAGGAGGCCGTCGAGTGGGCGCGCCAGGCCAAGGACGTACGGCTGCAGGCGGCGCTCCAGCTGCGGCTCGCCGACACCCTGGAGCGGCTCGGCGACCCCGCCGCGGCCAAGCTGCACCGGGGTGCCGCCGAGCGCATGCTGGGAGAGGAGATGCCTGGTGGCACCGTCGGCGGGCCCGCGGAAGCAAACCCTTCGGAACGAGCCGCTAACGCCTACGAAATCCGTAGTGCATCCACAAAAGATTGATGCATCGAAAGGCTAGACAGCTCGACAACCTTCATTAGACTGGCTCCGCCGCGTACTTCCGTGGCGTCTCCCGGTGTGTCCTTCGGCGCACTGGTATGCAGTGCATTGCCCGAGATATCCCCTGAGCCAAGGACCGTGATCGACGATGAAGGTCGGCATCCCCCGCGAGGTCAAGAACAACGAGTTCCGGGTGGCCATCACCCCCGCCGGCGTGCATGAGCTCGTGCGCCACGGCCACCAGGTCTTCGTCGAGCAGAACGCCGGTGTGGGTTCCTCGATCACGGACGCCGAGTACGTCTCCGCGGGCGCGCAGATCCTCGGCACCGCCGACGAGGTCTGGGCCACGGCCGACCTGCTGCTGAAGGTCAAGGAGCCGATCGCCGAGGAGTACCACCGGCTGCGCAAGGACCAGACGCTCTTCACGTACCTGCACCTGGCCGCGTCGAAGGAGTGCACCGACGCGCTGCTGGAGTCCGGCACGACCGCCATCGCGTACGAGACGGTCGAGACCGCGAACCGCCAGCTGCCGCTGCTCGCCCCGATGTCCGAGGTCGCGGGCCGGCTCGCCCCGCAGGTCGGCGCCTACCACCTGATGGCCGCCAACGGCGGCCGCGGCGTGCTGCCCGGCGGTGTCCCGGGTGTCGCCGCCGGCAAGGCCGTCGTCATCGGCGGCGGCGTCTCCGGCTGGAACGCCGCGCAGATCGCCATCGGCATGGGCTTCCACGTGACCCTGCTCGACAAGGACATCAACAAGCTCAAGGAAGCCGACAAGATCTTCGGTACGAAGATCCAGACCGTCGTCTCCAACGCGTTCGAGCTCGAGAAGGCCTGCCTGGACGCCGACCTCGTCGTCGGTGCCGTGCTCATCCCCGGCGCCAAGGCGCCGAAGCTCGTCACCAACGAGCTCGTCTCGCGCATGAAGCCGGGAAGTGTTCTTGTCGACATCGCGATCGACCAGGGAGGCTGCTTCGAGGACTCGCACCCGACCACGCACGCCGAGCCGACCTTCCCGGTCCACAACTCGGTCTTCTACTGCGTCGCCAACATGCCCGGCGCCGTGCCCAACACGTCGACGTACGCGCTGACGAACGCGACGCTGCCGTACATCGTGGAGCTCGCCAACCGCGGCTGGGCCGAGGCGCTGCGCCGCGACCCGGCGCTCGCCCTGGGCCTCAACACCCATGACGGCAAGGTGGTTTACAAGGAGGTCGCAGAGGCGCACGGCCTGGAGCACCTGGAGCTGGAGACCCTGCTCGGCTGAGTCCTCTCGGCGACGACGTCAACGAAAGTCGTCAATCTCACGCCTGCGGCCGGACCTTGCGAGAGGTCCGGCCGTAAGTGCATGGGTACGGACATGGCCAACTCGCCTTGAACGTAACCCTTTAACCGATTCGCGCAGCCGCGAAACACGCCGAAGAACCGGCGCACGCCCTTGACATGAGGGTGTTCTGTTGTCGCTGAAGTGCCGACACATCGTGCCCGGAACGGCGGATTGTGTTGCTGCGGACCGGTGACACGCCATAGAGTCGCCAACCGTCGGCATGGTGCCACGCTGACCTATCGATAAATGTTCCTGGTCACATCCAAGGAGGTAAGACGACTTGTGAATGAGTCGACATTTACTCCCGGAGGTGGCCAGCCAGGCGGACAGGTTCCCGCGGAGCTTCAGGCTGTCGGCTCCGTAGCTGTGCGTACCTTCGCGGCCCACCAGAGCGGCTCCCGGACCAGCCCCCAGCAGACGCCGACGCAGACAGCACACCAGAGCATGGATGGCCATCACGTGAACGCCATGGCCGGCGACCGAAGTGGCGACACACACAGCCACTTCGCCGACTACGACGAACTGTCCCCCCAGGGGCACTTCTACGACCCTGACGCCGAGTACGAGCCCGACCCCGAGTACGCGGCCACGCTCGCCCCCGACGCTGCACGCCAGCGTCGCGAGCGCGTCGGTCCGACCGGACGTCCGCTCCCGTACTTCCCGATCCCAGGACCGCTGACCGATCACGGCCCCGCGAAGATCATCGCGATGTGCAACCAGAAGGGCGGCGTGGGCAAGACCACGTCGACCATCAATCTGGGTGCGGCACTTGCCGAGTACGGCCGCCGGGTCCTGCTCGTCGACTTCGACCCGCAGGGTGCCCTGTCGGTCGGCCTCGGCGTGAACCCGATGGAGCTCGACCTCACGGTCTACAACCTGCTCATGGAGCGGGGGATGTCCGCGGACGAGGTGCTCCTGAAGACCGCCGTCCCGAACATGGACCTGCTGCCGAGCAACATCGACCTGTCCGCTGCGGAAGTGCAGTTGGTCAGCGAGGTGGCGCGCGAGTCCACGCTGCAGCGGGCGTTGAAGCCGCTGATGGCCGACTACGACTACATCGTGATCGACTGCCAGCCCTCGCTCGGCCTGCTCACGGTGAACGCGCTGACGGCCGCTCACAAGGTGATCGTGCCGCTGGAGTGCGAGTTCTTCGCGCTGCGCGGTGTGGCCCTGCTGACCGAGACCATCGAGAAGGTCCAGGAGCGGCTGAACCCGGAGCTGGAGCTCGACGGCATCCTCGCCACGATGTACGACTCCCGGACGGTGCACAGCCGTGAGGTCCTGGCGCGCGTGGTCGAGGCGTTCGACGATCACGTCTACCACACCGTGATCGGCCGGACCGTGCGCTTCCCGGAGACCACGGTCGCCGGTGAGCCGATCACCACGTACGCCTCGAACTCGGTCGGTGCCGCGGCCTATCGCCAGCTCGCCAGGGAGGTGCTCGCCCGGTGTCACGCCGAGTGAGTCTGCCGGGGGCCGACGAACTGTTCCGTACGACCGGGGGAATGGCACTGCAGTCGTCGTCGCCACGGCGGCCTGCGAACGGTGAGGCCCGGGTGCCCGGGCCCGCCGGTGAGAGCGACGAGGCGGCCGCCTCGTCGTCCGGCGGGCAGGACGGTGACGCGGACACGGGTTCCGCCCCGTCCGGCGAACACACCGCCGCGGACGCCGAGTCCGACGCCGGCTCACGCAGCCGGGGCGCGGGCGCGAGGCCGCCGCGGACAAGACGGCCCGGCGTTCCTCCTCCGGCGGCGCGCAGGAAGGTTCTGGCAGCGGCCGGGGCACGGCCGCCGCGCGGCGCCGCTCCCGGGCCGCCAACCGACGGCCCAGCGGCCGTGAACGGCACGACGAGAAGATCACCGTGTACGTCTCCGCCGA
>NZ_JAAGMG010000846.1 GCF_010548525.1 Streptomyces sp. SID14478
CGCCACCGGCGCGGCGCCCGACCAGTTCGCCTCGCCGACCCGCTCGCCCGCGGGTGAACTGCCGCCGCGGGGTGAAGGACGGGCCGGGGACCGGGCCATCCAGCAGTTGCTGGAACAGTCCTGGCCCGCCGATCTGTCCGCCGCGCAGGCCAAGCAACTGCTCGATACGGCAGCAAAGGTGCTGCGCGCGGACGCCACGGGACTGGGCCAGGACGCCTTCCCTAGCGCGTTCCCCAGCGCCGCGCACTCCGGCGCCGTCTCCCCGGCGTTCACCCGGATCCGAATCCAGGCCGCGATCGCCCGCCAAGACCCCGCCCGGCCGGGCCAGACGCTCGCACATCTGGTGTGGGCCGCGGCCGACCGCGGCGGCACGTACACCGACGGCCGTCTCGCCGACATTCCCTTCACTCACCGCACCGGAGATGCCACCGCATGGACGCCGCTTCCCCCCGCCACCTCATGACTGTCCAGGCCCTGCCCGACCTCGCCGATGCCAGCTTCGCCGTGGGCCGCGCCGCGTGGTGGCTCGTCGCGCACTGGTACGTGCCGCTGTTCCTCGCCCTCGCGGCAGGTGCGCTGTGGGAACTGATCAGCAGGCGCCTGTCCGAGCTGGCCTCGCGGGAGCGGTGCGTACTGATGGTGACGCCCGCGCCGTACTTCGACCCGGACGAGGAGCGGGTGCTGCGCCAGGGCCTGAAGATGCTGCAGGCCGCGAACGCGCTGCCGTGGTGGGCCCCCAAACGCTCGCGGTCAGTACGGATTCGGATGCGCTCGGACGAGACGCATCCCCTGTCCTACCGGCTGGAGGGACCAGAGGGTGCGCAGAAGTTTCTGCGGGTGAGCGCGTTCGGCGACGCCGTGGCCGTACAGAATATGTCGCCCAAAGATGCCGAGCGTGCGTGTGAGCAAGCAGGTGACCAGCGGGACTTCGAGGTGCGCGGGGAAATGGTCCTGCGCGGCAACCCGGCTTCCTATCTGCGCGAGGTGCCGCTGAATCCGGATCCGCTGCAGCCGATCGTGGACGCCGTCTCCGCGCTGAAGACCGAGCTCGGCGACCTGGTGGAAATCTGCGTCGACTTGCAGCCCGCACCGCGGCCCGCGGTGCGCCTGCAGCGCTGGCAGCTCATGCAAAGGGCCCGCGGCGAAGAGCATGCCGAGGCCCGGGCAGCATCCCGGTGGATGCGCCAGGACGTGGCCGCGGCCGCCGATTCGCTGCGCACCCTCGCCCAGGGCCGCAATCAGGGCGCGGCCCCTCTGGTCGTGCCGCACCCGCGGCGCGTCGACAGGGACAAGGCGCTCGGCAAGCTTGCCGACGACACCGCGCTGGCCCGCGTGCAGATCCTGATCCGCTGCGCCTCCGACCGCGAGGGCCGCGCGCGGGCCCTGCTCGCCCAGGTGCAGGGCGGTTTCACGGTGTTCGCGCACGAAGCGCGGCTCGCGCCGCGCGGTCTGCGGCTATTCGCCTGGTGGTGGGGACCGGACCAGTGGCCGCTTCGCCGCAGCTGGCAGCGCCGCTGGGACCTGGGTCAGTGCCGCCCCTCCAGTGCGAACCTCGCACGGCTCACCGAGCTCACGGGCCTGCTCAAGCCGCCAACCCGGCACTGCCGCCTCCCGCTGCTGCCCGCCCAGTTGCCGACCTTCGAGCACGGCAACGCAGACCTGCTGCTACAGGGCGCTCTCGTGGAGAGCGACGGGACGCGCCGACTCGTCGCCACGCATGCCGCGCAGACGCTGTTCGAGACCGGACTCGGCAAGTCCGGCGCCGGCAAGACCGAACGGGCCCTGGCCCAGGCGATTGCGGTCGCACATGCCGGTGGCGGACTGCTGTACGTCGACCCGCACGGTGACTCCTGGCACCGCGCCGCCCCCTACCTCGCCCACCCCATGATCATGGCGCGGGTGCAGGTCGTGGATCTCAAGCCGGCCGACAACACCCGGCCCATCGCCGCGTGGAACCTGCTCGACATGAGCGCCGGGCAGCCGCGCCATGAGGTCACCGACGCCGTCGTCGACGGACTGGCCGCCGGCATGAAGTGGGACGACACGAGCACGCCGCGCGGCATCACCATCCTCACCGCCTGCGTGCAGGTCCTGACGGCCCTGAACGCGAAGGCCTGCGCGGCGGGCCGGCCCGAGGCGCAGGCCACCGTCTTCCACATCACCGCGCTGCTCACCGACCGCACCTTCCGGACCGCCGCGCTCCAGGCCGTGCGCGGCGAGCTGGGTGACGAGGCGAGTTCCTGGTGGGACAGCGTCTTCCCGTCCCTGACCTACGACGCGTTCGGCATCGTCCTCAACCCGCTGACTCGGCTGTCCCAGAACCCCGTCTACCACGCCTTCCTCGGCCAGCCCCAGGGCCGCCTCAACCTGCGTCGCGCCATGGATACGCGCCGCATCCTGTGGATCTGCACTGCCGGCAACGGCCCCAACGACCGGCTGGTCTCCAGCCTGATCGCGCACGAACTGCTGCGCGCCGGACGCTCCCGCCGCGACACCGCGCCCGACGACCGCGTCGACTTCCGCGGCTACCTCGACGAGCTGATCACCATCGCGGGCAGCGCCCCCGAGTCCGTGGCCAGTATGTTCGAAGACCTCCGCAAATCGAAGGTGTTCATCCACGGCATGTCCCAGTCTCTCAGCCGGCTCCCCCAGGCCGTGCGCGAGGCGCTGCTGCAGAACTCCTCCACGCTGGCCACCACCACCGGCACCCGGCGGGTCATCAAGGTCATGACCGAGGAATGGGGCGAGCGCCCCAGCGAGGACCAGGTCATCGCCCTGCCCTTGTACGAGCACTACGCCTCCTTCACCGTCGACGGCCAGCGGATCGGGCCGGTGCGCATCTCCGGCATCCACCTCGACGACGACTTCACCCACCTCGCCCGCCCCCAGCAGGTCAAAACCCTCAACGCCCGCGCGCACCGGGCGGCCGGCGGACGCCCCCTGCCCGAGGCGGCGCGCGCCGCCGCTACCCAACTCGGCGCCGTCCGCGCCTTCCTGACCACGCTGACGCCCCAGGCATCCGTCGACATGACCAAGGGATACCGCTCATGACCCCGCCCAAGACCGCCCCGTTCATCCCCAGCAGCCGCGAGAACCTGGACCACCAGATCATCGGCATGATCGCCCAGCACCGCATGGTCACCGTAAATCTGCTGCACCAGGTCCTGCTGCACGGCCAGCGCCGCGAACACATTTCCCGCGCCCTGGCCCGCCTGCGCCGCCAAGGCGTCGCCGACTGCGTCGTGCTGCCCGCCTCCCACGGCACCCGCGCCTGGTACCTCACCGAAACCGGCGCCGACATCACCCGCCACCTACCCCAGATGCAGGACCGCCCGCCCTACCCCATCACCTCCACCAGCGCCGCCTCCCTGCGCACCGCGCACACCCTCACCGTCGTCCGCGCACACGCCAGCTTCGCCACCACCGCCCGCGCCCGCGGCGACGAACACGGCCCCTGGGACTGGATCCCCGAGGTCGCCCACAACGTCGGCGACGGCGAACGCCTCATCGCCGACGCCCTTCTCTACTACACCCACCACACTCCCGGCGGGCAGCGCACCAAATACCGGGCCTTCGTCGAGGTCGACCGGGCCACCATGAGCAGCGAACGCCTCGCGGCCAAACTCATCGACTACGCCCGCCTGTTCATCTACGAACCCGCAATCGTCGGCGCCACCCGCCGGGCACGCACCGACGCACTCGGCGGACCGGCGTGGCTGCGCTGGTATCCCGCATTCCCGCGCGTCCTGTTCATCCTCACCGGCGCCGGACCCACCGCACTGGCCCACCGCATCGAGGACCTCGCCACCATGGTCCGCGAGCACCCCACCGTCGCTGCCCTCGCCCGGACCATCCCGATCGGAGCCGCCGTCCTCGAAGACATCGAGACCCTCGGCGTCGACGCCCCCGTATGGCACTGCCTGCGCACCCCGGGCGCGACACGACCCTGGACCGAACTGTGACCCGCCGCGCTCACGCCCGACGGCAGGAGCACCTACTCGTACTCGGCTCGCGGAACCAGCCGCATCGGTGCCCGCGCCACGGCGATGCGACGCAGGCCGGGTTTCGGCGGCCCGAAAGACACGCGGGCGATCGCCGCCGGCGTGTCCCGGCCCGTCACCTCTTCGACCGTGCCGAAACCGAACACGGCGTGCTCCACCACGTCCCCGACCTCCGGGACGACCAGCGGCTCCTCCACGGGCAACAGAGCGCGCCGGCCCGCTTCCCAGGCGAGGTACGTCTCCAGGTCGCCCCGCCCCACCCTCTCGGCGGGCTGGCGCTGTTCAGCCCGGCGGACGCGGCGAGCGGCGCGACCGCCCCGCCACCACCGCCACCCAGCACCACGGATCTCATCCTCGCCGCCGGCAGCGACCGTGACCGGCTGCGAGGCCAGCGCCACAGGCTCGTCGAGCGCAGGCGCGGACGCGACGGTCGGCAGGTCCCACCAGGGCGTCGCGGCCGGCACCTCCCACCAATCGCCGTCCGGCGGCGAACTGGCCTCGGGCCGGTCCTGCGCGCTGGATGCGGGCAACGGGCGGCCCTGCGCAGGCGGAGTCAGCGTGGTCAGGACGTGATGCAGGTCAGGGCGCTGCCCGGGGTCTTTGGCCAGGCAATGGGCGAGCATCGGCCTCAACGCCCTGGGAACCCCGTCAAGATCGGGTTCGTCGTGCACGACCCGGTACAGCAGGGTAGGAACGTTTCCGGTGCCGAACGGGCCGTGCCCGCTGGCCGCGTACACGAGCAGTGCGCCGAGCGAGAAGACGTCGCCGGCCGCCGTAACCCGGCGGCCCTCAGCTTGTTCCGGAGCGAGGTAACCGGGTGTGCCGATGACCGCGCCGAGGGTGGTCAGGGTCGGCCCCTCTCCCGCTGCGCGGGCGATCCCGAAGTCGATGATGCGGGGGCCGCCGGCGGCCAGGAGCACGTTGCACGGCTTCACGTCGCGGTGCACGAGACCGGCCCGGTGCACGTCGAGCAGCCCCTCGGCGAGCCCCGCCCCCAGACCGGCGGCCTCGGCAGCGCAGAGCGGACCGTGTGTGCGGACATGTGTGTCAAGGGCGGGGCCGTCGACGAACTCGGCTGCGACCCACGGTGGTTCGCCGGCCGGGTCGGCGTCCACCACCGCGGCGGAGAAGAAGCTGTTGACCGTGCGGGCGGCGGTGATCTCGCGGCGGAACCGCTCGCGAAAGCCGGGGTGGGCCGCCAGTTCGGGCCGCACGGTCTTGATGACGATCGGGCGCCCGCCGGGCGTGGCCGCCCGGTACACCGTACCCATGCCGCCCGCCCCGATACGACCGTGCACCGCGTACGGCCCGAGCCGGGTCGGGTCCTGCGCGGCCTGCCCGCCTGCCCGCCTGCCCGCCTGCCCGCCTGCCCGCCTGCCACCGCATCCTCCCACCGGACCGCTTGCTGCATCGCCGTGTGCATCTGCATATTCGCGTCAATTGCCCGCTGGTCAAGACGAGTTCGGATGTACGTCGGAGCGCACATTGCAGCAACTGCACAGTCCGTAAAAGTGCGATCCGGGCAAGGCAGGCGCATTTCACAAGGCCGCAACCTTTGACCAGTCACCTGACCTGGCCAGAGACATGACGTGCCGTCGGAGAACCTCGACGGTTCAACTACTGGAATGGTATGGCCCGTTGACAGAGAGTGGCCTAATGTACGTGCCAGCGAAGAATCGGAACCGCCCCGTCATTGAGATGTGTGTATGGGTACAGATGGAGCGGTTGCGGCGAGACGGACCTCATGAGGCGATGAGGCCCCCGGTCCACGACCAAAGACCGACTGGAACCACCCTTCGCGAAGCCGTTGATCGCCTCACGCCACGGGGAGAGTCCATGACACGAGCAGCACGGCACCCGGCATATTCCGCCCTTCGCAAGCGAAAAAGCGTCCGCTCAATCGGCTTTACTTTGGGCGCCGCTGCGCTCGTGACCACCCTGCTCACCGGCTGCTCTGGTGACGACGGCAAGGGCCCTGAGGCAACCCTCGGCCCCAAGGACCCCACGGCTTCGGCCTCGAGCGGTGATGCCGCCTCGCCGACTCCCAGTCCGACCGACCCCAATGCGGCAGTCAAGCAGGCTGTGCTCGACACCTACGACCGCATGTGGGCAGAGCAGGTCAAGGCTTATGGCAAGGGCAGCATCAACGGCACTGCCCTACGCGAGTACTCCGCGGGGCCGGCCCTGGCGGACACGCAGATCGCCATGGACAGCTTCAAGGAGAAGGGCGTTGTAACCCGCGGGGCGCCCACTCACGAGGTCACGCTGAGCGGGCTGAAGCCGGAGAAGAAGGTGCCCTGGGCGAGTCTGACGGACTGCCTGGACACGACCGCCTGGAAGTACGTCTACAAGAAGACCGGCAAACCCGTCGACATGCCCAAAGATCAAGTACTCAAGTACGTGACCAAGGTGCAGGCAGAGAAATGGGGGAAGTCGTGGAAGATCGTAGACGTCAAGCCGTCCAATACCTCCTGCTGACCGGCGCACTCGGCACCCTGCTGCTCTACCCGACGAACACCGCCGGGGCCGATGTCCCCATGGGCGCGCACTGCAGCGACTTATCACCGTTCATCACGTGCAAGGCCGATGGAGACACTGCATCACGCGGTGAAGGTGACAAAGGCGGGCGCGCCGCTCCCAAGGGAGCCGCACAGGGCAAACCTCCGAAGTGCAAGACTCAGGTTCTGGAGCCGCAGCCTGAGCCGGGGAGCCTTTTCTACAAGGGTCCTGGGAAAACCGTCTACGAGCGCGTGTGCCCGGATGGCAACACCACGACCGTCGGGGTAACTCCCGGCAATGGTGCACCCGCCATCGATCCGACCGTCGTTGCGCAGCAGGCGGTCGACAAGATGAAGCTGGTGGGCCCGAAGGTCGCCAGTCCGCGGGCGAATGCGAAGTACGTGGTCGGCGTCCCGATGTGGTTGTGGGTGACACCGAGCGCGACGACGTTCGGGCCGAACTCAACGACGGCATCGGCCGGTGGCGTCACGGTGACGGCGACGGCCAAGGTGTCGAAGATCGTGTGGTCGACGGGAGATGGCGAGAAGGTCGTGTGCAACGGACCGGGCACGCCGTTCACGAGTACCCGCAAGGGCTTGGAGTCGCCGGACTGCGGCCACATCTACCAGACGGCGTCCACGCAAGAGCCCGGTGCGAAGTTCCATCTGAGCGCCGTTTCGTACTGGAACGTGACGTGGCAGGCGAACACCGGTGAGCAGGGGCAGATCCCGACGACGCGTGAGACCGATGTGGCGTTCACCGTTGGCGAGTTGCAGGCCGTGGGCGACTGATGGTTCCGCGGATTCTCGAACGAGAGAGGCACGTGAGGTGAGCAGGACGGATGTGCCCGCCCAGCCGGCGGCGCGCGAGGCTCAGGTGGTAGCGCCGAGGGCGGGGACACAGGCCCGCTGGCAGGCGCGGCGGCGTCGGCCGGGCATGGTGGCCGCCGCGGTGGCGTGTATCGCCGTGTGCGTGGCGGGCAACTGGTGGTACTGGACGCAGAACGGGCAGCGTCAGCAGGTTCTGGAGCTTTCGCGTGATGTGCCGGCGGGGAATGTGATCAAGGACAGTGATCTGAAGGCTGCCTCGGTGGCGCTGGATCCGTCGATGCAGGTGGTCGGCATCCAGCAGCGTAGTCAGGTGGTCGGCATGCGGGCGCTTTCCTCGCTGCACTCTGGCGCGCTGCTGCACCCCAAGGAGGTCACCCGTAAGTCGTTGGTGAAGGGCGGGGAGCAGAAGGTTCGGATTGCGCTGAAGTCGGGCCAGATGCCGCAGTTGAGGCCCGAGGACACAGTGCAGGTCGTGTTCACCGCGGATGCCGCATCGTCGTCCGCGGGTGCGCCCAAGACCGAGGACACGAGTGCTCCGCAGTCGGTGCAGGTCCGCGTGGTGTGGGTCGGAGCGGCGCCGGAATCCACCGGTGAGCAGGTGGTGGATGTGGCTGTGGACAAGGCGCAGGGCCCGAAGCTGGCGGCGCAGGCGGCCGCCGGCGACGTGGCGCTGGCGGTGAACGGGGCGGGCAGCTGATGGCGGTCATCGCGTTGGCTGGTCTGCCCGGGGCGCCCGGTGTGACGACAACAGCGTTGGCTCTGCTGCAGAGTTGGCCGTTGGAGGACGATCGGCGCACGCTGCTGGCCGAGTGCGATCCCGACGGCGGTGCGGTGCTGGCCGGGGCTTTGCAGAGCAGTCTGCGGGCGGACATCGGGCTGCGGAACCTGGCCGTGTCGCGGCGAGGTGAACAGCCGCTGCCGCAGGCCTTTTGGACGCAGCTGGTGCGCCTGGGAGGCGACGACGGGGCGGCCAGTGAGCGGCATGTGCTGCTGCCGGGCCTGCCTGATCCGTCGCTGGCGCCCTCGTTGAAGCCTGAGTGGCCGGCGTTGGCCGACCTGTTCGTCGGGATCGACCGTTTGTCCACCCACCCGCATGACGTGCTGATTGACCTGGGCCGCAGTGGCGTCTACGGGCCCACCCGGGTGCTGGCCCAACGCGCCGATCTGGTGCTACTGGTGATGCGGGGCACGCTGCGCAGCCTGCATGCCGCGAAGTCGCGTGTCCCGATGGTGCAGGCCGCGCTGGAGGACGGGCACGGCGGCCCGAGCCCGTCGCTCGGCATCCTCCTGATCACGCAGGGCTCGTACGGAAAGCGGGAAGTCGAGAGCGAACTGGAGACCCGGGTGATCACCACGCTGCCGTACCGGCCGGAGGAGGCGGCGGTGTTGTCGGACGGGGCGCCCGAACCGCGGAAGTTCGCCAGGTCCCCGCTGATGAAGGCCGCGCGAGAAGCCTGCCCGCCACTGCAGCAGTTGGTGCTGATGCGTCGCTCGCGCCTCAGGTCGCCGATGCAGCAGCGCCTGGCGGAGGTGCGCCGTGCGCGCTGAGCCCGTCTACCAGGGTCCGCAGCCGCCGCGGCGGCGCACGTCCCTGCCGCCCCAGCAGCCTGCCGCGACGCCCGGGCCCGTCCCGCCGGGACAATTCGGCCCGCCGCCCTCGCCGACCGCCCAGGCGAGGCTCCCGCACGTGCAGACGGCGGGGCCCGCTTCCTTCCAGGAGCAGCGGACCGGGCTGTTCCGCCCAGCGCACAGCATCAAGAAGGTCGTGCTGGAACAGCTACGCGAGGAGGGCAAGCACCGCACGACGAAGCTGGCCCAAGAGGCCACGGAGCAGCGGGGCCGCTCGTTGATCAATGAGCAGGTGGCGGTCTGGGCGGACGCGCAGGGCGTGGCGGCCGGTGGCCTGGTCGATCCGGCGCTGGAGCGGGATCTTGCTTCGCTTGCGTTCGACATGTGTTTTCGTGCCGGGCGGCTGCAGCGTTACCTCGATGACGAGCAGGTGGAGGACATCTGGATCGAGGGCTTTGAGCGGGTCTTCCTCAAGTACGCCGGCCGGCGCAGCCCCGTGCAGGTGGACCGGGTCGCCGACTCGGAGGCCGAACTGCACGAACTGGTGCGGGACCTGATCAGCACCTCCGGGCATAATCGGCAGTTCTCCACGCACTCGCCGCAGGTCGAGCTCGAGATGCGGGACGGGGAGCGGCTGCAGGCACTCGGCCCGGAGATCACTGATGGGCGCACCCATGTAACGATCCGCCGCCACCGCTATCTGGACGCCTCGCTGCCGCGGCTGGTGGCGCTGGGAACGGTCAGCCAGGAGGCCGCCGATGTGCTGGCGGCCGCGGTCCGCGCCCGCCTCAACATCATGGTGTCCGGGGAGGCAGCGGCCGGAAAGACCACGTTTTTGCGGGCACTGCTCAAGGAGATCGCTCCCGAGGAGCGGTTCGGCACGGCGGAGACCACGTTCGAATCGCTGACCAGCCGCGCCTTCCACCCGCATGTGGTGCCGATGCAGGAGCGGTTCACCAACGGCGAGCGCGGCTTGGACGGCCGGTCGGCGGGTGAGATCACGCTCACCGACCTGATCAAGGCTGCCAAGCGGATGTCGCTGACCCGCACGATCGTCGGCGAGGTCCGCGGTGGGGAGATCACCGCGATGATGGACGTGATGACCAGTGAACGGCGCGGCAACATGTGCACCATCCACGCCTCCGACCCGTCTGCGGTCTTCGACCGGGTTGCCGAACTGTACTTGCGCGCCCAGGAGAATTTTTCCGAACGCCTGGCGTACCGGCAGATCGCCAACGGGGTGCACTTTATCGCCCACTTGTCGGTCGATGACCAGGGCACCCGCCGTCTGTCGCATATCTGGGAGGTCACCGGTGTCGCGCATGACGGGCGCCCCGGCCACAACGAGATCTTCGGACCGTCCGACGGCTTCGCCGGGCCCGCGGTGCCCCGGGACCGGATGAGCGAGCCCAGAATGCGGCAGTTGACCGCGGCCGGCCTGGCCTCTGACCTGCTGTCCCCTCAGGCCGTGGCCTACCTTCACGGAGGCCGCGCATGATCCCCTCCTTGTGGTGGATCGTCACCGGCGCCCTGGGCGGCATCGGGGTGGTGCTCGCGGTGGCCGGGCTGGTGGGAACCAGTGCGCCGAAGAAGCCGCTGCCGTGGCAGGGCGAACGCGGCACCATGGCCCGGCAGTTCGCCGCCCAGCGCCGCCTCCTCCTTGCCGTCGCCGGGGTAGCTCTGCTGGTGGTGTGGCTTGTGACCGCCATGGTGATGGCCGGCGTGATCGTCGCCGCCGTGATCGTCGGAGGCCCGTGGCTGCTGGCCGGGCAGGCCGTGAACAGGACGCAGATCGCCCGGCGCGAAGCGCTGGCCGACTGGGCACAGCGGCTCTCGGAGATGGTGCGCCTGGGCAACGCCCTGGAACGCTGCCTGATCGCCTCCCGTAAACACGCGCCCACCGCGCTCGCCGCCGAAGTGATCGACCTGTCCGACAAGATCCAGGCGGGGTGGCCCGCACACGAGGCCCTCGCCGACTTCGCCCGGGGCCTGGACGACGTGACCGGGGACAAGGTGTGCGCCGCTTTGATCATGGCGGCGCGGGACCCGGGCCCGGGCCTGGCCCAGGCCATGGAGGACCTGTCCGTCTCCGTGCGCGAGGAGGTCAAGCAGCGCCGCGCCATCGAGGCCGACCGGCAGCGGATCCGCACCACCGTGCGGGGGCTGACGATCGTCGCCCTGGTTTTGGTCGGCCTGGGTTTCACCGTCCCGTCCTACACCGGCGTCTACGCCGGGGCGCTGGGGCAGCTGGTCCTGGCGCTGCTCAGCGGCGGCTTCGTCGCCACCTTGATGTGGGGGCGCAGTTACGCCACCCGCGGGCGCAGCGCCCGGGTTCTGGTGCCCGACCGCAAGAGCCCCGTCAAGGTGCCGGAGCGGCCCGATGCGGACGAGGACGGCTTCGCTGCGGCGGAGCCGGTGTGGGGGGCCTCATGAACAACCTGGGCATCGTGATCGTCTCCGCCGCGCTGGGCGGCGGCGGTCTGGCGCTGCTGGTCAATGAACTGTTGCCCGCGGCGCCCAAGTTGGGGCCGGCCCTGGACCGGCTCAACCCGCCCCCTGCACCGCCGCAGGCGGGCGTGCAGCCCGCAACGTCCGTGCAGTCTCGGGCCCAGGAGCAGTTCGGGCAGTGGCTGCTCCGGAAGATTCCGCTCACTCTGCCCCGCCGGGATCTGGACCTGCTGGGCCACAGCGCCGAGGAATTCCTGTTCAACAAGGCGGTGCTGCTGCTGGTCGGCCTGTTCACGCCCTCGGTGTTCGTGGCCGCCTGGGTTCTGCTGGGCATCAGCGTGCCGCTGTATGCGCCGGCCGTCGTCGGTCTGATCCTCGCCGTCGTGTGCTGGTTCGTCCCGGACCTGATGCTGCGCCGCGACGCGCGGAAAGCGCGTGCCGAGGCCGCCCACGGCATCGCCGTCTACCTCGAGCTCGTCGCGCTGCGCCTGGCGTCCGGCATCGCCATCGAAGCCGCCCTGGAACAAAGTGCCTTCGCGGGCCGCGGCTGGGTGTTCCTGCGTCTGCAGGACGCGCTGATGGCCTCCCGCGTCGAGCGCACCAGCCAGGCCACAGCGCTGCACCACCTCAGCGGGCGCCTGGAACTCGCCGTGCTTGCAGACATCGCGGACTTCGCGCGAATGGCCTCCGAGGAGGGCGCCTCGGTGTATGCCCCGGTGCGTCACCGCGCGCAGAGCCTGCGCAGCGAGCAGCTCGCCGCTGAGGCCGCCGTGGCCAACGCCGACACCGAGAAGATGCACGGCCCGATCGGGGTGATGTGCGTCCTGGTCCTGGCCGCGATGGCCTTCCCTGCTCTGATCAACGCTTTCAACCTGTCGACCTGAACCGGAGATTCTCGTGTCCGACATGCTTTTGAAGGCGAGCATGCGTCTCGCCCACTTCCCTACTGTGCTTTCGCGCCGGCTGCGTGAGGTCCGCCGCCAGATGAACGAGGAAGGCGACCGGGGCGACAACCCGATCGTGACCGTCATCTTGTGGGTGGCCGGGATCGGCATCGCCATCACGATCGTGGCCGCGCTGGTCGCGCTGGGCACCCGCGCGTCCACGAAGGTCGACAACGTCGACCTCGGGGACTGAGCAGCTGGCGATGAGACATCTGCGGGACGAGCGGGGGTCGTCCCCCATCCAGGCCGCCATCATCTTCCCGGCCGTGATCATCATCTGTTTTCTGCTGATCCAGGGCGTGTTGTGGGCCTACGCCCGCAACATCGCCTACACCGCGGCCCGGGCGGGCGTGATGGCCGGCCGCACCTATGACGCAACGCCGGCCGACGGCCAGACCCGCGCCCAGCAGGCACTGGACGAGCTGGCGGGGAACGTGCTGCGCGGCACTGCAGTCAGCGCAGACGGCAGCAGCGCTGAGACGATGCGTGTGCACGTTCGCGGGCAGGCTCTGACCATACTGCCCGGTTTCCACCTGACGGTGAACGCCACCGTCACCGGGCCGATCGAACGGTTCACCATCCAGGGGGCGCCGTGACGCCTCACAGGAGGTGCGCCCCGGCCGGTTGGCGCGTCCCCTTGCGGGACGAGCGCGGGAACACGGCGATCGAGGCGGCGATCACGGTCCCGGTGCTGATCATGCTGGTGCTGCTGTTCGTGGCCGGTGCCCGGTTGTCGCTGGCCGGGCAGAAGACCGACGCGGCCGCCGAGGCCGCCGCCCGGGCAGCCTCGCTGGAACGCACCCCCGGGCAGGGACTGGAGGCGGCCAAACGCGCCGCCCGCGACGCCCTGTCGGGTGAGCAGCAGGCCTGCACCAGTGTGGCGGTACGCGCGGACACTTCGGGGCTGGCTGTGCCGGTGGGGACAGTGTCGGCGGTCACCGTGCGCGTGGAATGCCGTGTTCCGGTGGGTGATCTACTGCTGTTCGGCGGCGGGCCCGGCATCCGAACGGTCAGCAGCACGTTCACGTCCGTTGTCGACGCCTTCCGGAGCCGCACGTGAACCGCCTCGAGAACATCACGCACCCGGTGGCACGCCTGGGCCGATGGCTCGTCCGCCGACCGCGTGCCGTGCCGTTGGACGACCGCGGCGGGATCAGCCTGTTCATCGCCATCATCACCGGCCCGCTCATCCTGGTCTCCGGGCTGCTGACCGTGGACGCCTTTGGCAGTCTGCGCTCTCGTGAGAACGCCGACGCCCTGGCTGTTGAGGCCTCCCGTGCCGCGCAGCAGGCTGTCGACCTGGATTCCGTCATCCCCGCCCACGGCATCAAGATCGACCCGGCAGCGGCCACCGCGGCCGCGCATGCCTACCTGGCGCGGGCCGGCGCCGAGGGCAGCGTGCGGATCACGAACGGCGGACGCCGTATCACTGTGACCGTGACCGGCAGCTACCACGGCAAGTTCTGGCCCCACACCTTCACCCACCAGGTCTCCAGCAGCGCCCGACTGCTGTTCGGCACCACGCACCCCGAGGACGGCGAGAGCCCATGACCCGCTCCCCCGCTACCCGCGCGCCGCGGCGCCCGCGACCGACCGTGGGTCTGCTGGCGCGGGCCCTGGGTGCATTTGCCGCGCTCGCCTTCACCCTCGTTGTGATCCCGTATGTGCTGTGGCAGGCCACCAGCGCCATTGCCAGCGACGGTCTGGACGCGCTGCGGCACGCCTTCACCCGGCAGGACATCAGCGCCGCCGTGCTGATCGTCTGCTGCATCGGCTGGCTGGCCTGGGGCTCGTTCGTGCTCTCCCTGTTGCTGGAGGTCCCCGCGCAGCTGCGCGGGGTGCGTGCGCCGCGTCTTCCCGGGCTGCAGATCAGTCAACGCGCTGCCGCCTCCTTGGTCGGCGCGCTCCTCGTCCTGGCGCCGACCGGGACCGCACTGGCCGCAGCCCCCGCCCAGGCAGCACCCAGCTCCCCCGCCACAGCCGCGAGCACCACCCAACTCCCCGGCCAGGTCCAGCGGTCGATGCCACGTACAGCGCAGGCCGCCGCCACGACCGCGCCTGAGCGTGCGGCGCGGGAGACCTACACGGTGCGCGATGTGCGGCCTGCGGAGAGCCTGTGGTCGATCGCAGAGCACCTTTACGGTGACGGCGAGGCATACACCCACCTCGCCCACGCCAACGAGGGCACTACCATGATCGACGGGCGTACGTTTCATGCGAGCCTGCCGATCCAGCCCGGATGGGTCCTCCAACTGCCCTCCGGCATGAACCGGATCGACGCTCCCCACCCGGCGGCCGGTGAACAGCTGCAGGTACAGAGCGGCGGGGAGCAGCACGCGGCCGGGGCGCACACGGTGACCCGCGGCGAGACTCTCTCCGAGATCGCCCAGGACGAGACCGGTGACGCCGCGAACTGGCCGCGCCTTTATGAAGCCAGCCGCGGTGCCCAGCCCCACGGCCTCCCAAGGATCACCGACCCGGACTTGATCCGTCCTGACCAGCAGGTCACCATCCCCGACTCCGCCGGTCAGGAGTCCCCCGCCGCTCCTGGGCATCAGGACGAGCCGGCGACACCGCGTTCCCCCGGCGATTACGCCGACGACGACGCTCAGCCGGGCACCGGCCACGGTGCCGGGCCGTCCGGCCCGGCCCGCGGCGGGCAGGAGTCGGCGCTACCCGCGCCGACCGTCTCCGCTCCGTCTGCACCGTCGTCAGCGGCACGCTCCCCGCAGTCATCGCCGACCCGCGAAGGCGGGCAGCCTTCCACCGCCCAGCCGACCGAGCGGCCGCACGCCTCCCCCGGCGCCCCGTCCGCAACTCCTTCTGCGTCCGCGCCTGTTCCCGCGCAGTCTGGGCAGCCCGCACCGTCCGCCCGGCCACAGCAGGACAGCTCCTCGCCCCTCGCGATGTCGTCGGTGGTGCAGGCGTTTGCGGTCCTCGCCGGGGCGCTGACTCTCACGCTCGCCGCCAGGCGGCTGTGGCAGTGGCGCTCGCGCCGCCCCGGACAGAGCGTGCCCGAGAGCGAACCTGCCGCAGTGGAAGAAGAGTTGGCGGAGATCGCGCACGACGGCGCCGCGGGCGTGCGGCGCCTGAGCGCCGCACTGTCCGCACTGTCCGGCGCTGAGGGCGTGCCCGGCGAGCTCCCGGTGCTGCGGGCCGGGCGGGTCACCGCCTACAGCGTTCAGGTCCTCCCTGACGATGTCGCCGCGCCGCCCCAGGCGCCGTTCACCTCCTCCAAGGCGGGCTGGTGGGACCTGCCCGACAGCGTCGAGCTGCACGAGCCCGTCGCAGACGCGGTCCCCCCGTATCCGGCGCTGGTCACCCTCGGCATTTCCCCGGACGGTGACCTGCTGCTGGCGAACCTGCCCCCCTGGCAGGTCCTCCTCGTCGACGGCTCCCCCACCAGCCGGAGCGAGGTGATGGCCGCACTCGCCACCGAACTCTCGATCGGCGAGCAGGCCGACCATGTTGAGGTCGTCACCTGCGGGATGGGCGCGCTCGGCTCCGAACTGAAAGCGCTCGGTGTGCAGTACCTGCCCGATCCCCGTCTCGCCGCCAGCGAGCTCGCCGAACGGGTCCTGGAAGCCCATCAAAACCCTGGCGACCGGGGCGCACCGTACCTGGTCATGTGCGCGGGCGACATCGACGAGGACACCTGCCAGGAGTTCGCCCAGATCCTGGAACAGGCCCGCCAGCTGACCCCGTGCATCCTGGTCCTGCCCGCCACCGCCGACACTGCCTTCCCCGACGCCGAAGTCATCGACGCCGATACGCACGGTCCCCAGCGCATCGACACGCTCGGCACCGACGTGTCCCTGCAGCGCCTGGACGCCGCCACCATCACCGAACTTGCCCGCGCCTACCGCCACGCACGCCGCCCCGCCGAGGAGGCGAGCGGAGTGTGGGAACACGTACCGCCTGAGCCGATCGCAGCGCCCCGTCCCTCCCCCGCAACCCCCACGGCACGGCCGGTGCCCCACCAGGCACAGGACGAAGCCGTGGAACTCGGTGCCACAGCCCAGGGCGCAACGGCGAGTGCGGGGACAGCCGGCGAGGTTCCCGATGTGTCCCAACCGGTCGTGTTCCAGACCTTCCTGGAGGCTGGCACCGATCCAGCACAGGTGCCGCTGCAGGCCGTCCCCACCGCCTCATCCGGCAACGAGGAGCCCGCCCTCGAACAACAGGCACCGCGCTTCCTTATCCCGCCGGTGCACGCGCTGCGCACGGCCGAACGGCCCGGGCCGGTGCCGCTGAGCGACGACGACTTCGCCGTGACGGAAGCCAGCGCACGCGACAGCGCACCCCGGCTGCGGGTGCTGGGCACGGTGACGATGGACCACGTCACCAGCGGTTCGCTCTCTCCACGGCTCACTGAGCTCGCCGCGCACCTGCTCCTCAAGCCCGGCAGCAGCGCCGACAGGTTGTGTGAGGACCTCGGCGAGAGCGAGCCCTGGTCCGCCAAGACCCTCGGCTCCCGCTTCCGTGAACTGCGCACCGAACTCGGCACCAGCCCCGACGGCGATCTGTACGTCCCCCAGCGGCACGGGAAGTCCTCGCCGTTCGCGCTGGCGGACACGGTGCGCTGCGACTGGAGTGAGTTCGAGCGCCTGGCCGCGCTCGGCCTCAGCCGCGGCGAGGAGGGCCTGCGCCACCTCGAGCGCGCACTGGGCCTGGTCCACGGCATGCCCTTGGCCGAGCATCCCGCCACCTGGATGACCGGGCTGCGCACCACGATGCAGACGAAGATCACCTCCGTCGCACACACCGTCGCCTCCTACCGCCTGGCAGAGGGCCCGTATCAGGACTTCCCCAGCGCGCGACAGGCCTGCACAGTGGGTCTGAGCGTGGACTCATACTGCGAGTGGCTGCACCGCGCCCTCATGCGCACCGAGGCCGCAGCCGGCAACCACAACGCCCTGCAGAAGGCGATCGCGCACTGGCACGACGCCACCCGCCACCTACCGGCCGCACAGATCGACCGGAAGACCCAGGCACTGGTCGACGAGCTCGTCAACGCGTCCTGACCGAGATCTGGTTCAGGATGCGGCCAACTCACTTGCGGCGGAGAGCAGTTCCTTGCGCCGTCTAGGAGGAGGCTTCGAGCTCCTGGGCGGCGTAGGCGAGCAGTTCCTGTGCCGCCGTCTCGTTCGATACGGGTGGGTGGTCCTGCCAGCGAGCCACCGTCTCGCGCACCATCACGGCGACCGCCTCGGCCTGGCGGACCAAGTCATCGTCCAAGCCCGTCGTCTCGCCTGCGCCGTCGGGTCCGGTGACCACGATCGTCCCGTGCAGCGGGTACAGAGCGATGCCACGCCACGCACTCGCGAGCGTCCACGCGGTCAGATTCAGCCGGGTGCCTGCGGCCGAGGTATCGCCAATGTGGAGCACCGCCCGCCGATGGTAGACGCCCTGGTTCAGGGCTTCGCCGACCTCGCGCCGGATCGCGTCGTAGGCCTCGCTCGGGTCCTCGGGCAGGTCGATCGTCGACACGGTCGTGTCGACGTCGATGCGTAGTGCGGTCGCCATCAACGGGCCCTTCTCCTGCGGGCAGCACCCCGTGGTTCTTGCTGCGCAACGTCTTCGATCACCGTAGTACGCAGTGCACACCCGGCAGGGTGCGATGACCAATCTGTGCACTCCCCCACGGTCGGCGACGGCGCCGAAGATCCTCGCGCGCTGCGCAGCCCCGGTGGCACGTTGACGAGTCGCGCAGCGGAAACATTCAGGTCACGGCACTATGCAACCTCTGGACGGCGGCGGGCTACTGCGGTGCGCGGGAGGTGCGCAGTACGTGGTGGCGGCGCTTGAATCCCGACGCGAGGTGCTCGGCGCGTTCCAGATCGTCAAGGGTCAGCGGCCGGTTCCCGGCTTTGACTCCCTCGTGGGCAAGGCGCTCGAGGAGCGCCTCGTGAGCCGGGGGCTCCCCCGCGCGCTCGTACTCGTCGACCCACCGGCGGTAGATGCGTTGTTCCAGTGCGTACCGGCGCAGCGTGCTGGGGCTCACCGGCTGTCCCTTGTCGCCGTACACGCCCGAGGCGGCGAGTTGCCGGGACAACTCCTCCCACGCGGCGGCGCCCTTGGGCTCCGCGCCATGGGCCTCCACGTAGCTCTGGTAGGCAAGGTAGTACCGGTCCGGGTTCGTGAGCCTGGCAGGCGCCTCCCCCACATCGCCCCCAGGTGTGGGTCCATCGAGGGGAACATCGATCTGGGTGCGGTCCCGCTGCGACGGCACAGGGACCGGGTCAGCCGAGCTCGACACGGTCTGATCAAGCCCCGCGGTGTGATCCACAACCGCCTCGACAGGTATGTCAGATCGCGGTGGCTGTGCCGCGATCACCCCGGTGGGCAAGAGGTGCGGGGCAGGGGCGTTCAGCTGGTACCGCTCGTTCAGGTACTGCCCGAAGGAGGCGGCATCGGGCGCGGTGCCGAACTCGTCGACGTAGGCGCGGGCAACATCCCAGTAGAACGCGGCCCACGTCTCGTCCGAAACGGCCTCGTCCTGAGCCTGTTCCGCCGCGGGCGCCTCCTGTCCGTCCCGAAGCTCCGCGGCGCGAGCCGCGTACGCGGTCAGCAGCGGCACCAGCTCCTCCTCCGACAGCGGGCTGTCGTCGGAGAGACCGACCCCGTGCTCCATCCGCAGATGGTGCGCAAACTGAGCTGGGGTCGGTGCCTGCTCGTATACGGCCAGGAACTCGGCATAGGCAGCGAAGTGGCCGAAGTCGACGACCGGCGGGGCCTGCTCCGTCGTCGGCGGCTTGGTGAACCACGGACTCGACGGCTCCGGCGAGGGAGCGTCCGCTGCCTCAACCAGCGCGTCCAGTTCGAGGGCCGGCTCTTGCGGGACTTCGGGCAGCAGCAGTTGCGGCTCGATGCCGGCGGCAGCGAGGCCCTCCGGCGCGGTCTGCGCCAACGGCACCCCGTAGCGCGCCAGCCGCAGCGGCATCAGCGACTCCACCGGCGCCTTGCGCCGCCAGGCACGCCCGAACCGGGAACGCAGCCGCGCCTGGTACACCAGCCGCTCCTGCTCCAGCTTGATCACCGCGTCGTACGACCGCAGCTCCCACAGCTTCATGCGCCGCCACAGCAGGAACGTGGGCAGCGGCGAGAGCAGCCAGCGCGTGATGCGCACGCCCTCCATGTGCTTGTCCGCGGTGATGTCCGCGATCCGCCCGATCGCGTGCCGCGCCGCCTCGACCGCGACCACGAACAGGATCGGGATCACGGCGTGCATGCCGGTGCCCAGCGGGTCCGGCCACGCGGCCGCGCCGTTGAACGCGATCGTCGCCGCCGTCAGCAGCCACGCCGTCTGACGCAGCAGCGGGAACGGGATGCGGATCCACGTCAGCAGCAGGTCCAGCGCGAGCAGCACACAGATGCCCGCGTCGATGCCGATCGGGAAGACATACGAGAAATTTCCGAAGCCCTTCTCCAGGGCCAACTCGCGCACCGCCTGATACGAGCCGGCGAAACCGATCCCCGCAATCACCACCGCGCCCGCCACCACGACACCGACCAGGACACGGTGAATACGGCCCAGGCGCGGGGCTATTCGGCCCGAGGTCACGAACGGCTACCCTCTCAACTCTGCTGCCAGCAATATCCGTTCACGCTCTCACGAGACCCACAGGTTCCTCCCGCCGTTCGCCTGGATCGACATCAGGTCGTCAGCAATCCATGTCGCACAGGACGCCGATACGACCCGATTTCACCCTTGTCCCAGCGCACCCCGGCCGTCGCGTCCCTTCGATCAATACGGAGGTACCGAGTGAAATCCGAGTATGAGTGAGAGCCGAGTACCAGAACGGATGCGGACCCCTGCAGCACAGTCGCTTGAGTCGCTGAGGTCGTCGCCGACCGTCCTCGTCCCCACGGTGACATCAGACATCGCGATACGACCTGAGACGCCGTGGAATAGCCGACCATTAGGGAGAGTGCCTTCCTCGGTGGCCCGGCTCTGACCTCATGGATCCGGGGACACGGGAGCTTGTCCTAGTCTCGGGACGGCTGTCGGCCATCACAGCCCGTGCAACCGTCGGTGCTCCGCTGGGGTCCTACCCAGATATGGGATCACCTTCGCCCCGGCGCCGCCGCACCGAGCGGCGCGGACTGCGCCTGTGGCCGGTCGGCAGCGTCCTCGCGCTGGCCTTCACCATCGCCCTGCTGGTCGCCGGGGCCGTCTTCTACACGGGATGGGACGTGCTCGGCGCCCGGGAAGTGAAACGCGAACACCGCCTCGACTCCGCTACCCTCTTCGATCTGGTGAAGCTCTCCTTCGGTGTGGTGGCCGGGGCTGGCGCCCTGGTTGCCCTGGTCGTCGCCTACCGCCGCCAGCGCATCGACGAGGACGGCGCCTTGCGCGAGAGCACTCGCCTGCACACCGAGCGCTTCACCACCGCCGTCTCCCAGCTCGGCGATAACTCTGCTGCGGTCCGCCTCGGCGGCGTGCACGCCCTGGCCGGCCTCGCCGACGACGCGCCCATCCGGGACCTGCGCCAGACATCCATCGACGTGCTCTGCGCCTACCTGCGCCTGCCCTACACCGCAGAGTCCGAACTGCCTGCAGATAACGCGGAGCTCCGGCACGCTTACCTGGGTCTACGGGAAGTCCGACACACGGTCATCCGTGTCATCCGCGACCACCTACGCCTCGCCCCCGGGCACCAGCACTCATGGCGAGGGCACGACTTCGACCTCACCCACGTCACCTTCGACGGTGGAGATTTCTCCGGGACCGTCTTCTCCGGCGGCATCGTCGACTTCAGCAACGCGATCTTCCGCAGCGGCACGGTCACCTTCCACGACGCAGAGTTCTCCGGCGGGACGGTTGACTTCAGCAACGCAGCCTTCTGCAACGGCACGGTCACGTTCCAGAACGCGGAGTTCTCCGGCGGCAAGACCTCCTTCCACGGCGCAGATTTCGAAGGGGGCACGGTCGACTTCACCAACGGGGCTTTCAGCGGTGGCACGGTCACCTTCGACACCGCGATCTTCGGCGACGGCACGGTCACCTTCCACGGCGCGGAGTTCTCCGGCAGCAGGATCTCCTTCCGCTCCTCTCACTTCGATGGCGGCATCGTCACCCTCCTCGTCGCGACCTTCTCCGGCGGCATAGTCGACTTCAGACACGCAGAGTTCTCCGGCGGCGGGGCTGTTTTCAACACTGCGACCTTCACCGATGGCACGGTCACCTTCCACTCCGCGATCTTCCACGGCGGCTCGGTCGACTTCCGTGGTGCGCACTTCTCTGGCGGCAGCCTCGACTTCAACGGCGCGGTCTTCGACGACGGCGGCATGGTCGACTTCCGCTCCGCGATCTTTTCCGACGGCAGGGTCGCCTTCTACGCCGCTGACTTCGATGGCGGCACGGTCGACTTCAGACACGCGGAGTTCTCCGGCGGCACGGTCGACTTCAGCGGTGCTGTCGGCGAAGCACCGCCAGGGTTGATGCTGCCGAGCGGCCCTCCTCCCGGCGGGGTGAGCGTGCCCCCAGCCTGGGCCACCTGATCGCGCTGCCGTCAGGAGCCTTTGCGCAGGGTCGCCGTGTCGCCGTGTCGCCGTGTCGCCGTGTCGCCGTGTCGCCGTGTCGCCGTGTCGCCGTGTCGCCGTGTCGCCGAAATCGGCATAACTGTGACGCACGGCCGTTCGGGGCCCGACGTTCCGCGAAGACTCGACAAAGAACTGGACTCCTGCCCCAACGCCCCGGTGAAGGTCACCTTCGCCCGCTAGAAGCGGGGCCGTGGGCGCCCTCCGCTGCTGGGGTCACTTGTTCAGTTCTCTGACGGGATGCGGGCCGCGATCTCGATGGCGAACCACTCCGCTTCCTCGGACAGTTCATCGCCCTCGCTCGCGATGAGCCGGAGCAGATGCAGCAGATCGTGCGCCTCTTCCAAGGTGAGCATCTCCAGGCGGCGCGCAGCACCGTCCTGAGCCGGGATCAGGTTACGAGTGGCGGTGGGATCTTGGGACGTCATGCCGACTTCAACGCGTGAAGCAGCCGGCGGAAACTCGGTGACCGCGGTGCGTACCCGTAACGGCCCAACCGCGGGCGGCAGGCCGGGGTCGCTGCGGTTGGCGCGTGGGAGTCTCCGAGCTAGCGTCCCTCTCCCCGATACCAGAAGGCTGGGGCCTGGCGTGAGGGCTGTCCCGCAAACTGCCTGTTCAGAGGCCTGATGGCATGATCGAGGCGTGATCGGTGAACCTGCTCAGCCCGGAACCAAGAAGTATGTCCTGTTTGATGTCGATGGCACGTTGATCGATGCCGTGGACAATCAGCGCCGGGTTTGGCGCGTGTGGGCGAAGAGATACGGGCTGGATCCCGATGAGGTCTACCAAGTGGCGCTGCGCACGCGGCCGATGGAGACCTTCGCGCAGGTCATTCCGACCCGTGATCCGCGGGAGTGCCTGGCCGCGCTGCACGACCTGGAGGACGAGGATGTGCGGTCCGGCATGTATACGGCCTTCGACGGGGCCTCCGAGCTGCTGCACGCTCTGCCCTCCGGGTCGTGGGCATTGGTGACGTCGAATTACGCGCACCGGGTGCGCGGACGCTTTTCCCGGACCGGCTTGCCGGTGCCGGACGTGGTCGTGGATGCCGCTTCCGTTGAGGAAGGCAAGCCCTCACCTGTCCCGTATCTGCTGGCTGCCAAGCGGCTCGGTGCCGAGCCGGCGGACTGTCTGGTGATCGAGGACGCCCCCTCCGGGGTGCAGTCCGGGCTGCGTGCCGGCATGACGGTGTGGGGAGTCAACACTCCCATCGCCGTCGACGGCGTGCATCGGCACTTCGGGAGCCTGCGTGCCGCGGTCCCCGACATTCTCGCCTTCACGTCCGCAACCCACCCTCACCAGCCGGAGGGCTCAACGCCAGAGGAATGATCTTGCTATGGCTGGTGTGATCACGGCGTCGGAATCGTCTTGGACAGCCCAGGTCTCGGAGAGCTTCAGGCGGCGCACACGGATCTACCCAGCGCCCGGGTACGGGCTCCTCACGCTTCGACAAGCAAGGAGATGCGGCCCCATGCATTCATTGCGCTGGGCCACTACCGCGTAGCGTAAGAGCATGACTGACACGCACGATGCAGACGATGACGAGACAGTGATCGGTGTACCCGCCGATGACGTAGAGACGGCTGATGAGGAACAGGAAGAAGAAGCGGCAGACGCGTGGGTGATCCCCGATGGTGACCCTGGTGGCGGTTGGTAGGCGCAACATCGGAACAGGCTGAAGGCGGGGCAGTGGGTGTTCCGCTTTGGCAAAGCCCACCACCTCGATGAGGCTCGGCCGTGGATGAGGCTCGGCCGTGTGTTGCGTCTTATCGAGGGGTGGTACCGGGCGGTTGTGCACGTGGGGCGCGTCAGGCTGTGCTCGGCTGATTTCTACGATCGCAGGGTGAGCACCGTGGCGTCGCCGGCCGACCCGTTCGTCGGGATTGTACGGACGTCGGTTTTCCGTCCGTGGAGGAGCTTTTTGAGTGTCTTCTCGTCAGGCTGCAGTCGGCCGCGCTCGAAGAGTACGAAGTTGATGTCGGTGTTGGCTGGTGGTTCCATGTGCCGGTATTCGCGGTAGGTGACGGCATCGCAGCCGGAGTACCAGCCCATCTCGGGTTCGTATCCGCTGACGATGAGACACGCTGTGTTAGCGCTGAGCTGTTGCGCCACCGGTCGCGTGGAGTCGCTCAGGCGTTCCGGTCCGGGCATAGCACCGTGCGCGATGACTTGTGTCGTCGCTACGGTCGTCACTGCCGCCAGCATGGCGACAGCTGCAAGAACTGCGGACGCCCAGTGCCTGCCGACTCGGTTGGCGATTGCGGTCACTCCCAGGATGGTGAGGAGGATGACCGGCAGGTAGATGAAGCGCGGCTCGCCGTCCGTCGCGAATCCGAGGATGACGCAGATCAGAACGGCGCTCGTACCGAGAAAGACGGTTCGCTGGTCGGTCTCTTCGCGGAGCCGACTGGCGCGCCAACCTGATTTCGACAGACGTCGGGCCGCTGCTGCGAGTGCGACGATGCCCGCCACCATGACGACTGCTCCCAGGTCACCGGCGAGCCGGTACGGGAAGATGGCCAGATAGTAGAGAAGGCCGTCCCCGATGAACCTGCGCTCGGCCTGGTCCGTTGCCCAGAAGATGAGACCGAGCGGGGAGCCCGTTTCCTTCGTCGCATAGATGAAGTGCGGGAGCAGTCCGAGAAATAGCGTCGCGGCTGCGAAGGCCAGCCGCCGTCCCTGAGCCATCCACGCGCGCGGCCCGTACGCGAGCACTGCGGCGATGGCTATCGCGAGCATGTTCCCGACGATCCCGTAGCGCAGGTAGAAGGCCGCCAGGACTACGACCGGAAGGACGTACAGAGCGCGCGAGTTCTGCTTCTCCTGTGTTCTGACCAGGAGGTATACGGCGATGAGGAGAAGTCCGGTGGAGCCGATGTCATTGAGGAACTCAGGTACGCGGCGCAGGAATCCCAGTCCGCTGAGGAGCACCAGGACGATGACGATCGCGCGTCGGCGTGAGGTCCATTGCGCGGCGACGAGGTAGACCGCGGTGAGGGTGAAGAGGCTGAGCAGCAGCGCGATGACGCGCAGGGAACCGACGTCGTTGTGCACGGCGAGCGCGAGCCTGCCCAGTGCCGGGAGGCCGATGGGACGGTAGAGGCCCCATCCTGCGTCTGGGGTGTCGTCCAGCCATGAGCGGGCTTTGTTGGCGTAGACGGCTTCTTCGTGGGCGAAGTGCGGTTCGTGTCCTTGGAGCCAGTTCCAAGCGCTGGCAGTCAGCAGCAGGACTCCGACGAGATAGGTCTTGGCGGGGACCTGTCGTGCCTTGTGGAGAAAGGTGTGGGCGGGGACGGGGACCGTGTTCGCCATCCAGCGTGGTCGGGCCACCTGAAGTTTCCCCGTGATCCTGGACACTCGTTCGTTATGCCGCGAGGGCGTGTTGATGCCGCTGCCTGGTCTCGGCCGGGGTGAGATAGCCGAAGATTTTGTGCTTGCGCAGGCGGCGGCGGTTGTAGAAGGTCTCGATGAAGTTGAAGACCTCGGCGCGGGCGGTGGCCCGGTCGGGCCAGAACCGGGTTCCGATCTCTTCCTTGAGCAGGGCCCAGAAACTTTCCGCTGCGGCGTTGTCGAAACACGAGCCGGTGCGTCCGCAGCTCTGCCGTAGCCCCAACTTGATTATCTGATCGCGGAATTGAGCCGACGTGTACTCGCTTCCGCGATCACTGTGGACCACGCATCCGGACTCCAGATCGCCTCGGCCGTGGGCCATGTCGAGGGCGTCCACGACAAGCTCGGCGCGGTGGTGGTCGGCCATCGCGTAGCCGACGACCTCGCGGGTGGCCAGGTCCAGCCAGCAGGCGAGGTAGAGCCAGCCCTCGGCCGTCGGAAGGTAGGTGATGTCGCCGACCAGCTTGGTGCCGGGGCGCTCGGCGTGGAAGTCGCGGCCGATCAGGTCCGGGGCCGGCTTCGCCTTTGCACCCGGCCGGGTCAGCGAGCGCCGCTTGCGGCGGGTGACGCCGCGGATGCCGCGCTCACGCATGACGCGGGCGACGCGCTTGCGGTTCGCTCGCCGCCCCAGACGTCGCAGCTCGGCGTGGATGCGCGGGACGCCGTAGGTCTTGCGGGAGGCGATGTGGAGCACGGTGATCTCGTGCGCAAGTGCGTCGTCGGCCGCCTGGCGGGCCTGGCGGACGGCTCCGCCCTCGCGCCAGGCGTAGTAGTAGGAGGAGCGGGTCACGTGCAGCACCCGGGACAGCAGTATGACCGGGTAGTTCGCCTTCTCCGCGTGGATCAACCGGTACAACGCGGTCACCGGTCGCTCTCCTTCACGAAGAAGGCCGTCGCCTTTTTTCAGGATCTCGATCGTCTGCTGCTGCTCGCGGTTCTCCTTGCGCAGTCGGCGCAGTTCCTCGCGCTCGGCGCTGGTCAGCTCGCCCGGGGCGCCCTCGCCCCGGGCGGCTTTGGCCCGGGCGGCTTTGGCCCGGGCGGCTTTGGCCCGGCGGTACCAGCCGCGCAAGGACTCCGAGCTGATGCCGAGTTCCCGGGCGACCGCGGTGACCGTCTTGCCAGAGGAGTCGACGAGCGCGATCGCGTCCCGCTTGAACTCCTCGGTGTACCGCTTCGTGTACTTGTTTCCCACCTGGTGCTACTTCCTCTGGAACCTCAGGTCCCAGTCTCCAGGTGTCCACGATCAAGGGGAAGCTTCACGTCCCGCCTGCCCCAGAGTGCCAGGCGACGAAGCAAAAGCGGCACAGACCTCCAGGACTGACCGCGCCCCGCTGTTGGGCACCCGGTTCACGATCCGGACCCGGCAACGCCCCGGGCCTGCGCCGAGTACGGCGGACCGGGGCGGACGCCCGAGCGGGATATAGGTGTTGCCGTTACCGGGCGCGCGACTTCTCGGCGTTGATTACCTTGTCGAACGCGTCAAGCTTGGTGAACGGGAACTGCTTGAGCCCCGCGTCGTTGTTCCGATACTCGACCTTAAGTGTCGCGATCTTCTCGTCGGTGACCTTGTCGAGGGTGTCGAGGAACTCTTTACGGCGGTCGGTGCAGATGCGCGTACGAGTGGCATCAGTCAGCCCGGTGGGCTCGGTGCCGAGCAGGTGCTCGGTGCCGCTGCCGGCGCTGCCCGAGACGGCGGCAACGGCCTCGTCGTACGGACTGGCGTTGTCGGTGAAGTTCCACACACTCATGCGCGAGACGGTCGCCCAGTCGTTGTAGAACTGTTCGTCGTGGTGGGGCGTGTTACAAAAGTACTTCACGGTGGCGATGGAGCGCGCTTCGAGCTCCTTCTCTCGCGGGTCCGGCTTGGCCGCGAACGCGGCTGTCGTGCCAGCGGCCAGGATGAGCCCTGTAAGCGCTACAACCGTGGATTTCCGACGGATAGTCATACCGCTTATAAATGCCCGAGCCACAAGGAACTTCTCTATTTCGGGGTACATGCCACCCATTCGATGCAACACGGAAATGAGTTGTCCCGGGCTATGGGCGTTTCGCAGGCCGCGAGAGGGTCGCGCGTCTGGGCTTCGTTGTCCTTGACTTGGCGATCCCGGCGACGCAGGTCGGCAAGCAGGTCCCGGGCGATGTCGCGTCGGCGGGTCTCGGTCGCGGTGAGCGGCCCGGATGCCCTTCATCAGGGCGGCGGCTTTGTCCGCCGGCAGTTGGGTGGGGGGCGCCTCCGGGAAGCAGGCCACGCAGAACGGCGTGCAGGCGGTTGGTGATGCGGGTGCGTTCGTTGACGAGGTCATTGTGGCGCTCGGTCAGCAGGCTAAGGATCGTGGACTGGTCCTCGGCGGTGACCTTGCGCGGGCAGTGTGGAAGAGTGCCTCCTGAGCGACATGGAGGCCGTCGGCTGGGTCGGTCTTGCGGTCTCCGCCGGTGGCCAGGAGCCTTGCCCGGGCCGACAGGGTCGAGGGCACGTCTACGACTTCCTCGCCCTCGGCAGCCAGTTACTGGGCGAGTATGCGGCCGAGGCCGCCAGCGCCTTCGATAGCGAAGCTGCATTGACCGAACCCGGACACTCCCACGTCAGCGAAGCCGCCACCCCCGCAGCGGAGGCGCCCCTTCCCAGCCGGGCCGCTCCCGCAGCCCGCCGACTGAAAACCCACTCGCTGGATCGACGTGCTGTCGCCGGGTCGGCGCTCCGTTCAGCGTCTTCGGCGAACGCCCGACGGTTCTCCGCCCGGCACCGATGCCGCCGCCCTCATCGTCCCAAGCCTCGCCAACTCGCTCCAGGCGGTGCTCGACCAGCGCAAACTACTGGCTCACCGGATTGAAGAACTGCTGGAGGCCCACCCTCTTTCCAGGGTCCTGATGTCCATGCCCGGCATCGGCAACAGGACCGGAGCCCGCATCCTCATCGACGTCGGCGACGGCACCCGTTTCCCCAGCGCCGCCCACCTCGCCGCCTACGCCGGCCTCGCCCCCGCGACCAGGAACTCGGGCTCCTCAATCCGCGGCGAACAACCCTCCAGACGAGGAAACAAGCAACTCAAACGGGCCTTCTTCCTCTCCGCGTTCGCCGCTCTGGCCGACCCGGCATCCCGCACCTACTACGACAAGAAGATCACCCAGGGCAAGCACCACACCCAGGCCCTCCTCTGCCTCGCCCGCCGCCGAGCCGACGTCCTCTTCGCCATGCTCCGCGACGGAACCTTCTACCAACCACCAACCCCGATAGCCCCTTGACCAAAGTCATAGGGACACCCCCCAGACGCCGGCTTAATCCGCCGGCGCCAGGCCGAATGCTTGCTCAAGACCGGTTGCTCCCGCCTGAGTCAGATGCACTGCGCGCGGGACCGTGCCCCAGCGCACCCAGTCCAACTCGAACAGGCGGGCGGCGAGCGCGGCGCCGAGGCCGCCGGCCAGGTGGTGGCGGTGTTCGCTCCAGTCAACGCAGTAGCGGATCGAGGGCCGGCGCGGGGGCAGGTGGTTGGTGTCGATGCCAAGGTCGGCCAGGTGCGCACGGCCGGTGTCGGTGAGTTCGTAGCGGATGTCGTGCCCGTAGGACGCGGGCCGGTCGCGTACCGCGTCCTCGGCGCGGTGGATGCCGTCGTGGCCGGCCAGGATCCCACGCTCGAGCAGCGCAGCCATGAGGTCGGTGCCGAGTTGTCCGGCCAGGTGGTCGTAGCAGGTGCGGGCGCGGTGCAGGGCACTGTTGCGGTTGCTCTGCTTCAGCGAGGTGATGGGCAATGGCGGGGCAATCAGCGCGAGCGCCTCCAGCGCGGCGCTGATGTCCGGTCCGGCCAGCCGGAAGTATCGGTTACGACCCTGCCGGGTCACCGTGACGAACTCCCCCTCGACCAGCTTCGCCAGGTGCACGCTGGTCGTGGCGGCGCTGATGCCCGCCTCGCCTGCGAGCGCGCTCGCAGGCAGGGGGCGGCCGTCGGCCAGGCACTTGAGTATCTTCGCCCGCGAGGGATCGGCGATCAGGGTCGCGGCGCGGGCGATGTCGGTCTGCTGCTTGAGCGGTCCGCCGTCCATGAGCTCAGCGTACGACATCGACACTTTGACGGGTAACGAAGTATCTGGCTTCGATGATCTCCTCATGACTGCAACGAACCTCTCTCCGCACACCGAAGTCCTTGACGCCACGCGGCCACAGAAAGGTGTCCGGCGCCCGAAGCTCACCCTGGTCCCGCTGATCGCGCTCAGCCTCGGCTACTTCCTCGTCATGCTCGACGTCACGGTCGTCAACGTCGCCATCCCCGGCGTCAGCGCCTCGCTGGGAACCGGCGGCACCGCTGTGCAGTGGATCGTCGACGGCTACAGCACCGTCTTCGCCGGTCTGCTGCTGCTCGGTGGCTCGTTGGCCGACCGGCTCGGTCACCGGCGGATGTTCGTGACTGGGCTCGGTGTCTTCACGGCAGCTTCACTGGCGTGTGCGGCCGCCGGGTCTGCGGGGGTTCTGATCGCGGGACGGCTGGCGCAGGGAGGCGGCGCCGCGTTGCTGGTGCCGGCGTCACTCGGGCTGCTGCAGGCGACATATCCAGACCGGGCGCTACGCGCTCGTGCTGTCGCCGTGTGGGGTGCGGTCGCCTCGGTGGCCTTCGGCGCCGGGCCGGTGGTCGGCGGGCTGCTGATCTCCGCGGGTGGGTGGCGGTCGGTGTTCTGGCTCAACGTGCCCATCGCCGCCGCCGCGATCGCACTGACGCTGCGGCACCTGCCAGCCGCGGCCCGCCCGTTGCGTAACCGCAGGATGGATTTGCTGGGCCAAGGCCTCGGCACCGTCGGCTTGGTCGCGCTTGCCGCCGGTCTCAACGAAGCCGGCGCGCGCGGCTGGACCTCGCCGCTGGTGCTTCTCGCCCTCGGCCTGGGCGGCGCCGCACTTCTCGCCTTCGCCGCCGTGGAGCGCGACCTCCAAGCCCGCACCACGGCCGGCGGGCCGCGATCGCCGCTGCTGCCGCCGTCCCTCTTCGCCTCGACCGCCTTCACCACCACCGCAGCCGTGGGCCTGCTGATCAGCCTGGGCTACTACGGCATGCTCTTCCTGACCACCCTGTACTTCCAGCAGGAGCGCGGCCTCAGCGCCCTTGGCACCGGCCTGGCCCTACTGCCGTCGGTGTGCATGGGCCTACTCGCGGCGCCACTGTTCAGCCGCATCTCCGCCCGCACCGGCCCGTACGTGCCGATGGCCGCGGGGCAGGTCCTGGGAACACTCGGCTTCCTCGGCTGGCTACTCGCCGGGGAGCACACCCCGTACCCGTTGCTATTGTTCGCCCTGATCGCTACCGGCCTCGGCCAAACCACGACGGCGCTGGCGGCCACCGCCGCCATCATCGACGCCGCCCCGGCCGCCGGCGCGGGCATTGCCACCGCGGTCTTCAACGTAGCCCGGCAGACCGGCAGCGCCGTCGGCGTGGCCCTCTTCGGCACCTTCACCGCCACGGCCGCAAGCTTCACCGCGGGCCTGCGGCTATCAGCCGGCATCGCCGCGGCCGCATTCGCCGCCGGCGCCCTGCTCGCCCTGGCAGCGCGGCGGGGCGCAGCCGCCGGCCGTTGACCTGCCCGCCCGCGACCAGCTACCTACGCCCGTTCCGCAAAGCCTGCTCCGTATGAAGGGATCACTTCCGATGAACGCCGCGATCACCCCCGATGTGCTGCACTACACCGCCTTCGCCACCAGCCCGGCCGGCGGCAACGGCGCCGGCGTCGTGCTCGACGCCACCGGACTCAATGATGCCGCGATGACGGCAATCGCCGCCGAACTCGGCTACTCCGAATCCGCCTTCCTCACCCCCGGTCCGGACGGCGCCACGCCTTCCGCGACCGGCCGGTCCTTCACTCTCCGCTTCTTCAGCCCCATGGCAGAGGTGGACTTCTGTGGCCACGCCACCGTGGCCACCGCCGTCGCGCTCGGCGAGCAGTTCGGGCCCGGCCACTTCGACCTCCACACCCAGGCCGGCCTGGTGCCGGTGACCGTACGGGAGGAGAACGGAGCGCTGAAAGCCACCCTCACCAGCGTGCCGCCCCAGGTGAGCGAGACGGATCCCGCGGACGTGGCGGAGGCCCTCCGCGCGCTCGGCTGGGCGGACGGGGAGCTCGACACCGCGCTGCCGCCGAGGATCGCGTACGCGGGAGTGCGGCACCTGGTGCTGGCGTCCGCCACCCGCGAGCGACTGGGCCGCCTCGACTACGACTTCGACCGGCTGCTTGCGCTGATGCGCCGCCTCGACCTGACCACGGTGCAGTTGGTCTGGCGCGAGTCGGCGACTGTCTTCCATGTCCGTGACCCCTTCCCCGTCGGCGGCATCGTCGAGGACGCCGCCACCGGCGCCGCGGCCGCGGCCTTCGGCGCGTACGCCCGCGCGCTGGACCTGGTCCCGCCGGACGCCCGGCTGACCCTGCACCAGGGGCACGACATGGGCCGGCCGTCGCTGCTGGAGGTCGAGCTGCACCCGGACGAAGAGCGCATCCGGGTCACGGGCACTGCGGTCCGGCTCTGACCCTTATGCCCAAGACCGCCTGCCACCTCGCGCGCTGCCCTCCGCCCGTCACGTGCCGCTCCGGACACTCGGCGGGGTCGACCTGCTCGGAAAGGCTGAACGAGCCCATGAACCACCGGGCGGCTGCGAGGCCGCCCTCCGCCTGGATCTCTGCCGCGGCGACCGACTGAACAGAGATCACCCACCTGCTGGCGTGGAGTGTCGGGCTTATGGCTTGCTGGTGGGCTGGGTGAACAGGTCCAGCAGGCTTGTGCCGTCCAGGTGAAGGGTGTACTGCGTGCGCCGTCCGACCCGCTCACGGCTGAGGTGCCGGCGTCTTCAAGGTCGGTGACGATCTTTTGGGCTGTGCGTTCGGTGATGCGGCAGGCTGCGGCGATGGCGCGGAGGCGGGCGGAAGGGTCGTGGGTGATGGCCATCAGCACGTGGGCATGGTTCGTGATAAGGGACCACGATCCGGCTCGTTCCATGATCATTTCTCTTCTTTGTGCAGTCCGGTAACCAGGTGCGAATTACCGAAATTGCGCTTCGGTGATGGGCTGCTGGTCATCGTAGGCGGGCGCGAAGGGGCCATGTGCTCTGCCCGGCGCGGGAAGGGGCTGCATGGGAGGCTTGGTGTCGGGGCAGGCGCGTGGCGTACTCGTACGCCGCCCGGCACGCCGGACCCGATGATGGATGCGGCGTGATCCGCAGCCGCTATCCGCGCCCGACCTTGCCGCTACGCGGCGGGCTCGCTTAGCTCGCGGCGGATCGGGTTCAGGTACTCAGTGCGCACCGTCTCTACTCGGTGCTCAGCCGCTCGGCGCGTTCCCGCACGGCACGGAGCTGGGATATCGGGGCCTCAAAAGCTCGCATGCAGGTCAGCGTTCCACACCGCGAAAAAGCGAGAGCCAGGGCCCCGGCACTGCGCCCGGGCACCTGACTCCACTTCCGGATGCTCACGACGAACCGGGCGAGATACCCAGCGTCACATCTTCGAACGTCCACCGCGTGGCGCTGCGCGCTGCGCATCTCGGAGGACAAGGCCGCAGGGCATGAGTACAGCGTTGGTGAAGAGCCGCCAGGACCGGCCAGCGAGGGTCCAGGAGTCGATCGCGGCCGCGGTCGCCTGCCCACTGTGTCCGGACATCGACGCCGAGGTTGGACTGTAGGTTCTCCCCAGGACGCTGGGTGCCGAGCAGACGTTCCGCTGGCGGGCCAACAGCAGCGGAGCCGTGGCGAGCACCACCCACCTCGGCCGGATCGGACATCAGGCCAACGAGGAGTACCGGGCCCGATTCGCCCGGTTGCCGGCACCAGCGCGTGGAGAAGGCCACGGCGCGGATCCTGGCGGATCCTGGTCACGCCGAGGTGGAGCTCTGCCGAGTTCCGCTCCGTGCAAGTCGTTCAAGTTGCACTACGTGCCACTGCTGACGTTACGGGTGCCTCCTGCTCCCGGTGGATCTTTGCCGGCAGCCGTGATCACGCTCGTAGGCCAGGCAGCTCGTGCCCAGCCGCGAGAAACTAGAGATGATCTATAGGTCCGGGGGTACGATGGGGGCATGAGCCTCACTACGATTCAGGTCGACTCCGCTGTCCGGGACCGTCTGCGGATCCTGGCCGACGCAGCGGGGACCAGCATCGGCGGGATCGTCGCCGACCTGGCCGCTCACACGCTCACGCCAGCCGAGTTGGAGGAGCGCACGGCCGCGGCACGCCGAGTGCTGACCGAGGAATTCGGCGCGCGCCTTAACGACGCGGCCGAAGGGCAACGGGCGGAGGATTTCTGGGCAGGCCTTGAGGGCACTGGCCACGCCGCGTGAGCGCCACCGCGGTGGTCTTCGACCACACCGCACTGGCCGCGCTCGGCAGTGGTCACAGCTTCCTGGCCCACCTGGTGGAGGCCGCGCACCGCGATTCCCACCGCCAGGTCCTCGTCCCCGTCCTGGCCTTGACTCGCGCGGAGCAGGACCGTCCCGGCAGTGCCGAGCACTTCGCCGCCCTTCCCGCGTTGTCCTTCGTCGACCTCGATTTCCCCACGGCCAGCGCGATCGGCGCCCATGGCACGGCCGGGCATGCCTGGGAGGTCACGCACGCCACGCAGGTGGCCCGCCCTGGCCCGTACTGGCCCGACGGTCTCACTCTGTTCACCTCCACGCCGGATCTCTACGCGCAGCTGGGCGTCAAGGCCTTCCCCATCGACCCGACCGGATCGTCCTGAGCCCTGCGCCCCACTGGCACCTGGGAGTGCCGGGTCGGCGTGTGCGCGCCTGCTACCGAGCGGAAGATTGTTCCCGACGAGCCGGTCAACGTGGTCGTCCGCCTCGCTGGACACGTCGCACACATCCGGTACGCGCACGCGCGCTGTCGCATCTCCGCAGTGAGCCTCCGCCAACTTGAAATCACAGGTCAAAGGGCTGGCGTGACCGGTTCTCGGGGCGCTCGTGCTGGTCGTCGGCGGCAGTCTGCGGAGTAGATCGTTTGACGGAGCCGGACGGTTCGCGGATTCCTGCTCGCTTAGGCCAAGCGACCTTCTACCATCCGAGGCATGGATCCCGAGCCGCTGGAACGGATCACTGCGCGGCGTGCGGAGCTGGACGAACGTGAGGAACTGCTCGCCAAGGAGTTGGCGGAGGTGCGGGCCGAGCGGGACGAGCTCGCTGTCGCGGAGCGGGTTCTTGAGCGGGTAGCGAGCAGCTTGCCGACGAACGCGCCTCGGCCGCGCCGGCGCCTGGGCAGGTGGGCGGACGTGCGGTGATGCTGGTCCCGCACCGAACGCCGGACATGGAGGAGACCATGCTCCCGCCGGACTATCAGCGCATCCTTGCCGCCGTGCGGCAGGCTGCCGGGCCGGTCATGGCCCGGCAGGTCGGCGACGCCCTGGGAATCGACGTCAGTGTGCGGTCCAAGCTTGAGCCGCTGCGCGGGAAGCTGGTCAGACTCGTCGATCGCAGTTGGCTGCGCAAGCTGCCCGACGGCCGGTTCACCACCCGCCTGTGACCTGATCTGCCGCCTGGAGAAGGAGGCGGGCGTAACCGGGGTGTCCCCGGCGGCCGTTGGAATTGTGTGACGAAAACCAAAAAGGCAACGACGTGTCCGAGTCGACAGTCCGCCGCTGGCGCGACGAGCTGATAACCCTCCTCGCCGCGCAGGCCCCGCGCCTGGACCGCGCCCTGAAGAAGGTCGCCAGGCAGGGCGGGGAGGTGGTCCTGATCGACGGCACCCTCATCGCCACCCAGCGCCGCACCGGGAAGACCGACCGGCGCAACTACTCTGGCAAACACCACCGGCATGGCCTGCACTTCCTCGCCCTGACCGATGAGCGGGGCCGGCTGATCTGGATATCCGCCGCCCGGCCCGGCCGCACCCACGACAACACCGCCGCCCGCCACGACCACGTCCTGGCCCACCTGCGCGCCGCGGGCCTCGGGGCCCTGGCGGACCTCGGCTTTCGCGGCCTGGACAACGACGTGCTCGACCCCGTGATTGTCACCGGCTTCCACGCCACCCGCGCCCACAAGCTCACCCTCGGCGAGAAGACTGCCAACCGCGTCCTCGCCAACGGGCGCGCACCGGTCGAGCACGGCTTTGCCCACCTCAAGAATTGGCGGATCCTCACCAAACTCCGCACCGACCCGGCCCGCGCCACCTGCCTCCTGCGCGCCCTGCTCGTCCTGACGAACCTCGAAGTCAACCGCTGAGGGATCCGCTCAGCACGCCGTCGCCCACGACGAATTGGAGTGTTCCGGTACCGGGCGTACCGGCCCATTGCCAGTGCCCCATTGAGTCGACCCCGTCCGGTCCCCTGGAACCGGTCTGCGTCAGGGCTGAATGGTTTCCAGGTCCTCGAGGAGGCTGGAGTGGGTCGGCTGCCACCCGAGGGCATCGCGGGTGTGGGCGCTGGATGCCGGCTGGTCCATGGCGAAGATCGGGCCGAACGGGCCGAAGTTTTCCTGCGGAACCTCCTCGACCGGCAGGCCCAGTCGCCGGCCGATGACCGTGGCGATGTCCCGCACCGCGTCGCCCTCGTCGCCGACGGCGTGCCAGGCCGTCCCCGCCGGTGCGGACTCAAGGGCCAGCCGGAACAGGACGGCTGCGTCGAGCGCGTGCACGGCCGGCCAGCGCTGGGTGCCGTCGCCCGGGTAGCCGGCCGCCCCGGTGCGGCGCGCTTGATCAGTCAACAGGCCGGCGAATCCGCCCTGGCCCTCGTTGTGGACCGTGCGCGGCATCCGGACAGCCATGCTGCGCACACCGCGCGAGGCAAGGTCCAGCAGCGCATTGACCGAACGGCCCCGGCCACCCACCGGTCCGTCGGTCGGCAGCGGATCGGCCTCGGTGGAGGCGCGTCCCGGCACCCAGGGCGTCCCGGAGACCGTGACGATCGGGCGGTCGCTTCCGATGAGTTCCTGCCCCAGCGTGGCGAGAGCTGCGCCCTCCTCGGCGATGGCCTGCGCGAGAGCGTCCGGACTGCTGTAGTCGCGTCCGAACGCCAGACTGATCACGCCGTCGCACTGCCCTGCACCGGACCGCAGGACGTCGAGGTCCGCCAGGTCTCCTCGCAGCACCTTGGCACCAGCGCGCTCAAGGGCCCGCGCGGAGCCGTCCGAACGAGCCAGTGCGAGAACGGTGTGGCCGTTGCCGAGCAGTTCGGCGACGACGGCGGAGCCGATGGTGCCAGTACCGCCGGTGACGAAGACATGCATGAGCTCTCCCTGAAAGTGATGGGACACCTGTCCCATCACTGACCCTACACGGTGACGGGACAGGTGTCCCATCACCTATCCTGGTCGCATGGCTAGATGGCAACCGGGGGCGACCCAGCGACTCGTCGTTGCGGCCGTCGACCTGTTCACCGAGCAGGGGTACGACGCCACCACGGTGGCGCAGATCGCCGAGCGCGCCGGCGTCACCAAGAGCACCTTCTTCCGGCACTTCTCCGACAAGCGCGAGCTACTGGTCGCCGGCCAGGAGACGCTCAGCAGGCTGCTCGCCGATGGCATTACCGAGGCCCCTGCAAGCGCCAGCCCGCTCCAGGCGGTAGCAGCCGGTCTCGAGCGCGCATCGAGCGCCATGGGACCGACGAACCGCGAACTCGGCCCCCGCCTCGCAGCAGCCGTGGCAGCCAGCACCGAACTACAAGAGCGCGACGCCCTCAAGAGCGTCGGCCTCGCGGCCGCCATGACAGCCGCGCTCATCGCCCGTGGCGTCCCCGACCCGACCGCGCACCTCGCGGGCGAGCTGGGAGTCCTCGCGTTCAAGCGGGGATACGCCCAGTGGTCTGAAAGCGATCGTGATGACACGGAAGGGCTCGCGCCACATGCACTGGCAGCCCTGGAAGACCTGCGTGCGGCAACTGCATCGCTGGGCTGATCCATGCCACTCGGCTGTCGGCGCCACGGGCACTGTGGCGCCCGTCGGCTGCCTCCGAGACGCCCTGCTCTTCCTGGCAGACCTCCAAGCCAATCGCTGACAGATGACCTACTGCGCAGACAGTCACCCAGGACCAGCGTGAGCACCCCGAGAGCCGGTCACGCCAGCCCTCTGACCTGTGATTTCAAGTTGGCGGAGGCTCAGTGGTGGACATCCCCAGTGGTGGGCATCCTCGAATAGCGCACCCCCGGCCACGCGCCGGCTACGCCGGATGCGGGGATGACGATGCAGATGACCGCCGCGACCGTCGAGCACGGCCAGTCTGTCCTGCCCACCCTCATCGCCGAACTCGGCTCCGAACTCCTCGACATCCTCGCCTCCCACGTCCTGGCCCGCGGCTTCTCCCCCCCCCCGTCGGGCGGATACGTCAAGCCCCCGCCCATGCAAGCGGCTGGCAAGCCACGTACACGACACCCGACAGCAGCGGCGTCGCGGAGCTGACGGTGGCCGAGCCGGACGGGACGCTCTTCTATACCGGCACCATCAACCCACCCGCCCCACAGGGCAAGCCAGTTCAGATGTCACCCGATCGTGCGGCAGACCCGCCCGGGGGCAGGCGGTGCTGGCTATGGCATCGGAGCGTCGTCGCCAGGCGTGCTCGCTTTCATGGCGTACCTGCCATGAGTGGGGCCGGTCAGGAAGGGACGGGGACAAGACGGGAACAGGCGCGTCAGCAGAGCGCGGTCCACCGCGGCACGACGGACACGAGTCCCGAACCGTCTCCATAACCCCAGCCTCCCCCACCTTCGAGACGGGGGAAGGGAGTTGGGCCGGTATTTGTTCGCTCGGGCTTCTTTTGTGCGGGATGATGCGGTGATGTATGGAGGAACTGTTGATCGTCTTTGATACCAACGTCGTGAATCGCCTCTCCCCCTCGAGTCCGCGGGCGGACTTGATCCACGCTCTGCGGAGCTCTGGCCACCACCGGGTCGGGGTTCCTCAGATGGTGCTGGAGGAGATGGTCGCCCATCAGGCGAAGCGCTACTACAAGGCGCACCTCGCAGCCGCGGAGGCGCTCGGCGCGCTCGAGGCGGAGACTCCGTGGACGCCGGAGTCAGTGCTGGCGGATTTCGACCTGGAGCGTTGCCAGGAGCACTGGCGTGCCGCGTACGCGGACATCTTCGAGGTCATCGCGACGAGCGGTGAGGCCGCCTTCAAGGGGCTGGCCCGGGAGGCCATGGCGCTGCCTCCGGCCAAGGACAGTAAGCCGGTGACCGGCGGCAGGGATGCGGCGATCTGGTTCTCCGTGCTGGAGTTCATGGATGAGAATCCCGACGAGGGAGTCTTCTTCGTGACCGGCAACCACCGCGACTTTGGTGACGGGAGTGCGTTCGCGTACCCCATGAACGAGGACCTGGAAGGCAAGGAAGACCGGTTCACGTTGCTCCCCGACTTCGACTCAGTGGTGCAGCGCTTCACTAAGGCGGTCCCGGGCGAGGACGCGGCGGCGGCCGCCGCCGAACTGCTGTCGAGCGATCCCTATCTGGGTGAGATCAGTACGGCTGCGTTCGAGCTCGAGGCGCCTGCAAGCTTCGTCGGCATCGGTCCGAGCGGCGAACCGGTGACATGGTCGTCGTGGGCGCTGCTGCCCAACGTCGAGCTCCTGAGCGTCGCCAACGTGACCGGGCACGAGATCGAGGGCGACACCTGGTACACCGCGGAGGCACAGTGGCTGCTGTCCGGGGTAGTCCATAGCGCGGCTGATGCTGAATCGTGCGCAGCGAGTGTGTGGCAAATCAAGGTGCTCCTCACCACGGGGACCGACCGCGACGGTTCAGCGCCCACGCTCCTGGCCGCACAGGACCCGGCGCTGCCGCGGGCGGAAGACGAGGAACGCTGTATCGCCGTCGTACGCAGAGTTCGAGAGTCTGTGCGCCGTCTGGGTGGGCAGGCACAGCAGCTGGTCCTGCCCGACGTTACGAGATCCTTGCGGCCGCTGCTGACATCGCTCGAGAGCTCCGTCACTCGTCAACTTGCCGATTCCTTGCCCAAGTTCACTTTGCCTCCGTCCCTCACACGAATCCCGCACCCGTACTCCGGCGCTCAGATCGCCAAGATCCTGGCCAATTCCCACCCCGCTTACGACACGTCCTGGATTACGAAGGCCGCACTGCGATCGCTCGCGCCCACAACCGGGCCAACCGCTCGCCTGAAGCAGACGGACGACGTCGCCGAGAACCACGAGTCCGACGAGCAGGACGAACACGGCGGCGAGGCCGAGTAAACCGCGGCGAACCCCCCGAACGTCTCCCCTTGCGGAGTTCGCTTCGGTCAGCGGACGACGGATGTGTGACATCACGCTTGGGTTCTGCGCGGACAGCAAGCGGGTCACCAACCGCGCTACGCGGCGAAGCCGACGTTCACGACGTACCCGGTACCGCGCGCCCGTCGGCGGGCCCCTGGCCCGCTCGCGCCGCCGCGGTGACCACACTGGTCCGGCCGGGAGCGGCGCAGAGGAGATGGCCAGTGCGATCCTCGGTCACAAGCGCCAGGTCCGGATCCGGTCGGCCGCCGTGAAGACGTCTGCCTTGCCGGAGATCAGCTCGCTGGCAAGGTCGACCAGTTCGCCGTACGGCGCGTTCAGGCCCTCGCCGCTGGCGTGCATGTAGGCGACCGTCACCGCGCAGGCGAACCGGACGTTAAGCGCGGGCAGCGGCTTGAGCAACAAGAACGTGTGCAGCAGTGCGGCGGCGCGCCAGGAGACGTCGGAATCGGTGCCGGCCCGTGGCGGATCGACACGGTGCCGGGCCACGCCTGCCATCAGCGCCGAGTAGTCACTGACGTACGGGCTGTCCGGCAGGGCGACCTCCTGCTGCTGCAGGAGCCATCGCATGTCGATATGGAGGACGGGCGGCATCGCTCAGGCGGCCCGTCCCGCCGAGCCGGCGGTGGGACCGTCGTCCAGTCCGGCAGCCGCGATGGCCTCCGCGAGAGCCGGGTCGCGGAAGGTGCGCGCGAAGATCTCGGACCCTTCCTTCAGCGCCCGGTGCCGGGCAATGTGGTCGGCGGTCGAGGCGCGCACCAGAGCCTTGAGAGTGACCCCCTGCTCCCGCGCCAGTTCACGGAGCTCCACGAGCTCCTCGTCGGTGTACTCCACATTCAAAGCAGGCATGCACAAAGCCTAGCGTTGAGGTACCCAGAGAACAATATCCGCAGCTCATTGCACCCTGCCCGGGGTACCTGTCGGTTTTCAATGGGCTGGGATAGCCCGGCCCATCCTGCTGTTCGGATCACTCCTCGCGCAGCCGTTCCACGATCTGCTCGTACTGACCGACGCTGACGTTGCCGACCATCTCCGAACTCGTCACCGTACCCACCCTTTTACAGGCCGGAGCACGGCCCCGTGGCCGTGAAACAAGGACTCCGGCCCGCCCGGCACCGGCAGAATCCGCCCACCAGTCGCCGCCGGAGAGGCGCACTGCTCCCGAATATGGGGCGCCCGGAAGCTCTCCGCAAAGCCCTCTGCCACACCACTGCGAGCGGTGGTCCCCGTGCGTACCCGAGTCCTCCAACGTGGCAGGTGCACGAGATCTACGGATGTTCAAAGATGGGTTCTGATGGGCGAACGCCATGCGGTACACGCTTCTCAGATCTGTTGCCACGCGATTGCTTCCTCGTTGTGGGACAAAAGCTGCGCGGCCGGCCGCGGAGCCTCCTGGAGTTCACCTGGTGGGCACAGTTGTCTTCTTTTGAAGGAACTTGCGCACGTCGGCGGCCGCCGTGGCCTGCTGTGTCGTTACCTCTGGACGTAGTAAAGGCTCAGACCGGTCCGAGGGAAGAAGTGTGCATGCACGAGCGGCGGGACGTGGCCGTGGTGACTCCGTGGTACCCCAGCCGGGAGCGCCCCTTTCGCGGAGCGTTTGTCCAGGCGATGGTGGAAGCGACCGCCCCGGCCTGTGCGCAGCTCACCGTCTACCACGGTGAGCCTTGGCACCTCTCCGGTGCGCTGGCCGATCACGAGTCCGTACGGGCCGCTCACGTGAAGCTGTTGCCCCATGCTTCTCAGCCTCTGCCGACCGTGGGCGGGGCGGTGCTGCGCTGCCTGCCGGTGCTGGTGGACCGGGTGCCCAAGACGTCTGTGCTGTTGTGGGCCGGTCTTGCGCGTAGGCATGGCGACGCGTTGCGGGCCGCACTGGGCGGGCAGCCGTTTACCGAGCCGGTGGTCCATGCCCATGTCGGGTTGCGGGGCGGCTGGGCGGCCCTGCAGAGCTGCGGGCCAGCCACGCGCCTGTATGTCACCGAGCATGCGTCCTTCGTCGCGGATGTCCTGGCGGAGCCTTCGGCCCGGGCCATGTATGACGCAGTGCTGCACCGGTGCAGCCGCTTCTTCACGGTCGGCGAACAGATCCGCCGGACGCTGCTGGACGTCTTCCCTCACCACACGGACAAGATCGACACGATCCCCAACCCAATCTCCTTCGCCGCGCAGCGCATGCAGCCGGTGCGCACTTTGCGGCGGTGGCTGTATGTCGGCGGGCTCAAGGAGAGCAAGGGGGTCGGCCCGCTGCTGGAAGCCTTCGCCCGGTGCCGCGCCTCGGACCCGAATCTGAGGCTCACGCTGGCCGGGGACGGCGCGCTGGCCAGACCGTTGCGTGCGCGGGCTGGCGAACTCGGGCTGAGCGACGCGGTGCGCTTTGCGGGTGCGGTGCCGCCCGATCAGGCACTGCAGTTGATGCGCGAGCACGACCTGCTGGTACACCCCAGCCAGGGCGAGACCTTCGGCATGACGGTCGTCGAGGCCATCGCGGCGGGGCTGCCGGTACTGGCCACCCGCACCGAAGGCACCCGGACCGTCTTGACCGGGATCGAGAACGCCGCCGGCGTCCTGATCGACACGGACGCCGATGCCACGTCCATCGCGGACGGCTACCGGAAACTGTGTGCACGTTTCCCGCACGACCTCGGCCTGCCCCATGCCCGCCTCGTGCTGGCCTCCCGCTACGACTATCAAGCCGTCGCCAGAGCCCATCACCATCACTGGTTCCCGCCTGACGGGCCCGGCCACCCGCCCGCACCGGACCGCGCCCTGGGAGGTGTGAGGTGAACGTTCTCTTCCTCGCCCTGGACGCCAGCCGTGCCCGCACCACCTGCGCCGAAGCCGCCCAGGTGGTTCGGGACGGCGGCCGGGCCGTCGTCCTGATCGAGCAGGCAACCCGTTGGGCCGACCATCTCATCACTCCGGGCGTGCAGCGCATCGAAACAGACGTCCTCGAGATGCGGCACTGGGTGCGCAGGTGGGAGTGGCAGCTCCTGTTCGGCCTCCCCCGAGCCCTGGCCCGCGCCATCGGCCGCGGCCCTTTGCGGCCGCTCCTGCACGCCACCGAGACAGCCTACGAAGGGGTCCTGGCAGGCCCGCTGCACCGGCGCGTGTTCCTCCCCGTGTACCGAAGGGCGTGGGGAAGTGGAAATCCGGAGATGATCCGTCACTTCGTGCGGCGTGATGGACCCTTCGACCTGATCGTCGTCTGTGACCCCACGTCCCTGCCCGTGGCCGCGTCCCTGGCCGAGGACGGCGCACCCGCTGTCGCCTTCCGCCTGAACTGAAACCATATGCGGCCCGCGCGGCGGAAACGGACGCCCACACGAGGGGCACTGCGCGGCTAGCCGCGCGTCACCGTCGCCTTTACCCGAGCACCATCCAAAATCATTCAAATGACAAAAAGGGTTCGCGAGGGCAGCCGTACGCGGGTGCGCGGGTGGGGCAGCATCCTCGTGCTCGGCGTGGCACTGACCTCCTGTGCCGTTACGGGCACACGGGAACCAGCACCACACCGCTCATCCGTTGAGGCCCTGGCGCTGGATCACGCCACGTCGGGGTTCCGCCCCGCTCTCCTTCCGGCCGGCCAAGGGCCCTGGCAGCAGGCCCGGCCCGCGTCCCCGCGCGTGAGGGCCCTCTCTCTAGACCACAGCGGTGTGCGCATCTTCACCCAGGCAGGCAAGAGCTGGGACCATCCCGTCGCCCAGAGCTCCTACGCTCTCGACCTCCTCGCGGAGTTCGACCGCAGCGGCCGCACCGAGTCGATACGGCTGGCCACCGTCCAGGCCGACCGTCTGCTCGCGCTGCGGATCCAGACCCGGGGTGCCTGGTTCTTCCCATACCCGTTCGACTTCCCCTCCCCCGCCCACCACCTGAACCTGCATGGCCCCTGGTACTCGGCGATGGCCCAGGGCCAAGCGTTGAGCCTGTTCACGCACCTCGCACAGAACAAGGCTCTGCCGACGCAGCAGCGCGCCCGCTACCGGCAGGCCGCGGACCGCACGTTCCAGTCCCTCCTACTCAGACCGGACCGCACCCAGCCCTGGGTCACCCACCTCGACCAGGACGGCTTCCTCTGGCTCGAGGAGTACCCCAAAGACCCTCCCGAGCAGTCCGACCGCACCTTCAACGGGCACATCTTCGCCACCTACGGCGTGTGGGACTACTACCAGCTGACCCGCTCCCCCTACGCTGCACGCCTCTTCGACGCCGCGACCACCACGGTCGCGCACTACGCGCCGCTCCTCCGCCGTGCCGGAGGCATCTCCAACTACTGCGTCGCACACGGGCATCCCAACGCCAAGTACCACCAGATTCACATCACCCAGCTCCACAACCTGGCCCTCATCAGCGGCGACCAGCGCTTCGAGCGCTTGTCTGCACAGTTCCGCGACGACCACGACGCAGGCATCACAGGCGCAGAGGCGAGCAGCCGCTGATCGGCAGGGCGCCCCTGAGCAGCAGCCGTCCACGTGCTCCTGGCGTCAGAGGCCGCCGATCCTGTCCAGCTGCCAGGCCCGCTGGTTCCGTTCGCCCAGCCGTTGCACCACGCGGACCGCGGCCAGGCCGTCACTGTAAGGGGCCCATCCGGCGTGTGGGGAACGGGACGTGTCACGACGTCAGCCCAGCCGACCGGCCAGAGCGCCGCAGGGTCGGGCACCAGCTGACTCCAGCCCTCCGGCTGACGTCTCAGGCCACTCCGTCTCAGGGCGCAGGGTCGTACAAGCACGCCTCAGGAGAGACGCCTCCTTCTACAGTCCTCCGAGTCCGTCCCCCACCCCCGCTGAGCCAAGCACGGCGGCGACCAGGCCGCGGACGGGGAGCGGACGACCCACGGACACCGCCCCCGTGCCAGTTTCACCCTGTGCTGTTCCGCGCGTGCGAGCAGCCGGGCTGGGCGAGCAGCACGACCGGCAAAGGCAGCGTCGGCCAACGCGGTCAGGCGGGCCGGGGCGTCGGTGTTCTTGGCGCGGTGCATGGTCACCAGCAGGAATGGCTCTCCGGCCCGGGTTTCGTCCGGCAGTGCGGCTTCAACCGCGCGGCCAGCCAGGGCCTCGTCATGCATGCGCAGGCAGATGTCGACCATCACATCCCCGACCAACTTCGAGCGCTCCGCGAGCCCCTCGGCCGCCAGATGCCGCATCGCCTGCGGGGCGGTACGAGCAGCAGGTCGGCCTCATGGTCGGTCAGGATCCGGTGGTGCTCTTCGAGCATGCGCCGGTTGCAAGAGCCCCGCCTCTGCCTCCAGATGTGCGGCCGGCAGATGCAACATCACCGCGCTGAGGCCCGCGGCGAGGGTGGAGATAGTGTCGCCGTAGACCACTATCCTTAGTGGACGCTCGTGCTGTAGGACCGAGTCGAGTGCGCTCAGAGCGGGCCCGGTCTGCGCCGGGGCTGCCGGATCAGATACCGAGATGCACGTCGTGGCAGGGATCTGCAGTCCGCTGAAGTACACGCTCCCGCCACCGACCGCGAGCCGCCCGTGGCCGCAGGGAACCGACTAGGCGGCTGTGTCATCTCCAGTGGCGGCGCCGGCGGTAGCTGCACTCTGAGTGAGGCTGCCCACGGGCATCAGTCCGGTCCCACCGTCGCGATGGGTGAGGTGGGGCAAGCTACTTGGCCTGCCCCACCCTCCTGCCACCAGGTGTCGGGGATCCACCTGGAGGAGGCTTTCCCCACCTGGTGCAGCCTGACCGCTTTTCATTACTGACGGCAGAGCCGCGCCGTGATGAATTGCCGTCAGCGCCCAGTCGGACGCACGGCTTTCGGGCACGAGAGGCTCGCCCCGCACGGCCTTTGCTGCGTTGCTTCTACCCGGTGCAGCCGCCAGGCACCTTTCCTGGGGACCGAACGGGTTCTTGTATGTGGGCTGCACGACGGAACTCTTCCGTGTCACCGCTACCAACCATCCCCCGTGCGGGAGTGGTGATGGTACTGGCGCGGTCGACGCCGGAATGAATTCCGGAGCAGCAGAGCTTCGGGGGCCGCGTGGGTACGGGAGGTACATTCATGCGTTCCATACGAGTGCTGACGGGCCTGGCCCTCGCGGGTGCCGCGCTGGTGATGTCCGTGCCGAGCGCGCAGGCGGTGTCGCCGAGCTGCCAGCAGGCACTCGACGACGCGGAGATCACCCAGCGCAACGCGGACACGGTCAACGCCGACCCGAACACCTCCGCCGCGGACAAGAAGGCCGCCACGGACGAGGCGAACCAGGCCGCTTCCACCGCGCAGCGGTTCTGCGACTCCACCGACCCGGCCGTACGAGGGTCCGTGCACGCCGGTGAGGGCGGTACGCAGACCGGCACTGACCCGGCCGCACTGGCCGGCGCGGCAGCACTGCTCGCGGCCGGAGCCGGCGCCGTGTACCTGCGTCGCCGCGACAACGCCGAACAGGAATGATCGCCACCTGATGGGCTGACCCGGGCCCCGCTCCTCACATCGTCGAGACCGGTGCGAGAGGGCGGGGCCGCCTGTTCGCCACGGACCGGGAGATCGGCATCATGGCAACCGCCCCCACACCATCCGCGCCCTCCGCCCGCCGCCGCATGGCGTCGTGGGCCGCCCTCCTCGTACTCGCCGCCTGCATGATCTACCGCATCGCCGACAGCGGCGAAGACACAGGGACGCCGCCGCGGCCCAGCGCCGCACAGGCGCCCTCGAGCGACAGCGCGCCGGTCCGCGAGGCCGCCTCGTCCGTGGCCTCGCTGCCGGAATCGGCACCCGTGCGCATCAAGATCCCCAGCATCAGCGTGGACGCCCCCGTCCAGGGCCTTTCCAGGAACGAGGACGGCGGGCTGAACGCACCCCCTGCCGACGACACCAACCTCGCCGGCTGGGACGCCGCAGGCATCCCGCCAGGCAGCACCGGCACCGCCGTGATGGCCGGACACGTCGACACCCGCACCGGCCCCGCCGTCTTCTACGGCCTCGGCTCACTGAAGAAGGGCGCCACCGTCACCGTCAGCCGACAGGACGGCAGCACGGCCCAGTTCACC
>NZ_JAAGMG010000885.1 GCF_010548525.1 Streptomyces sp. SID14478
CGGGGGCCGTGCGCGCCGCCGCCGACCGGCTCGGCTGGGCCGCGGCCGAGACCGACTGGCGGGCGCTCATCGCCCGGGACGACGTCGACCTCGTCGACATCTGCACGCCCGGCGACAGCCACGCCGAGATCGCCGTCGCGGCGCTCGAGGCCGGCAAGCACGTGCTGTGCGAGAAGCCCCTCGCGAACTCGGTCGAGGAGGCCGAGGCGATGACCGAGGTCGCCGAACGGGCCGCGGAACGCGGGCAGGTGGCGATGACGGGCTTCAACTACCGGCGCGTGCCCGCCATGGCCCTGGCCCGCCGCATGATCGTCGAGGGGCGCATCGGCACCCTGCGCCACGTGCGCGTCAGCTACCTCCAGGACTGGCTCGTCGACCCGTCGTTCCCGCTGACGTGGCGGCTGCAGAAGCCGTACGCCGGCTCGGGCGCGCTCGGCGACCTGGGCGCGCACGCCGTCGACCTCGCCCAGTACCTGGCGGGGGAGCCGGTCGCGGGCGTCTCCGCGCTGACCGAGACGTTCGTCCGGGAGCGTCCGCTCCTGGACGGGGCCTCGTCGGGTCTGGCCGCCACCGGAGGCGGCGGCCTCGGCCAGGTCACCGTCGACGACGCCGCCCTGTTCACCGGCCGCTTCGCCTCCGGGGCGCTGGCCTCCTTCGAGGCGACCCGCTTCGCGACGGGCCGCAAGAACGCGCTGAGGATCGAACTCAACGGCGAACGCGGCTCGTTGGCCTTCGACCTGGAGCGGCTGAACGAACTGTTCTTCCACGACCAGACGGAACCCGGTGTCAGCGCGGGCTTCCGCCGCATCCTCGTCACCGAACCCGAGCACCCCTACCTGGAGGCCTGGTGGCCGCCGGGCCACGGCCTCGGCTACGAGCACACGTTCACCCACCAGGCCCGCGACCTGGTGCACGCCATCGCCGCACGCGCCACGCCGTCCCCCTCGTTCGCCGAGGGACTGCAGGTGCAGCGCGTCCTCGCGGCCGTCGAGGAGAGCGCGGCGAAGAACTCCGTCTACACCGCCGTACAGGTCTGAGGAGGCTGCCCACCGTGCCACGCCAGTTCACGCTCTTCACCGGGCAATGGGCGGATCTGCCGCTCGAAGAAGTCTGTCGGCTCGCCCGCGACTTCGGCTACGACGGTCTGGAACTCGCCTGCTGGGGAGACCACTTCGAGGTCGACAAGGCGCTCGCCGACCCCGGCTATCTGGACTCGCGCCACGCCCTGCTCGACAAGTACGGCCTCAAGTGCGTCGCGATCTCCAACCACCTGGTCGGCCAGGCCGTGTGCGACTCCATCATCGACGAACGCCACGAGGCGATCCTGCCCGCCCGCATCTGGGGCGACGGCGAGGGCGAAGGCGTACGGCAGCGGGCGGCCGCCGAGATCAAGGACACCGCCCGCGCGGCCGCCGCCTTCGGTGTGGACACCGTCATCGGGTTCACGGGCTCGTCCATCTGGCACCTGGTGGCCATGTTCCCGCCCGCTCCGGAGGCGATGATCGAGCGCGGCTACGAGGACTTCGCCACGCGCTGGAACCCCATCCTCGACGTCTTCGACGCGGAGGGCGTGCGCTTCGCGCACGAAGTGCACCCCAGCGAGATCGCGTACGACTACTGGACCACGCACAAGGCCCTGGAGGCAGTCGACCACCGCCCCGCGTTCGGGCTGAACTTCGACCCGTCCCACTTCGTGTGGCAGGACCTCGACCCCGTCGGGTTCCTGTGGGACTTCCGCGACCGCATCTACCACGTCGACTGCAAGGAGGCGCGCAAGCGCCTCGACGGCCGCAACGGGCGCCTCGGCTCCCACCTGCCCTGGGGGGATCCGCGCCGCGGCTGGGACTTCGTCTCGGCGGGACACGGGGACGTGCCCTGGGAGGACGTCTTCCGCATGCTCCGCTCGATCGAGTACGCGGGCCCCATCTCGGTGGAGTGGGAGGACGCCGGCATGGACCGCCTGCAGGGCGCACCCGAGGCGCTGAGCCACCTGCGCAAGCTCGACTTCGAGCCGCCGACCGCGTCCTTCGACGCCGCGTTCAACAGCTGAGCGACCGCCCGCCGCGACGGGCCGAGGACGGGGGCCGGCCCCAGGTGCCGGTCCCCGGTCCGGCCTGCCCGGACGCGTCTTTGTCCTGCGATGGGGAAAAGCCTCAACTAGTCGTGACGCAAGGGGTGTTCGGCCCGGACAAACGCGGCTACGGTCCCTGGAGTGTCGCTGAAGTGTTCAGGTCACATACGCCTCCGGGGTGACGGCGCACCCCGGCGCCCGCACCGCACGTCTTCGCATCCATTCCGTACGGCCCACCCCGTTCCCGGAGGGACTTCGTGCACAGAAGCAGAAGCAAGCGCACCACCGGCACCACCAGGCGTTCCAGACTGCGCACCACACTCGCCCTGCTGACCGGCTCCCTGTTGGTCGGCTCGTCCCTGGCACTGACGGTGCCGGGCACGGCCAGTGCGCACCCGGATCCCGACGAGCCCGCCGCCGCAGCGGACTTCCAGCAGGTCACCCTCGCCAAGGGCGCCGAGGAGACCGGCGAGCCCATGTCGCTGGCCGTCCTCCCGGACCGCAGCGTCCTGCACACCTCGCGCGACGGCACGCTCCGCCTGACGGACGCGGGCGGCAACACCACCGTCGCCGGCAAGCTCGACGTGTACAGCCACGACGAGGAAGGCCTCCAGGGCGTCGGCATCGACCCGGCCTTCAAGGACAACCGGGCCATCTACCTGTACTACGCGCCGCCGCTGGACACCCCGGCCGGTGACGCCCCGGAGAACGGCACGACGGCCGACTTCACCCCCTTCGACGGCGTGAACCGGCTGTCCCGCTTCGTGCTCAAGGAAGACGGCACGCTCGACAAGGCCAGCGAGAAGAAGGTCCTGGAGGTCAAGACCTCCCGCGGCACCTGCTGCCACGTCGGCGGCGACATCGACTTCGACGCCGACGGCAACCTGTACCTGTCGACCGGCGACGACTCCAACCCCTTCGCCTCCGACGGCTACACGCCGATCGACGAACAGGCCAGCCGCAACCCGGCCTTCGACGCGCAGCGCAGCGCGGGCAACTCCAACGACCTGCGCGGCAAGGTGCTGCGCATCAAGGTCAAGGACGACGGCTCGTACGACATCCCCGAGGGCAACCTCTTCGCGCCGGGCACCGAGAAGACCCGCCCCGAGATCTACGCGATGGGCTTCCGCAACCCGTTCCGCATCAGCGTCGACAAGCCGACCGGCACCGTCTACGTCGGTGACTACGGCCCCGACGCGGGCGCCGCGGACCCGAAGCGGGGACCGGCCGGACAGGTCGAGTTCGCCAAGATCACCAAGGCGGGCAACTTCGGCTGGCCGTACTGCACCGGCAACAACGACGCCTACGTCGACTACGACTTCGCCACCAAGACCTCCGGCGCGTCCTTCGACTGCAACGCGCCGAAGAACACCTCGCCGAACAACACCGGCATCACCGACCTGCCGCCGGCCCAGCCCGCCTGGATCCCCTACGACGGCCCGTCCGTGCCCGAGTTCGGCACCGGCTCCGAGTCGCCGATGGCCGGTCCCGTCTACCACTACGACGCGAACCTGGACTCCCCGGTGAAGTTCCCCGAGGAGTACGACGGTGACTTCTTCGCCACCGAGTTCGGCCGGCAGTGGATCAAGCGGATCGAGCAGGACGGCTCCGGGAACGTCTCGAAGATCAACGACTTCCCGTGGTCGGGCACCCAGGTCATGGACAGTGCCTTCGGCCCCGACGGCGCGCTCTACGTCCTCGACTACGGGCTCGGCTGGTTCGGCGGCGACGAGAACTCGGCGCTCTACCGCATCGAGAACGCCACCGGCGGCCACTCGCCGATCGTCGAGGCCAAGGCCACCAAGACCTCCGGCCAGTCGCCCCTGAGCACCAAGTTCACCGCGACCGGCACCGACGCCGACGACGACCCCATCACGTACAGCTGGGACTTCGGCGACGGCACCAAGGGCACCGGCGCCACCCCGAGCCACACGTACCGCAAGGACGGCACCTACGTCGTGACCGTCACCGGCGACGACGGCACGGGCCGCACCGGCACCGCCAGCGTGCACATCGTGGTCGGCAACACCGCACCGACGGTGAAGCTCCAGACCCCGGCGAACGGAACGCTGTTCAAGTTCGGGGACACCATCCCCTTCAAGGTCGCGGTCAGTGACCCCGAGGACGGCACGATCGACTGCTCCAAGGTCACCGTGCGCTACCTGCTGGGCCACGACAACCACGCCCACGCGATCACCTCGGCCACCGGCTGCGAAGGCACCATCACCGCTCCGGCCGACGCCGAGCACGATCCGAACGCCAACATCTACGGCGTGCTCGACGCCGAGTACACCGACGGCGGCGGGGGCGGGCAGGCCGCGCTCACCAGCCATGACCAGGTCCAGCTGCAGCCGCGCCACCGCCAGGCCGAGCACTACACCACGCAGCAGGGCACCACGCTGCAGAACAAGACCGAGGCCGAGGGCGGCAAGACCGTCGGGGACATCAACGACGGCGACTGGATCTCCTTCACCCCGTACAACCTCACCGGAGCCAAGAAGCTCACCGCCCGGTTCTCCTCCGGCGGCGCCGGCGGCTTCCTGGAGGTGCGCGCCGGATCGGCGACCGGCACCCTGCTGGGCTCCGCCCCGGTCCCCGTCACCGGCGGCTGGGAGACCTTCCAGAACGTCGACGTCGCACTGAAGAACGTCCCGAAGAAGACCACCGACCTCTACCTCGTCTTCAAGGGCGGTGACGGCGCGCTCTACGACCTCGACGACTTCGAGATCAGCAACGACGCCCCCGTGAAGGGTGCCAAGCGGGTCCTCGTCTTCTCCAAGACGGCCGGCTTCCGCCACGACGCGATCCCCGAGGGCATCGCGGCCCTGAAGGAGCTCGGCGCGGGCAGCGACATCACCGTCGACGCCACCGAGTCCGCCGACCAGTTCACCACCAACAACCTGGCCCGCTACGACGCGGTCGTGTTCCTGTCGACCACGGGCGACGTCCTCAACGACACGCAGCAGAAGGCGTTCGAGGAGTACATCGCCAAGGGCGGCGGTTACATGGGCGTCCACGCGGCGGCCGACACCGAGTACGACTGGTCCTACTACGGCGGCCTCGTCGGCGCGTACTTCGACTCGCACCCGGCCGTCCAGAAGGCCACCGTGCGCGTCGAGGACAAGACCAACCCGGCCACCGCCCACCTCGGCGACGCCTGGGACAAGACCGACGAGCTCTACAACTACCGGACCAACCCGCGCGCCGGCGTCCACGTCCTCGCCTCGCTCGACGAGACGACGTACGAGGGCGGCACCATGAAGGGCGACCACCCGATCGCCTGGTGCCAGTCCTACGGCGGCGGCCGCTCCTTCTACACCGGCCTCGGTCACACCAAGGAGTCCTACGCGGACGAGGCCTTCCGCACCCACCTGCTCGGCGGCCTGAAGTACGCCACGGGCCAGACCAAGGCGGACTGCAAGCCCAACAAGGACTACCGGACGATCTTCAACGGCCAGTCCCTGGACGGCTGGAAGCAGGCCGGCCCCGGAAAGTTCAACGTCAAGGACGGCGCCCTGGAGTCCGAGGGCGGCATGGGCCTGCTGTGGTACCAGGCCAAGGAGCTGAAGTCGTACTCCCTGAAGCTCGACTGGAAGATGCAGGGCGACGACAACTCCGGTGTCTTCGTGGGCTTCCCGGCCTCCGACGACCCCTGGTCCGCGGTGGACAAGGGCTACGAGGTCCAGATCGACGCCACGGACGCGACCGACCGCACCACCGGGTCGATCTACACGTTCAAGGCGGCGAACATCAAGGCCCGTGACCAGGTCCTGCGCCCGCCGGGCCAGTGGAACTCCTACGAGATCAAGGTCCAGGGCGAACGCCTCCAGGTGTTCCTCAACGGAGTCAAGATCAACGACTTCACCAACAAGGACCGCGAGCGGAGCCTGACCGACGGCTACATCGGCATCCAGAACCACGGCGCCGACGACCAGGTCTCCTACCGCAACATCCAGCTCAAGGAACTGCCCAGCTAGGGCACACCGTTCGGCGGCGGGCGGAGGACGCCGGACCTCCGCCCGCCGTCTCGCCCGACCCACTCCGGCACCGCACGAGGTACGCGCGCGCAAGACCCCGGGCGCGCGTACGACCCCGGTTCGTGATCCCCCCGGTTCGTGTTCGACAAGGAGGCTGCCCATGTCCGCCGAACCGTCCCTCCCCACCCCTTCCCCCGCCACCCCCCGCTTCGGCGTCTGGCTCGTCGGAGCCCGCGGCTCCGTCGCCACGACCGCGATCGCGGGCTGCGCCGCCGTCGCCGCGGGCCTGCACCCGCCGACCGGCATGGTCACCGAGACCGCCCCCTTCACCGACGTCGGTCTGCCAACGTTGTCTTCTCTCGTCTTCGGCGGCCACGACACCGTCGACTGCCCGCTGCCCAAACGCGCCGAACACCTCGCCGCCGGCGGTGTCCTGCCGCACGGCCTGCCGTCCGCCGTGGCCGCCGAACTGGCCGCCGCCGACCAGGAGATCAGGCCGGGCGGCCCCCTGCCGGGTCGCGACGACGGCCGCACGCAGGACGAACTGATCGAGACCTTCGCCACCGACATCCGTGACTTCGTACGCGGCCGGGGCCTGGCCGGCGCCGTCGTCGTGAACGTCGCCTCCACCGAACCCGTCCCGGCCGACGGACACCTCCCGCCCAGCTCCCTGTACGCGGCCGCGGCCCTGCGCGCCGGCTGCCCCTACGTCAACTTCACCCCCTCCAGCGGTCTCCACCACTCGGCCCTGGCCGACGCCGCCGCCACCGCCGACGTCCCGTACGCGGGCCGCGACGGCAAGACCGGGCAGACCCTGCTGCGCTCCGTGCTCGGCCCGATGTTCCTGCAGCGCGCCCTCGCCGTCCGCGCCTGGTCCGGCACCAACCTGCTCGGCGGCGGCGACGGCGCCGCCCTCGCCGACCCCGCCGCGGCCGCCGCGAAGAACGCCGGCAAGGAACGCGTCCTCGCCGACACCCTCGGCGCCGCCCCTCAGGGCGAGGTCCACATCGACGACGTGCCCGCACTCGGCGACTGGAAGACCGCCTGGGACCACATCGCGTTCGACGGCTTCCTCGGTGCGCGCATGGTCCTCCAGACGACCTGGCAGGGCTGCGACTCGGCGCTCGCCGCACCCCTGGTTCTGGACCTGGCCCGGCTGCTGCTGCGCGCCGCCGAGACCGGACTCACCGGCCCCCGGCCCGAGCTGGCCTTCTACTTCAAGGACCCGGACGGCGACACGTCCGCGGCGCTCGGCGAACAGTTCCACGCGCTGGTGGACTTCGCCCAGCAACTGAAGGACCCCCGATGAGCGGCGCTCGAGGGCACGCCTGGGCCGAACTCCTGCGCCTGCCCGCCTTGTTCACCGTCCCCGGCGACGCCCTCGCGGGCGCGGCCGCGCGGGGCGCCCGCCCCGGCCCCGGCACGCTCCTGGCCATCGGCTCCTCCCTGTGCCTGTACGAGGCGGGCATGGCCCTCAACGACTGGGCGGACCGCGCCGAGGACGCC
>NZ_JAAGMG010000921.1 GCF_010548525.1 Streptomyces sp. SID14478
CGCCGGGTGGCGCTCCTCGAGGGTGCGGCGGCCGGGCGCGCGCAGGCCGTGGAGGAGACGGAGGCGGCCGTCGACCGGGTGCTGGTGACCCAGGAGTTGGCTCGGCTGCCGGTACCGCAGCGTACGGTCCTGTGGCTCGCGTACTACGAGGACCTGACCCAGCCGCAGATCGCGGAGCGCACCGGCTGGCCGCTGGGCACGGTCAAGAGCCACGCCCGGCGCGGGATGCAGCGGCTGTCCACGCGCCTGCGCTCCGCTACGGAGAATCCCCGGCCCGGTGCATCCGTGCGGGCCGTTCCGCCCGAAGAACCGGACGACCCCGTGTGACGCCCAGTCGCCCGGACAGCCGGTCGGCCCGGACCCTGCCGGTCGCGCCTGCACGACGGAGTCGGCGGCGCCGAGGCCCGTCGCTGGGGGCGGCACCCCTGCGGGCGCCGCCCCCGGCGTCACCCCCACACAGGCGCGGAGGCCGACTCCCGGCTAGGGTTTGTGATCATGAATGCCCGATCCGTCCAGATCCGCGAGTTGCCCGAGTCCGACATCGAGCGCGCCCTCGCGCTCGCCTACCTCGTCTTCCACGAATCACCCGAGGACGACCGACGGAAGCTGCACCGCCGGACACTGTCCGAATTCCTGCGCATCGGCGCCTACGACGGTGACGACCTGGTCGGGTTCGCGGCGGCGCACCCCTTCACCGTGTCCGTGCCGGGCGGCGGCGAACTCACCTGCCCCGGCCTGACGTTCGTGTCCGTCGCCCCCACCCACCGGCGTCGGGGCGTGCTCTCCTCGATGATGGACGAGCTGTTCGCCCGGTGTGCGCGCGAGGGCGCACCGCTCATCGCGCTGTGGGCCTCGGAGGCATCCATCTACGGGCGGTTCGGCTACGGCCCGGCCACCTACGGCGTGAGCCTGGAGATCGACTCGCGACGCCCGCTGGCGCTGCGCATCGCACCCGACTCCCGCCCCCTGCGCCTGGTGGACCCGAAGGAGGCGCCCGCGCTGCTCGGCCCGTACTTCGAGTCCACCCGTGCGCGCCGGGCGGGACGCCAGGCGCGCACGGAGGACTGGTGGCGCGACGAGTGGCTGGTCGAGAAGGACGAGGACGACGACGACATGTCGCCGCCGCGCGTCGTCACGCTCGGCGACCCGCTCGCCGGGTACGCGATCTACCGGACCAAGCCCGGTGACGACGAGGCCCGTACGCCGGGGATCGTCAGGGTCGACGACCTGGAGGCCGACGGCCCCGAGGAGGCGGCCGCGCTGTGGAGCTATCTGACCGCGATCGACCTGACGGGCACGGTGCGGGCCTGGGTGCGGCCGCCGGACGATCCGCTCCTGCTGTTCGCGGCGGACCGGGACCAGGTGCGGGTGACCGGCTCGTTCCCGTCCCTGTGGGTGCGGCTCGTCGACGTACGGGCGGCGCTGGCGGCACGTACCTGGGCGGCGCCCGTGGACGTGGCGCTCGCGGTGCGCGACGCGCAGGTTCCGGCCAACGCGGGCACGTTCCGGCTGATCGCGTCGCCGGACGGCTTCTCGTACGCGCCGACCGACGACGCCCCCGATCTGTCGATGGAGGCCCGCGACCTGGCGACCGTCTACATGGGTGCGACGTCCGTGCGGTCGCTGGTGGCGGCCGGGCTGGTGGCCGAGCACAAGCAGGACGCGGCGTCGATGTTCGACGCCGCGCTGCACACGGAACTCCTTCCGCACACGACCGACGGGTTCTGAACCGCCGGTCGCGCTCGGGGGGAGTTCAGCAGCCCCATCTGCCAGGTGCGGGCGCCGCCGCTGTCGTTGCCGTGCCGTCGTCACCTGAGGTCATACGGAAGCGGGGGCCGCGGACCCGGCGATCGTGCGGGCCATGCGCAGGGCGTCCACGGACTCGGCGAGCAGCTCGTACTCGGTGGTGTCGTCCCGGGTGGCCACCCGCACGAGCCGCCCGCCCGCCAGCTCCTCGGCGACGCGCTCTTGCTGGACGCTGTCCGCGCACCAGGCGCGCAGCAGTCCGGGGACGTCGGGGGTGTCGTCGCCGGCCGGCATCAGGGCGCCTTCGGGTACGTGCGGCAGGCCGGGGCGCGGATCGAGGCGTTCGGCGATCCAGGTGGCCCTGTCGCGCAGCCACCACAGGGCGAGGGGCAGGGTGGGGGCGCGATAGGTGCCGAGAGGAACTCCGACGCGTCGTCCTCCGCAGATTCCGTACGCGGTGACGTGGCACAGGAATTCGTCGTGCACGATCTCCCCCATTGCCTGGTGCCATTGATCACCGACTGATCGGTAATTGATCAGCGAGTGACTCCAACAGCCGGAGCGGACACGGTGATTGATCCGCACCGTGCCGCCATCGAACAATGTTCAACCGTCTCACCCGTTGAGTATCGGCACTTCGAACGCAGTGTCACCACGCTTTTCACGCCAGTCTCCTGGCATATTCGCGCGCCCTGTTGGCCGAAATCCGGCCGGTCGGCGAAACTGCACCTCATGCACTCACATGACGTACTCATCGAGGGTTACGGCCGCATTCGAGAAGAAGTACATGCCGTCGTCGAGGGTCTTTCTCCCGACGATCTCCAGGTGCGGCCCGGCGGCACCGGGAATTCCGTCGCCTGGCTCGTCTGGCACCTCACCCGCGTGCAGGACGACCATGTCGCCGACGCGGCGGGGATCGACCAGGTGTGGCTCGCGCAGGGCTGGTCCGACCGCTTCGCCCTGCGGCTCCCGGCGAAGGACACGGGATACGGCCACACGTCGCAGCAGGTCGGCCAGGTGAAGGTCGAGTCGGGAGAGCTCCTGCTCGGTTACTACGACGCGGTGCACGAGCAGACGCTGGGATTCCTCGCCGACCTCAAGGACGCCGCGCTCGACAAGGTCGTCGACGAGGGCTGGGACCCGCCGGTGACGCTCGGCGTGCGGCTGATCAGCGTGCTCGCGGACGACCTGCAGCACGTGGGCCAGGCCGCCTACGTGCGGGGCCTGCTCTGACGGACGGCCGGGCGCGCCGGGCTCAGGACAGGCGTTCCTCCAGGCGGACGGTCACGGTGTCCCCGGCCTCCTTGCCGATCGCGCGCCGCACGTCCGCCTTCACGGGCAGTTTGTGCCGGCCGTCACCGAGAGCCATGAAGGAGCTGCGGAACGGGCAGCCGTCGACGGTGCCACGGACCTTCACGAGGCCGCGGGTGCCGAAGAACGCGGCCGCCCGCGGCCACACGACATAGGTCCATCCGCCCGGGTTCGGGCTCTTCTCCAGGACGGCGCTGAACTGCGTGTTCAGCGCCGTTCCCGCTGCCGGTTCCGTTGCCACGACCGCCTCCTCGCACCGGTGCCCCACTGACGACACATCTACGACCCTGCGGGACCGCTGAACTCATCGCATCCGCAGGTCTTGACAACTCGATTGGTCTGGACCAGCTTTGGCGCACAGCGGTGGCCACCGTTCACATCCGCTCCTGACCTCCCCCGGAGGAACTCGTGGACCGTGCACGTCATGGCAGACCCGGCGCCCGCCGCCGCCTCGGCGGCGCCCTCGCCGTCCTCTCGGCGGCGGCGCTCGGCGTCACCGCACTCGCCGCTCCCGCGCAGGCCGCGGACGTCAACGTGGCCAAGAACGCCGGCTTCGAGTCGGACCTGAGCAACTGGACCTGCACCGCCGGCAGCGGCGCCGTCGTCACGTCCCCCGTGCACGGCGGCAGCAAGGCGCTCAAGGCCACGCCGGCCGGGCAGGACAACGCGCAGTGCACCCAGACCGTCGCGGTCAAGCCCAACTCGACGTACGCGCTCAGCAGTTGGGTGCAAGGCGGGTACGCCTACCTCGGCGCGAGCGGCACCGGCACCACCGACGTCTCGACCTGGACGCCGGGCAGCGCCTCCTGGCAGCAACTCACCACCAGTTTCCGGACCGGCGCGAACACGACGTCGGTCACGGTCTACACGCACGGCTGGTACGGGCAGAGCGCGTACTACGTGGACGACGTGAACGTCCTTGGACCCGACGGGGGCGGCGGCACCGACCCCGTGGTGATCCCGGCCGTGCCCTCGGGCCTCACGGCGGGCGCGACCACGTCCTCGTCCGTCGGCCTGTCCTGGACGCCGGTGTCGAACGCGACCGGCTACAACGTGTACCGCGACGGCACGAAGGTCGCGTCGGTCACCGGTGCCTCGGCGACGGTCACGGGCCTCGCCGCCGACACCTCGTACGGCTTCCAGGTCAGTGCCACGAACGCGGCCGGCGAGTCCGCCAGATCCGCGGCCGTGACGGCGAGAACGGCCACGTCCGGGGGTGGCGGAGGCGGGGGCACCGTGCCCGCGCACGCGCTGACCGGGTACTGGCAGAACTTCGACAACGGCGCGACCGTGCAGAAGCTGCGCGACGTCCCGGCGCAGTACGACATCATCGCGGTGTCCTTCGCCGACGCCACGACGACGCCCGGCCAGATCGCCTTCCACCTCGACCCTGCCGTCGGCTACGCCTCCGCCGCCGACTTCAAGGCCGACATCGCCGCCAAGCACGCCGCGGGCAAGTCCGTGGTCGTCTCGGTCGGCGGCGAGAAGGGCAGCATCTCCGTCAACAGCGACGCCTCGGCGACGGCGTTCGCCGACAGCGCGTACGCCCTCATGCAGGAGTACGGCTTCGACGGCGTCGACATCGACCTGGAGAACGGACTCAACTCCACCTACATGACGAAGGCGTTGCGCCAGCTGTCGCAGAAGGCCGGCGCGAAACTGGTGCTCACGATGGCGCCGCAGACCATCGACATGCAGTCCACGTCGGGCGAGTACTTCAAGACGGCGCTGAACGTGAAGGACATCCTGACCGTCGTCAACATGCAGTACTACAACAGCGGGGCGATGCTCGGCTGCGACGGCAAGGTGTACAGCCAGGGCTCGGTGGACTTCCTCACCGCGCTCGCCTGCATCCAGTTGGAGGGCGGACTCGCCCCCGCGCAGGTCGGGCTCGGCGTGCCGGCCTCGACGCGCGCGGCGGGCAGCGGCTACGTGGCTCCGTCCGTGGTGAACAACGCGCTCGACTGCCTGACGCGCGGCACCGGTTGCGGCTCCTTCAAGCCCGCGAAGACGTACCCGGGGCTGCGCGGCGCGATGACCTGGTCGACGAACTGGGACGCGACGGCCGGCAGCGCCTGGTCGAACGCGGTGGGCCCGAAGGTGCACGGCCTGCCGTAGCCCGGTGAACCCTCCGGGGCAGGGGCCGGCCCGTGGGCGGCTGACGGCATCCGGCGACGCGTCCGGCATGCCGTCAGCCGCCCATGAAGAGCATCGTGCCGTCGGGCCCCCTCGCCTCGACGCGGGCGCCGTGCTCGACGGTGCGGCTGACCGTGCAGTACGTGTCGTGGGTGAGGCGGATGCCGCGTTCCAGGGTCTCGGCGGCACGGGTGTCGCCCTCGGGCAGCGCGAGTTCGTAGGAGATGCGGACGGCGCCGACCCGGCCGTCGTCCTCGGGGCGGGAGACCGACTCGACGACGATGCGCAGGTCGTCGTGTTCGACGGTGCGCGCGGTGCGGTCGACGACGAGGCCGCCGCAGCCGCCGAGCGCGGCGAGGAGGAGTTCGACCGGGGTGAACGAGGGCTGGGCGCCCGCGGCGTCCGCGGGGGCGATGCGGACCTCGGCGCCGCGGTCGTTGCGGGCGGTCCAGTCGCGCTCGGCGGTGCGGACGGTTTCGATGCGGTAGTCGGCCATGACGGAACCGTAACCAGGCCGCGCGCCCCTGCCCCGCAGGCCGCCGCGGCGCGTGTCAGGGCGCCTGTTGGACGTCGCCGCGGGTGGAGGACGCCAGGGTGTCGCGGTGGGCGAAGTCGCCGGGCGGGATGCCCGGGTGGTGTCCCGCCGACGGCCCGGCGGCGGCCGCTTCGGCGGGGCCCAGCGTGAGGCGGGAGACGATCCGGTAGCGGTCGCCCCGGTACAGCGAGTGGACGTACTCGACGGGCTGCCCGGCGGTGTCCGAGGTGAGCCGTTCGAAGAGCAGGGCCGGGGAGAGCTCGGGGACGTCGAGGAGCTCGGCCTCGGCGCGGCTGACGACGGTCGGCTCGATGGCCTGGACGGCTTCGCGGACGTGTACGTCGTGGTGCGCGCGCAAATGCGCGTACAGGTCGCCGCTCTCCAGCTCCTGGGCGGTCAGGCCCGGCACGAGGTCGGCCCGGATGTGCAGGTGCTCGATGGCCATCGGCGCCCCGTCGACGAGGCGCAGCCGGGCCACGTACACGATCTTCGCCGCGGGCGAGAGGCGCAGCTTGCGGCCGACGCGCGCGCCTGCCGGGACGGTGGTGAACTCCAGGAGCCGGCTCGTCCAGGCGCCCGAGGCCTGCGGCACCGCCAGCGCCTGTTCCTGTGCGACGAGTTCCTGGGTGATCTTCTGCGGGGCGACGAACATGCCGCGCCCGTGTTCGCGGACGAGAAGGCCCGCGGCGACGAGTTCGCCGACGGCCGCGCGCAGCGTGGGCCGGGACACTCCCAGCCGGGCGCAGAGCGTGCGCTCGGAGGGGATCGCGTCGCCGGGAAGCTGCGACTCAATGAGTTCCAGGATGTGGTCGCGCACGCGCTCCCGCTTGAGCACCGCTCCCGACGCGGCCGGGTTCTCGATGGTCCCGTCGGCGTTCACGTCCGCCCCCTCATGCCGTCCGACCAGTTGCCTGACCAGTTGACCACGACGGGGCGTTGATCGACAACTGGCCTTTGTTTCCTGGGGGGTTGACGCGCCCAATGGTCTATGCCACCTTTCTCCACCATCAGAGGTCACCTGACCAGTTGGTCAACTGGTCAGGTCCGGTGTCCCAGAGGTGAACCGTGAAGCTCCGCTTGCTCGCCGGTCTGTCCGCGCTCGTCGCGGCCGCCGGGCTCAGTGCCTGCAGTTCGTCCGGCTCCGGTGACGGGGAGTCGGGCGGCGGCGGGCGGACCAGCATCGACGTGTGGCTGATGCGCGACAGCGTCTCGGCCGACTTCCAGAAGGAGTTCGAGAAGGGCTTCGAGGCCGCCCACCCCGACATCGACGTACGGGTGCAGATCCAGGAGTGGGACGGCATCGGCGAGAAGGTCACCGCCGCCCTCGCCAGCAACGACGCGCCGGACGTCATCGAGACCGGCAACACCCAGGTCGCCCAGTTCGCCCAGAGCGGCGGCCTGTGGGACCTCAGCGACAAGGTCGGCGAACTGGGCGGCAAGGCCTGGCTCAAGGGGCTCGCCGAGCCGGGGGCGTTCGAGGGCAAGCAGTACGGCATCCCGTACTACGCGGCGAACCGGGTCGTCATCTATCGCAAGGACCTGTTCGAGAAGGCGGGCGTGGACGCCTCGTCCATCAAGACACGGGCGCAGTGGATCGCCGCGACCAAGAAGCTCAACAAGGGCGCCCAGCAGGGGATGTACCTCCCCGGGCAGAACTGGTACACGCTCTCCGGCTTCGTCTGGGACGAGGGCGGCGACCTCGCCACCGAGTCCGGCGGCACGTGGAAGGGCACCCTGGACACGCCCGAGGCGCTGCGCGCGATGACCTTCTACGAACGGCTCCAGGGCCTCGGCAAGGGCCCGAAGGACTCCGACGAGGCGCAGCCGCCGCAGGCAGAGGTGATGGCCAAGGGAAAGGTCGCGCAGATCGTCTCCACTCCGGGCGGCGCCAACGTCGTCGTCCAGAACAACCCCGCGCTCAAGGACAAGTTGGGGTTCTTCCCGATCCCGGGCAAGACGGCCGGCACGCCCGGCGCGGTGTTCACCGGCGGCTCGGACCTGGTGATCCCGGCGGTCTCGCAGCACCACGACGCCGCGTACGCCTTCGTCAAGGAGCTGACCGGCGACGCCTGGCAGAAGAAGCTCGCCGTCGCGATGAGCTACGTACCCAACAAGACGACGCTCGCGAGTGCGGTCGCGGGGGACCCGGGCGCCTCGGCCATGGCCGTCGGCGCGGCGGTCGGGCACGCGACGCCGAACACGCCGGGCTGGGCGGCCGTCGAGGCCAAGAACCCGATCAAGGACTACATGACGGCGGTCCTCGCGGGCGGTGATCCGGCCCGGGAGGCGAAGAAGGCGTCCGAGGCGATCACCTCGGCGATGAAGTCCGGGTCCTGACCACCCGCCTCCCAGGAAGAAAGGAGTGTGCGCCGTGTCGGTCGTCCGCGAGCGGACCGCACCCCGCCCCCTCACCCGGCCCCCACGGCGCCCGCGGGGACCCTCCCCCCGCGCCACCATGTCGGGCGCCTGGCCCTACCTGCTGGTGGCGCCCGCCGTCCTCGGCATGCTGTACCTGCTCGTCTACCCGTTGGCCCGCGCCGTCCTGATCTCGTTCCAGGACTTCGGTCTGCGCCAACTGATCCTGGGCGACGCCCACTTCACCGGATTCGACAACTACACGACGCTGCTCTCCGATCCGCGCTTTTGGACGGTGGTGCGCCGCACGTTCCTGTTCATGGCCGTCAACGTCGTCCTGATCATGGTGCTGTCGACGCTGGTGGCGCTGATGGTGGAGCGGCTCGGCCGGATCTGGCGGACCGTCGTGCTCAGCGCGCTCGTGCTGACCTGGGCGATGCCGGTGGTCGCGGCGACGACGGTGTTCCAGTGGCTGTTCCACTCGGAGTTCGGGATCGTCAACCACACGCTCACCGGCCTCGGGTTCTCGTCCTTCGACGGGTATCCGTGGCTGGCGCACGGGCCCGCGGCGTTCGCCATCCTCGTGACGCTCGTGGTGTGGCAGTCGATCCCGTTCGCGGCGATCACCCTGTACTCGGCTCTCACCACGGTCCCCGCCGACCTGTACGAGGCGGCACGCATCGACGGTGCCTCCGGCCCCCGCATCTTCCGGTCGATCACGCTGCCGATCGTGCGGCCGATCTTCATGCTGGTGCTGTCGCTGGAGGTGATCTGGACGTTCAAGGCGTTCGTGCAGATCTGGGTGATGACGCGCGGCGGCCCGGGCGACGCCACCACGATCCTGCCGGTGTACGCGGTGCAGACCGCCCTGTCCGGCCAGCGCTACGACCTGGGCGCGGCCGCGTCGATGGTGACGGTGCTGCTCATGTCCGGGGTGCTCGTCGCCTACTTCCGGCAGATGTTCCGACAGGAGGGCGAGCGGTGACGGCCGCCCGGGCGCTGCGCCGCCTCCCGCTGCACATCGCCGCGACGGTCACGGTGGTCGTCTGCCTGTTCCCCGTGTACTGGATGGTCGCGACGGCCTTCAAACCGAACCGGGACATCCAGACGGACCACCCGCAACTGCTGCCGCAGAGCTGGACGCTCGCCCACTTCCGGCGGGCGATCGAGGCCGACGGCTTCGGACTGTTCTGGCGCAACAGCGTGGCGGTGACGCTGGGCGCGGTGGTGCTCGCGCTGGTGGTGGCGCTCGGTGCGTCGTTCGCGGTGGCGCGGATGCGCTGGCGGGGCCGGCGGCAGTTCATGCTGATGGTGTTCGTCGCGCAGATGGCACCGTGGGAGTCGCTGATCATCCCCGTGTACATCATTTCGCGGGACACCGACATGCTGGACCGGCTGCCGACGCTCACGCTGGTGTACTTCATGATGACGCTGCCGTTCACGATCGTCGTCCTGCGCGGCTTCATCGCCACGATCCCCGCGGAGCTGGAGGAGTCGGCGCAGGTCGACGGGTGCACCCGCGTCGGCGCCTTCCGGCACATCGCCTTTCCGCTGCTGGCGCCGGGCCTCATGGCCACCTCGCTGTTCGGCTACATCACGGCGTGGAACGAGTTCGCGTACGCCAACTTCCTCATCATCAAACAGCAGGACCACCGGACGCTGCCGGTGTGGCTGTCCTCGTTCCACAACACGTTCGGCACCGACTGGGGCGCCACGATGGCCGCCTCCACGCTGTTCGCGCTGCCCGCCCTGATGATCTTCCTGGTGCTGCAGCGGCATGTGACCTCCGGCTTCGCGGCCGGCGCCGTCAAGGGCTGAGCGCCCCCCACCCCCCGTCCGGAGGTTCGCCGTGCCCGCACACCGTCCCTCACTGGTCCCCGCACCCACGCACCTGTCCGTCCGCCCCGGCCGCTTCACCCTCGGCGAGGACACGACGCTGCGGGTCTCCCCCGGCGCCGAACCCGCCGCCGCCCTGCTCCGCACCCTTCTCGCGCCGCCCACCGGTCTCGCGCTGAGACCGGCCGCGGACGGACCGTTCGTGCTCGCCCTCGATCCACAGCTGGGCGGTCTGGGCGAGGAGGGGTACGGGCTGACGGTGGCGCCCGACGCGGTCCTGTTGCGGGCCGCGCATCTCACCGGGCTGCTGCGCGGCGTCCAGACGGTACGCCAACTGCTCCCGGTACAGGCCCTGTCGGGCACGGCGCAGCCGTCGGTCCCCTGGCGGATGCCCTGTGTCGAGATCACCGACGTGCCGCGACACTCCTGGCGCGGGTTCATGCTCGACGTGGCCCGGCACTTCCAGCCCGTGCCGCTGCTGCGCCGCTACGTCGACCTGCTCGCCCTGCACAAGCTCAACGTGCTGCACCTGCACCTCACCGACGACCAGGGCTGGCGGATGCCGGTCGCGGCGTACCCCCGGCTCACCGAGGTGGGCGGACGGCGCGCCGAGTCCGTGGTGGGTCCCCCGGGCAGCCACCGGTTCGACGGCATCCCGCACGAAGGCGCCTATACGCAGCGGGAGTTGAGGGACCTCGTCGGCTACGCCGCCGCGCGCGGGGTCACCGTCGTCCCGGAGATCGAGATGCCGGGGCACACCCGGGCCGCGCTCGCCGCCCACCCGGAACTCGGCAACGTACCGGGGCGCCGGCTCGACGTGTGGACGCGGTGGGGCGTGTGCGAGACCGTCCTCGGCGTGCACGAGCCGGTGCTCGACTTCTGCCGCGCCGTGCTCGACGAGGTCCTCGACGTGTTCCCCTCGCCGCACGTGCACCTCGGCGGCGACGAGTGCCCGACCACGGAGTGGGCGGCGAGCCCGGCGGCCCGGGCCCGGGCCGCCGCGGAGGGGCTGCCGGACACGGCGGCGCTGCACGGCTGGT
>NZ_JAAGMG010000961.1 GCF_010548525.1 Streptomyces sp. SID14478
GGCGGACGCCGATGCGCCGGGCGGCTACCGGGTGCGGGCATGACGGTGAATCAGAGGGAACAGAGCAGACAAAAGCCGTGGAAGCGGGTATGGCGGTCTACGCCCGCCCCGCGGCACCCGACCTGGAGGCCCTCATGCCCGCACCCCGTCCCCGACGCCGCCACGTCCTTGCCGCGGCCCTGCTGGCCGGCACCCTCGTCTGGTCCGGAACGGCAGGCGCCGACACGGGCCCCGCGTCCGGTCCGCACGGCCCGGCAGCGGGCCTCGGCAAGGGCACCAACCTGCTCGTCGCCGGACTCGACCGGCGCAGCGGCCTGACCCGGGAGGAGATCGACCGGCTCCACGTGGGCGGCGAGGAGTGCGGCTGCACCGACGTGCTGATGCTCGTCCACATCGCCGCCGACGGCCACCGCCTCAGCGTCGTCTCGCTGCCCCGCGACTCCTACGTCCCCTTCGCCCCGCACGACCATCCCGCGCACAGCGGGAAGATCAACGGCGCGTACGCGCACGGCGGCGCGGACCTCACCGTGCGCACCGTCGAACGGGCCACGGGCCTGCACGTCGACCACTACCTGGAGACCGACTTCCGGCAGTTCGCCGCGGCCGTCGACGAGTTGGGCGGCGCCGAGGTGTGCACCGAGACGCCCCTGAACGACGCGAACTCCGGCCTGAAGCTCGCCGCGGGCACCCACGACCTCGACGGCCGCCAGGCGCTGCGGTACGTGCGCGCCCGCCATGTCTCCCCGCCGGGCGACCTGGGCCGCGTGCGCCGCCAACAGCGGCTGCTGCTCGGCATGTTGGCGCGCATGACCGACGAGAAGCTCTTCCGGAACCCGGTCGCCACCGCCCGTACCGCTTACCGCTTGCTCACCCAGGTGCGCACGGACGGCCACACCGACATCCGCACGCTCGTCCCCCTGGCCTGGTCGCTGCGCGAACTCACCCCGCGGCAGACCGAGTTCGCGACCGTGCCCATCTCCGACTTCGACTACCGCGTGCCCGACTGGGGGTCCAGCCTGCGGTGGGACGCCGCCCGCGCCGAGAAGATGTTCGCCGCACTGCGCGCCGACCGGCCCCTCACGTCCGAGCGACCGGTCGAGGGTCCGGTCGCCGTCGGCATGCCGCCGTCCGAGACGCAGGTCACCGTCGACGACCCCCGCGTCGCCGAAGGGCTGCGCACCAGCGGCTTCGCCGTGACCCCGACGCAGGCGCCGGCCACCCGCCCCGCGGGCCCGACCGTCGTCACCTACGACCCCGAACGCGCCCGCTATGCACCGTCCCTGGCCGCCGCGCTCCCCGGAGCCCGACTGGTTCCCGTGGCCGGATTCGGACCCGTCTTCCGCGTCGTCGTCGGCCGCGACGACCGCGGGGTGACGCAGGTGACGTACGACCGCAGCATGGTGGAGGGCGCGCCCGTCACCGGCGACCGGCTGCGCTGCCCGCACCCCGAGGCCTAAAAGGGCCGAAAACCGTCTGTAGGCGGACCAGTTGGGTTGTCGCGCGGACGCGCGCATCCCGGCGGATTCCGGTTACGGTGCTGGGGTGATCACCGCGCCGGACACCCACGAGGCACACCCCACCGAGCCGGGGACGGCGCTGCTGCTCGCCGCCGCCCCCGCGGGCAAGGGACGCCTCATCGACGCCGCGGCCGTGCTGCCGGCGCTCGCCGCGGTCCCGCCCCACGTGCTCACCGGTACGGCCGCGGCGACCGTCGTCGAACTCGCCGACCCGCTCGACCCGCAGACCGTCCTCACCCGTATCCGCACCGCCGCCGCGCTGCCCGGACCGCTCCACCTGTACGTCACCGGACAGCTCAACCTCGACCACCGCCAGCGCCTGCTCCACCTCGCACTGGCCCGCACCACCCCGGCCACCCTGCGCTACACCGCACTGCCCTGGCACTGGCTCACCGGCGAACTCGCCCTGCGCCGCCCGCACACCACGACCGTCGTCCTCGACCTCGTCGCCGACGCGGCTGCCTGGCAGCACGTGCGCGCCGACGGCCTCGGACCGGGTCACGGGGTGGCCCTGTACGGACGCGTGGTGCCGCCCCCGCCCCGCCGCACCGTCCTCACGCCGGCCTACCTCAAGGCGTACGCCGACGTCTGGCGCAGCGGTGACCGTCCCGCACCGGCCCGTATGCACGAGGCGGCGGCCGCCGCGTCCGGGCCTG
>NZ_JAAGMG010001000.1 GCF_010548525.1 Streptomyces sp. SID14478
GCTCGCCGCCGCCGAGGCAGGCCGCCCGCGCAGCCTGCCGGGACTCGACGCGGCCCTGCCCGACCGCACCATCACCCCCGGCGACCTGCTCGACCTGCCGGGCCGCCGGCTGCGCGCGATCTGGACCCCGGGCCACACCCCCGGCCACGTGTGCCTGCACCTGGAGGAGGAGCACCCCGCCCGACTCGCGGGCACGGGTCGCCTGTTCAGCGGCGACCACGTGCTGCCCGGGATCACCCCGCACATCGGCCTGTACGAGGACCCGTCGGTCGAGGAGGGCTCCACCGATCCGCTCGGCGACTACCTCGCCTCGCTCGAACGCATCGGCCGGCTCGCCCCCGCCGAGGTCCTCCCCGCCCACCAGCACCCCTTCACCGACGCGCCCGCGCGCGTACGGGAGTTGCTGGACCACCACGAGGAACGCCTCACGGACCTGCTCACGCTGCTCGCCGCGCCGCTCACCCCCTGGCAGCTCGCGGAGCGCATGGAGTGGAACCGCCCGTGGGAGCAGATCCCGTACGGGTCGCGGAACATCGCGGTCTCGGAGGCCGAGGCGCACCTGCGGCGGCTGGTGAAACTGGGGCGGGCCGAGGCCGTGACGGGCAGCGATCCACTGACCTACGTCGCGACGCCCTGAGCCGGTGCCGGGCCCTCCCCCGCGCCCGGTCGATCTTTGCTTCACGTGGATGGTCCGCGCGTCCCCGCAGGCGTATGGTCTGGCTCTCAAGAGCTCGTATGAGCTGGAACGACGAGGGGGCGCCCGCCGATGACGCCGGACGAGGCCGTGGTCGGCTGCACGGGGAAATTGGTCGTCGGCACACGCGGGACCGGTGGGCCGGGTGAGGTACTGGTGAAGGTCAGGGGCGGCACCGAGACGTTTCTCGCGTACTCCGACGAGCCTCTGCAACGGGGGGCCGGCGTGCTCGTGATCGAGTCGCTCGGCAGCCGCCGCGTCACCGTCATCGCCTGGCGCGACCCACTGCTGGACCCGCTGGCGGGAGACGGCGACGGCGGGGCCCGCTAAGGAGACGTCAAAGGATGTTCGGATATCGCGTTCCCGCACCCGACGAGGCGATGCTGATCTCGGGGGGCAGGCGGGGACTTGGGGGAGCGCCGTTCCGCGTCGTCACCGGGCACGGGAAGTTCGTCCTGCCCGTGTTCCGCAAGACCCGTTTCCTCTCCCTCGCCATGAGCGAGGCGGAGGTCGTGGAGAAGTGCGTGACCCGGCAGGGCATCGCGCTGACCGTCCGGGCCGTCATCGCCTTCAAGGTCGGCAACGACAACGAGTCGATCGTCAACGCCGGTCAGCGCTTCCTCTCCGACCAGGAGCAGATGTCGGTCCTGACCGGGCGGATCTTCGCCGGTCACCTGCGGTCGATCATCGGCTCGATGACGGTCGAGGAGATCGTCACCGAGCGGCAGAAGCTGGCGACCGAGGTGCTCGACACGTCCAAGGCGGAGATGGCGAAGATCGGGCTGCACGTCGACTCGCTGCAGATCCAGTCCATCGACGACGGGCAGACCGGCTACATCGAGGCGATGTCCCAGCCGCACAAGGCCGCCATCCGGCGCCAGGCCCAGATCGCCCAGGCGCAGGCCACGCAGGCGTCCGCGGAGGCCGAGCAGGCGGCGGCGCGCAAGCAGGCCGAGTTCGCCCGGCAGACCGCGGTCGTGCAGGCCGAGTACAGCGCCGAGGTCGACCGGGCCAAGGCGCAGGCCGACCAGGCGGGGCCGCTGGCGCTCGCCAACGCGCAGCAGGAAGTACTGGCCGCACAGACCGAACTGGCGCTCAAGCAGGCCGAGTTGCGCGAGAAGCAGCTCATCGCCGAGATCGTGAAGCCGGCCCAGGCGGACGCGGAGCGCATCCGGGTGCTGGCGACGGCCGAGGCCGAGCGGATGAAGATCCAGGCCGAGGCGGCGGCGTCGTACGACCGGGTCGCGCTCGACCGGATGCTCATCGACCAGCTGCCGCAGATCGTGAAGGAGGCGTCGGCGGGGCTGGCCGGGGCCAACGTGAACGTGCTGAACGGGGCGGACGGGCTCGGGGAGATCGCGGCCGGTCTCGTCGGGCAGGGACTGACCATTCTCGACTCCGTGCGCAAGAACCTGAACGGTGATGAGGCCAACGGTGCGGCTGGCGCCGCCATCGAGCGGTATCTGGGTACCGCTCGGCCGGACGATGACGGGCCCGTCGACATCAGGTGACGTTGCCCTCCCGGGGGGGGTGGGGTGGCTCGTGCGGCGTCGGCGACGTCGGGCTGAGCGCGCCGTTCCCCGCGCCCCTGGCGGGGTGGGGCGAGCCCTGGGCGGTTTGTGCGGGGTGGGTGCGGTCGGTGTGTGGGTGCGGCGCCGTCGGGGCTGGGCGCGCCGTTCCCCGCGCCCCTGGCGGGGTGGGG
>NZ_JAAGMG010001040.1 GCF_010548525.1 Streptomyces sp. SID14478
AGCGGGTCCTCGCTCACCACCAGGTCGATCACCGCGTGGTCGGCGAACCCGGCGAGCGAGAAGTCCAGGTGCACCGTCGCCGCCTCCGCCGGGTCCTCGCACTCCGCGGCCGCCCGCGCCGCCCGGTGCAGCTGGTGCGCCCGGAAGCGCAGCCCCGCGGCCTCCTGCTCGGTCTGCTTGGCCTCGGTCACGTCCTGGAACAGCCACCCGACGCCCAGCGGCACCGGCTCCTCCGCCAACGGCGAGGCCAGCCGCACGAACCCGCTGCGCCAGCAACGCCGCTCCTGCGTGCCCTCCGCGCCGCGCAGCGTGACCCACACCTCCATGGGCGAGGGCGGCGCGCCCTCCGCCAGCACATGGGCGAGCGCGCTCTCCAGGTCCTCCACGCCCTGGGATATCAAGTCCCCCAGCGGCCGCCCGAGCACACTGGTGCGCCCCGAGCCGAGCGCCCGCGCCGCGTGTCCGTTCACCACGGCGGGCCGCAGATCGGCGTCGACCAGGACGACCCCCCACGCGGCGTCCTCGAACAGTGCCTCGCTCAACGCGATCGACCGCTCCAGGTCGATCTGCGCGTGCACCTCGCTGAAGGCGCAGTACACGCCGGCGGGCTTCCCGTCGGTCCCGCGCACGGCGGCGGACTGCGTCCGCACGAGGACCCGCCCGCCGTCCTTGGTCACCAGCGCGAACTCGTGCACCTGCCGCCCCGGGGCGTGCATGGCGGCCAGCAGCCGTCCCTGCACCTCGTCCGCGTCGGCCGACCGCACGGCCCACCCGGCGAACCCGGTCCGCCCGACGGCCTCCGTCGCGGACCAGCCCAGGATCCGCTCGGCCTCCCGGTTCCAGTGGGTCACGACCCCGTCGGCGTCGAAGGCGCACAGGGCGGCGTCCATCCCGTCCAGCAACGCGGCCAGCAGATCGGCCCCGTCCCGCTCGGGACCCTCCGGCTCCCCGGGCTCCTCCGGTTCCTCGGGCCCGAGCGCGTCAGCGGTCCCACTACGCCGGGAAGCACTCACCTGGCACCCCCTGCAGGCTGTGTCGGCGCTACGAATACTGCGCGGTCCTCGTACTGCTCCAGATCATTCAACTCGAACGTGACGCATCCCACACGGAGTTCGGTCAACTTCGAGAAAACCCATGTCGCTCGCCCGTCCACCATGCAGCCTATGACGACTCTGCCCGACGGCCGCTCCGTCCCTCCCGCCCAGGCCGACGAACGCACCACGCTGACGGCCTGGTTGGACTTCCACCGCGAGACGCTCGCCCTGAAGGTCGCGGACCTGACGGACCCCCAGTCCCGCGAGGCCCCGATCCCCTCCTCCGCCCTCACCCTCCTCGGCCTGGTCCAGCACCTGACGGAGGTCGAACGCAACTGGTTCCAAAGGGTGTTCGGCGGCGAGCAGGCCCCCTTGGCCAACCCGGCCGCCGGCTTCGACGGCTTCACCCTCACCCCCGGCCAGGACCTCCCCGGGGCGCTCGCCCGATGGCGCACGCAGATCGCCCGCTCCCGCGACCTCGTTGCCGAGGCCCCGCTGGACGCCACCGGAACCCTCTCCGCGCAGGAAGCGGCGTACGCCGGCACCGACAAGGTCTCGCTCCGCTGGATCCTCACCCACATGATCGAGGAGTACGCCCGCCACAACGGCCACGCGGATCTGCTGCGCGAGGCGATCGACGGGGTGGCGGGGGCGTAATGGCCGCCGATAGCACGATTGTGCTCACGCACGTCGCTCAACAGGGCTGATTCCCGCGTTTCGAGACCACGGCGTTCGACACCCACTCCATGGCGGCCGGGCGGCACCTGACCGGACTCGAACACCAGCAGGGCACCCTTGCCGGAACATCCGTCCGCGCCTACTTGAGAGACAGGTGGAGCCGCGCCTGTTCCTACTGTGGCGCTACAAACCTGCCGCTCAACGTCGAGCACGTGCGTCCCCGTAGCCGAGCGGGATCGGACCGAGTCTCCAAACCTCGTACTTGCCTGTGTGCCCTGCAACAAGGCCAAAGGCACCCAACCCGTGGGCCGTTTTCTCGCTCATGACGACGAGAGGCTGGCGGTGATCGCGGCTCAGGCCAGGCCGTCGCTGCGGCACGCGGGCGTCATGAATTCCCTCAACCGGCGACTGGTTGTCGCCCTCGGCGGGCGCGACAAGCCGGTGCGTACCTGGTCGAGCCACCGCACCCACGCCAATCGAGTCGCAACCGGCCTTCCTGAAACGCACACCCTGGACGCGCTCGCCGTAGGACCCCTCGATCACGACGAGGGCGCAGGAATCGTCCGGGTGCCCGGGCAGATCCTCGTCGTCTCGGCAACCGGCCGGGGCTCTTACGCCCGAACGACTCCGGACCGCTTCGGGTTTCCCCGGATGAGGCGTGTGCGGAGCAAGTGCCATTTCGGCTACGCCACGGGCGACTTGGTCCGCGCGACCATCCCGGACGGGAAATGGGCGGGCACGTGGACCGGACGCATCTCGGTCAGGGCCAGGGGACAGCACTGTCTTGCCGCACCGCAGGGCCGCATCAACGTCTCGCACAGTCGTCTGCGGCTCCTTCAGCGAGGCGACGGATACGCCTACGGCCTCCAGTGGGAGGCCGGTTCCCCAAGAGCTCGAAAAACCGGTTGAGGCCCGGGGAACTGCTTCCTAGGCTGTGGCGCACAGTGGAAAGGAGGTGATTCGGAGCATGTATGAACTCCGGACGGCTGAGGTGACTGCGGGCTAGCGGCCCGACGTCGCATCTCGAATTCGGCGCCGGACCGGCACGTGATACGTGCGTGCAGCCGGCCCCTATTCCCAAGCAGTCACCCGACCCGCGAGCCGCCGGTACGTCCGGCCGGCTTCCGACCGTCTTGCACGGGAGGAACCATGGCTCGCGGGTCGCCTGCGTTTCTACGCCTCCACGCGGGCCCGGGCCCAGGCGCGTGCCTCGTCCGCGTGCTGCGTGGCCGTCGTGGGGCAGCCCCAGAGTGCCTGCCCGCTGTGGAGGGCTTCCTCGGTGCGGGCCACGAAGGCGAGGCCCCGGCAGTGTGCCGTGAGAGCCGGCCGAAGTGCCTTCAGGGCGCGGATGCGGCCGGAGGCGGGCGGGTCACCGGGCCGCAGCGACGGGGCGGGCATCAGGAGGACGGCCGCGAAGGGCGCGGCCCGCTCGGTGAGTTCCTGCTGCGCGGGCTTCCCGCCGACAGGCCGTGAGCCGGGGCGCCGCTACCCCTTGCTCACCGCCGCCAGGATCTCCGGCAGCCGGGACGCCGTGCGCGGGGCGGCCAGGCGCAGGCCGAGGAGGGTGACCGCCGCGCCGTAGGCCGTGCCGACGGGGAGGAGGAGCCAGGTCCAGGCGTCCGCGCCCGTCGCGTGCAGGGTGATCGTGAGGGCGAGGACCGGGGCGCAGAGGAGGGCCGCCGCCACCATGCCGCCGAAGATGGAGATCCAGGCGAGGCCCGCCTGGCCGGGGGCGACGTTCTTGTAGCCCTCCTGCGGGATCGAGTACGGGAAGCGGGCCGAGGACCAGGCGCCCGTCGCGAGCATGGCGCCGAGGAGGGCGAAGGAGAGGCCGAGGACCTCGGGGAGGTCCGCCCACGCGCCGAGCATCGCCGTCGTGACGAGCGTGACCAGTGCCGCGTACGGGAGCGTGATCAGCAGCAACGCCAGGGCCCTGGCGCGCAGTTCGGCGTAGGCGTCGCGCGGGGACGCGATCGTCATCGCGACCATCCAGAAGGCCGAGGTGTCCTGGCCGAACTGGTTGTACATCTGGATGCCGAGCATGCCGGCGGCGAAGCACGCGAAGTAGACGGAGCCGGTGCCCTGGAGCGCGTTGAACACCGGGACGATCAGGCCGATCGCGAGGGACGTGATCCAGGCGGCCTTCGTCTTCGGGTCGCGCCACACGTAGCGCAGGCTGCGCTCCATGACGGTGCCGGTGCGGCCGGAGGGGAGCAGGCGCAGGGCGCCGCCGCCGGCCCGGCGGGCCGGTTCCGAGGCCTGGACCGTCGAGCCGTCCGGGGCGGTCATCAGTCGGGTCAGCGCGCGCCGCCACACGGTGAGCAGGGCGAGCAGACCGGCGACGCAGAGGGCCAGTTGGGCCGCCGCCGTGCCGTAGGCCG
>NZ_JAAGMG010001079.1 GCF_010548525.1 Streptomyces sp. SID14478
GCTCGCCGCCGCCCTGGCGGGGGCCGGCGGGCACCGCTTCGGCGGCTTCCGCAACGTCGCCTCGGCGCCCCAGGCGAAGCGCTACCGCAGCGAGCCCGGCGGCGCCGAGCACGAGGTCCATTACCGGCACACCCGCGACGGGCTGGCAGCCGACGGCGTCCGGGTCGTGCACGCCGCACCGGACCGTGTCGTGCTCGAAATCGGCGGTGTGCAGAGGAAGTTCAGGGTCGCCACGTACGACGGCGGCCGGGTCCACGTCAACGGCGTCGCCCTCACCGCCCTGCCCCGGTTCACCGATCCGAGCGAGCAGCGCGCGCCCGGCTCCCTGCTCGCGCCCATGCCCGGCACCGTCGTGCGCGTCGCCGAAGGGCTCGCCGAGGGCGCCCCCGTCACCGCCGGACAGCCCCTGATCTGGCTGGAGGCCATGAAGATGGAGCACCGCATCACCGCTCCCGCCTCCGGCACGCTCACCGCTCTGCACGCCGCCGTCGGCCGTCAGGTCGAGGTCGGCGCCCTGCTCGCCGTAGTCCAGGAGGTACAGAAGTGACCGCTCCCGTCCTCGAAACCGAAGAGCACCAGGCGCTGCGCGCCGCCGTCGCCGCGCTCGGCAAGCGGTTCGGCCGCGACTACATGACCCGCGTCACCGCCGCCGGAGGGCACCCGCAGGAGCTGTGGGCCGAGGCGGCGAAGCTCGGCTACCTCGGCGTGAACCTGCCCGAGGAGTACGGCGGCGGAGGCAGTGGCATCAGTGAACTGTCCATCGTCCTGGAGGAGTTGGGGGCCGCCGGGTCCCCGCTGCTGATGATGGTCGTGTCGCCCGCGATCTGCGGCACCGTGATCTCCCGGTTCGGCACCGAGGAGCAGAAGCGGGCCTGGCTGCCGGGGCTCGCCGACGGCAGCCGCACCATGGCCTTCGGCATCACCGAGCCCGACGCCGGCTCGAACTCGCACCGCATCACCACCACCGCCCGCCGCGACGACGACGGCTCGTGGGTGCTCACCGGCCGCAAGGTGTTCATATCGGGCGTCGACATCGCCGACGCCACCCTCATCGTCGGACGCACCTCCGACGCCCGGTCGGGCAAGCTCAAGCCCTGCCTCTTCATCGTCCCGCGGGAGACCCCGGGCTTCCACCGCCGGCAGATCGACATGGAACTCCAGGCGCCGGAGAAGCAGTTCGAGCTGACCCTCGACGACGTGCGGCTCCCCGCGGACGCGCTCGTGGGCGACGAGGACGCGGGCCTGCTCCAGCTGTTCGCCGGGCTCAACCCCGAGCGCATCATGACGGCCGCGTTCGCGATCGGCATGGGCCGCCACGCCGTGGGGCGCGCCGTCGCGTACGCCCGCGACCGCACCGTCTGGCAGGCCCCCATCGGCGCCCACCAGGCCATCGCCCACCCCCTGGCCCAGGTCCACATCGAGCTGGAGCTGGCCCGCCTGATGATGCAGAAGGCCGCCCGGCTCTACGACGCGGGCGACGACGTCGGCGCCGGCGAGGCCGCCAACATGGCCAAGTACGCCGCCGCCGAGGCCTGCGTACGCGCCGTCGACCAGGCCGTGCACACCCTCGGCGGCAACGGCCTCACCCGCGAGTTCGGCCTCGCCTCCCTCATCACCGGCTCGCGCGTGGCGCGTATCGCACCGGTCAGCCGGGAAATGATCCTCAACTACGTGTCCCACCAGACCCTGGGCCTGCCCAAGTCCTACTGATCCTCCAACTGTCGTATATCCACGAGGAGTTCAGCATGGTGTTCCGGAGCGAGTACGAGGACGTCGGCGTCGTCGACGAGCCCATCCACGACGCCGTGCTCGCCGGTGCGGCCGCGCGCGGCGACGCCCCCGCCCTCGTCGACGGGGTGGCGGGCACGACGATCACGTACGCCCAACTCGACGTGTTCCACCGCAAGGTGGCGGCCGGGCTCGCCGAAGCGGGCGTGCGCAAGGGCGACGTGGTCGCGCTGCACAGCCCCAACACGATCGCGTACCCGGTGGCGTTCTACGCCGCCACGCGCGCGGGCGCCTCCGTCACGACGGTGCACCCGCTGGCCACGCCCGAGGAGTTCGCGAAACAGCTGCGGGACTCCGCCGCGAGCTGGCTCGTCACGGTCACGCCCCTGCTCGAATCCGCCCGCGCCGCGGCCGAACTCGCGGGCGGCATACGGGAGATATTCGTCTGCGACCCGGCGGGCGACAGCGGTTCGCGCTCGCTTCTCGACATGCTCGGCACGACGGCCCCCGAGCCGTCGGTCGCCGTCGACCCGGCCCGCGACGTCGCCGCGCTGCCGTACTCCTCGGGCACCACCGGCGTCCCCAAGGGCGTCATGCTCACCCACCGCAACATCGCCACGAACCTCGCCCAGCTGGAACCGCTGATGCCGATGGGCCCGGGCGACCGCGTCCTCGCGGTGCTGCCCTTCTTCCACATCTACGGCCTGACCGCCCTCATGAACGCCCCGCTGCGGCGCGGCGCGACGGTCGTCGTCCTGCCCCGCTTCGACCTCGACACCTTCCTCGCGGCGATCGAGAAGCACCGCATCAACGCGCTGTACGTGGCCCCGCCGATCGTCCTCGCCCTCGCCAAGCACCCGTCCGTCGACCGCTACGACCTGTCGTCCCTGGACTACGTCATCAGCGCCGCGGCCCCCCTCGACGCCGAGCTGGCCCGGGCCTGCGCGCACCGCATCGGCCTGCCGTCCGTCGGCCAGGCGTACGGCATGACGGAACTGTCACCCGGTACGCACCTCGTCCCGAGGGCGGCGGACGACCCGCCGCCGGGCACCGTCGGCAAGCTCATCGCGTCTACCGAGATGCGGCTGCTGTCCCTGGACGACCCGGCGAAGGACACCGCCGTCGGCGAGGCGGGCGAGGTCCTCATCCGCGGGCCGCAGGTCATGAAGGGCTACCTCGGCCGCCCCGAGGCCACCGCCGAGATGATCGACCCGGACGGCTGGGTGCACACCGGCGACGTCGGCCGTGTGGACGGCGACGGCTGGCTGTTCGTCGTCGACCGCGTGAAGGAACTCATCAAGTACAAGGGCTTCCAGGTGGCCCCCGCGGAACTGGAGGCGCTGCTGCTCACCCATGACGGCATCGCCGACGCGGCGGTCATCGGCGTGCTCGACGGCGACGGCAATGAGATCCCGAAGGCGTTCGTGGTCCGCGCCGACGAGCGGCTCACCGCGGAGCAGGTCGTGGCGTACGTCACCGAGCGCGTCGCCCCGTACAAGAAGATCCGCCGCGTCGTCTTCGTCGACGAGGTGCCGCGCGCGGCGTCGGGGAAGATCCTGCGCCGCCGACTGAGGGAGAACTGACGGTGGTCGAACGTCTCGTCCGGCACGCGTACGCGCGCGGCATCACCACCCTCACGCTGGACTCGCCGGCCAACCGCAACGCGCTGTCGTCGTCCCTCGTGGCCGAACTCGCCGAGCGGCTGGCCCAGGCGGAGCAGGACGACGAGGTGCGGGCCGTCGTCCTCACCCACACCGGCGGCACCTTCTGCGCGGGCGCCGACCTGCGCGAACCGCCGGAGCCGGCCGCGCTGGTGGGCCTGTTGCGGGGGATCGTGGAGCTGGCCAGGCCGGTCGTCGCACGGGTCGACGGGCACGTGCGCGCGGGCGGCCTCGGCCTGCTCGGCGCCTGCGACGTCGCGG
>NZ_JAAGMG010001117.1 GCF_010548525.1 Streptomyces sp. SID14478
CGAGGACGGTGCCTCGGTCGGCGCCCGGCCCGGTGCGGATGCCGGCGGCGGCCGCGACGCCGCCCGTCCACCGCGCCGTGCTCTGGATCGGCCAGGTCCGGGAGGACGGATCGCCGCTTCCCCTCCCCGCCCACCAATCCCTCAGGACGCCCCGTAGACACCTCCGGGCGCCGCGGCCCGCGCCAGGAGTTCCCGGGCCGTCTCGCCCGCTCCCGACGGCGTCCACCGCTCGGCCTTGTCGGCCGTCGGGCCCGGCCGCCATCCCTCCATCACCGTGATCCGCCCGCCCTCGACCTCGAAGACGCGCCCGCTCACCCCGTCGCTGGCGGCCCCCGAGCCGAGCCACACCACCAGCGGCGAGACGTTCTCCGGTGCCATCGCGTCGAACCCGCCGCTCCGCGGGGCGGCCATCGTGTCGGCGAACGTGGCCTCGGTCATGCGGGTCCGCGCCGCCGGCGCGATCGCGTTGACCTGGACCCCGTACCGCCCCATCTCGGCGGCGGCGACGAGCGTCAGACCGAGGATGCCCGCCTTCGCGGCGCTGTAGTTGCCCTGCCCCACCGACCCCAACAGCCCCGCTCCGGACGAGGTGTTGATGACCCGTGCCGTCACCGTCCGCCCGGCCTTGGCCTGCGCCCGCCAGTACGCGGCGGCATGCTTGAGCGGCAGGAAGTGCCCCTTGAGGTGGACCCGCATCACGGCGTCCCAGTCGTCCTCGTCGAGGTTCACCAGCATCCGGTCGCGCAGGAACCCGGCGTTGTTCACCAACGTGTCGAGCCGCCCGTACGTGTCGACGGCCGCGGCGACGAGCGAAGCGGCACCCTCCGACGTCGCGATGTCGGCGCCGTGAGCCACCGCCTCGCCGCCCGACGCCCGTATCTCGGCGACCACTTGGGCGGCCGGGCTGTCCGGTGCGGGGGTGCCGTCGAGGCCCACTCCGAGGTCGTTCACGACGACTTTCGCGCCTTCGGCCGCGTAGGCGAGGGCGTGCGCGCGGCCCAGGCCCCGGCCGGCCCCGGTGACGGCCACCACCCGGCCCGCGCACAGCCCGCCACCGACCGGCTTCGCATCCGCCGCCTGCGTCATCTCACGCCTCCTTGTTGACAGTTGCCGCATCCAGGAACGCGGGGCGCTCGCCCCCGCCGTGCACGAGCAGGCTCGCTCCGGTGATGTACGAGGCCTGCTCCGAGGCCAGGAACACCGCCGCCTCGCCGATCTCGCGGGGCTCGGCGAGACGCCCCAGCGGCACCGTCGCGCCCACGGCCGCGATGCCGTCCTCGTCCCCGTAGTGCAGCGCGGACAGTTCCGTGCGCACCATGCCGAGGACGAGGGTGTTCACCCGGATCCGCGGGGCCCATTCCACGGCCATGGACCGCGCCAGGTTCTCCAGTCCCGCCTTCGCCGCCCCGTACGCCGCCGAGCCCGGCGAGGGGCGGGCGCCGCTGACGCTGCCGATCATCACGATGGAGCCGTGCACGGCGGCCAGGTGCGCGCGGGCGGCGAGGGAGGCGGTCAGCGGCGCCGTCAGGTTGAGTTCGATCACGCGCGCATGGCGTGCGGCGTCGGTGTCGCCGAGCAGCCGGTAGGGCGTGCCCCCCGCGTTGTTCACCAGGACGTCCACCCGGTCGAGTCCGGCGAAGAACTCCCCCACGGCGGCCGGGTCCCGTAGGTCCACGGCCGCGAACTCGCAGCCGTCGAGCGGAATTTCGGGCGGGCGCCGGGCGCAGACGACCACCCGCGCCCCGGCCCTCGCGAACGCCGCCGCGATCCCCGCGCCCACTCCCCTGGTTCCGCCGGTGACGACGACGACCCGCCCGCTCAGATCCGTCCCGTGTCCCATACCGCCTCCTTCTGGCCCTTCCCGACCGGCCCTCTCCCGACCCGTTCCGCCGGTCCCCGTCGCCTGCTAACGTCGAGCGGCACGGCACCAAACAAACGTTAGGTGGAAAGGTAGCCGAACGCCGCTCCCACCGCCACCACCCGCACTCCGGAAGGCCTTCGCAAGGGAGTTCACGTATGCCAGGCACGCACAGCAACGCCCTGCCCCGCCGGACCCTGCTCGGCGCCGCGCTCTACACGGCCGCCGCGGCGGCGCTCGCCCCGGCGGCCACG
>NZ_JAAGMG010001154.1 GCF_010548525.1 Streptomyces sp. SID14478
CACGAGGGAACAGGCCAGCTCGTATCCGGCCGGGGAGCGTTCGAGGTGGGACACGGACTCCTCCAGGAGCTTGGCGCGGGCCGCGCCGGAGGAGACCTCGGCGGCGGCGCGCAGGGCCTGCCCGATCCCGGACGGCGCCCCGAAGAGGCGGGCCCGCTCGATCGCGTCGTGGGCGGTGGTCAGGGCCCGCTCCGGTGCGTCATGGGCCTCGGCGCGCGCGAGGTGCAGCTGCCAGGGGCACCAGGAAGGGTTGCGTATGCCGCGCGGATCGAGGCGGCGCCCCGCTGCCGCGAGCTCCAGCGCCGCGTCCTTGGTACGGCCGAGCGCGAGGAGCAGTTCTCCGTACACCGTCTGCGCGTCCGGGAAGACGACGGCCGCGGGGAACGGCGCGCCGAAGGCGTACGTCTCCCCCACGCCCTGGGCCTCGGCGACCCGGCCCCGGGCGAGGAGCACCTGGATGAGGGTGCCGACGGCGTACCAGTGGGCGGGGGTGCCGGGCCCCACCCGCTCGGCGATCCGCAGTCCGGCGCGGGCGAAGTCCTCCGCCTCGGCGAGGCGGCCGCGCCGGTAGCGGACGTAGCCGAGGATCGTGTACGCGAAGGAGAGGTGACCACCGCGCCAGCCGGCGTGCTCGAAGTCGGCGATGCCCTCGACGAAGAGTTCCTCGGTGCGGCCCGGCCGGTCCGCGTAGAGGAAGGCCATGGCGACGAGGACGGGGACCTCGAAGCCGCGGTCCTCCTCGGCGGCCCAGCGCAGGCCTCCGGCGAGCGCGCGCTCGGCGTGGTGGATCACGGTGGCGGTGGGTTCGCCGCGCAGGGTGGCGTCCCAGGTGCGCAGCCCGATGATGTAGCGCTCGGTGAGGTCGCGGCCGGTGAGCCGGTCGGCGAGTCTGGCCAGGCGCCGGGAGCGGGCCGGGGAGGCGGGTTCGTCGGCGCGGAAGGCGTCCCACATGAACTGTTCGGCCTGCATGCGCAGCCGGATCCGCGGGTCGGTGGTGAGCCGCATCTCGCGGGCGAGGATCTCGGAGGCCTCGGCCAGCCGGTCGCTGTGCGCGAGGACCTGGGACAGCCGGTAGACGATGCCGTGCCGCAGCGCCGGGTCGGTGATCGGTTCCTCCAGAGCGGCACGCAGGTGGTTGACGGTGGTGGCCGGTTCGGTGAGCAGGGAGGCGCTGCCGAGTTCGTAGAGGACGACGGCTCGGTCGTCGAACGTCGGGGGTTCGCGCAGCGCCCGGGCCAGGTAGCGGCAGGCCGCGTCGGGGGCGCCGGCCCGGACCGTCTCGCGGGCGGCGGAACGCAGCTGCTGGACGACCCACGGGTCGCCGTCGGGGTGCGTCTCCAGCAGGTGGCGGGCTGCCACCGCGGAGCCGAGGCCCGCGTTGACGACCGTCCATGCCGCCTGGCCGTGCAGGGCCACGCGGACCCCGCCCGGGATGGCGCGGTAGACGGCGGTGGCGATCAGCGGGTGGACGAACTCGAGGGTGTCCACGCCGGTGAGGATGCGGGCCCTGCGCAGCCGGTCGGCGGCGTCGGCGGACTCCTCGACGCCCAATCCGGCGACGCCCGCGGCGAGTTCGGGTGATATCTCGGTGCCGAGGACGGCGCAGGCCCAGGCGAAGCGGACGGTGGAGGCCCCCAGGCGTTCGAGGCGGGCGATCAGTCCGCTGCCCTTGACCGCGGCGACGAGGTCACGCAGCAGGTGGGCGCCGTTCTCGGTCGGGGCGAGACCGCGGTCGTGCACCTTCGCCGTCAACTCGACGGCCTCGAAGGGGTTTCCGGCGGTGACGGCCCAGCACTCGCGGCAGAACGCGTCGTCGGCGTGCGAGCCGAGGGATTCGCGCACCATCCGGGCGATGGCGGGAGCGCTGAGCGGTTCGAGACCGAGCGGTCGGCGGCCCGCCCGGCCCGGCAGGCCACGCAACGCCTCGGCGTGTTCGGGGAGTTCCTCGGGCCGGTAGGCCACGACCAACAGCAGCGGCAGCTCCTCGGCGCGCGGCGCGAAGGAGGCGATCCAGCTCAGGGACTCCGGGTCGGCCCAGTGGGCGTCGTCGAGGACGAGGACCATGGGGGCGCGCTGCACGGCGAGGTGGGTGAGGACCCAGTCGAGGCCGTCGCGCAGGCCCTGCGGGTCGGGCGGCGCCCCGTCGGTGGGGGCGCACAGGCCGAGGGCGGGGCCGACGATGGCGTACCAACTGCCCAGCCGGGAACGGAGTTCGAACTCGGGCACCCCGGCGAGCTGGGGCTGGACGAGCTGACGGGCCACGTGGAAGGCGACGCGCTGCTCCTGCTCGCCGCCGCGGGCGTACAGGACGGTGCAGCCCTTGGCGGCGGCGCGCCTGCGGACCTCGGCGAGGAGCGATGTCTTGCCCAGTCCGGCGGGGGCCGCGACCGCGAGCAGGGCGCCGTGCGGCCGGTCGGGCGGCTCGACGCCGCCGGGACGCAGTCCGGCCAGCTCGCTGAGCGCCTCGT
>NZ_JAAGMG010001198.1 GCF_010548525.1 Streptomyces sp. SID14478
CACCGGCGCGGGGCCGCCGCGCAGCCGCGCGACCTGGGCGGAGAGCGCCTCGGCCGCCTCGTCCAGTTCCGCGCTCGGCGTGAGGTGACGCAGCTCGTCGGTGAGGGCGAGCAGCGCGGCCAGATGCCCGGAGAGCTGGATGTCCAGCTCCTCCTCGCGGGAGCGGTGCGGGAAATCGGTGTCGGCCGCCACCGTGTGGACCGACTTCGTACGGATCGGCTCGTACATCCGGGGGCCTCCAAGGCAGGCAGAACGACTCGGCTTGGCCTCTATCGTACCTTAGAACTTGTCTAAGTTAGAACCTGTCCAAAGAAGGGGAGCCCGGAGGACGGGAGGGCCCGGGGAGGCGGCTTACGGCTGGCTGTAGCCGTCCAGGAAGTTCCCGATCCGGGTGACCGCCTCGGTCAGCTGCCGCGTCGAGGGCAGCGTCACGACCCGGAAGTGGTCGGGCTCCGGCCAGTTGAAGCCGGTGCCGTGCACCACCATGATCTTCTCGGAGCGCAGCAGGTCGAGCACCATCTGCCGGTCGTCCTTGACCTTGAAGACCTTGGGGTCGAGGCGCGGGAAGAGGTACAGGGCGCCCTTCGGCTTGACGCAGCTGACGCCCGGGATCTGCGTCAGCAGCTCGTACGCCACGTCCCGCTGCTCCTTCAGCCGCCCGCCCGGAAGCACCAGGTCATTGATCGTCTGGCGGCCGCTGAGCGCCGCGACGACCCCGTGCTGGCCCGGCATGTTCGCGCACAGGCGCATGTTCGCGAGGATCGTCAGGCCCTCGATGTACGACTCCGCGTGCGCGCGCGGCCCGGAGATCGCCATCCAGCCCACCCGGTAACCGGCCACGCGGTACGCCTTCGACATCCCGTTGAAGGTGAGGGTGAGCACGTCCGGGGCGAGGGCCGCGGTCGGGGTGTGCGTCGCGCCGTCGTAGAGGATCTTGTCGTAGATCTCGTCGGAGCAGACGAGGAGGTTGTGGCGGCGCGCGATGTCGGTCAGGCCGCGCAGCATCTCGTCGCTGTACACGGCGCCGGTGGGGTTGTTCGGGTTGATGATGACGAGGGCCTTGGTGCGGTCGGTGACCTTCCGCTCCACGTCCGCCAGGTCCGGCATCCAGTCCGACTGCTCGTCGCAGCGGTAGTGCACGGCCGTGCCGCCGGAGAGCGAGACGGCCGCCGTCCACAGGGGGTAGTCGGGGGCCGGGACGAGCACCTCGTCGCCGTCGTCGAGCAGCCCCTGCATCGCCATCACGATCAGCTCGGAGACGCCGTTGCCGATGAAGACGTGCTCGACGTCGGTCTCCACGCCGAGGGTCTGGTAGTGCATCATCACCGCGCGCCGGGCCGCGAGGAGCCCCTTGGCGTCGCCGTAGCCGTGGGCGTCGCCGAGGTTGCGCAGCATGTCCTCCAGGATCTCGGGAGGGCACTCGAAGCCGAACGCCGCCGGGTTCCCCGTGTTCAGCTTCAGGATCCGGTGGCCCGCCGCTTCCAGCCGCATCGCCTCCTCGAGCACCGGACCCCGGATCTCGTAGCAGACGTTGGCGAGCTTGGTCGACTGGATGAGCTGCATGGTCAGACCTTACGACCGTGTTTCCGCCGGGCGCGCCCTGTTTGCCGCCGCCCGGGCGGCGGCGCGCCGGTCCGGTCGCGGATGCGAGGGCGCGGGGTGCCGTGCGCCTGAGAATGCCGGGCGCGGGGCCCGGATGCGGCTTGGATGCGCGGCCGGGCGGGGCAGGTGAGATGGGCCACTCGGGCCGGCTGCCCCGGTCGGGCCCGCGTGGCTAATCGAGCGTACGTTCTAATTGTTCGGTACGGTGGACGGCATGCTGCAGGGATCGCTGTTCGACCAGGCCGAGGAGACCGCGCTCGGTGACCTCGCCGGGGTGCGGCGCGCCGTGCTCGGGGACGGGGCCTGGATCGACGTGCTGCCGGGATGGCTGCGCGGGGCCGACGCACTGTTCGGGCACCTCGCCGACGAGGTGCCGTGGAAGGCCGAGCGGCGCCAGATGTACGAGCGCGTCGTCGACGTGCCCCGGCTGCTGAAGTTCTACGGGTCCCGCGAACCGCTGCCGCACCCCGTGCTCGGCGAGGCCCGCGACGCCCTGTCCGGGCACTACGCCGAGGAGCTGGGGGAGCCGTTCACCACGGCCGGGCTGTGCTTCTACCGCGACGGACGGGACAGCGTCGCCTGGCACGGCGACCGGATCGGGCGCGGGGCCAAGGAGGACACCATGGTCGCCATCGTCTCCGTCGGGGCCCCGCGCGATCTCGTCCTGCGGCCCGTGGGCGGCGGCCCGGGCGTGCGACGGGCCCTCGGGCACGGCGACCTCATCGTGATGGGCGGCTCCTGCCAGCGCACCTGGGAGCACGCCATCCCCAAGTCGGCACGGGCGGCCGGTCCCCGGATCAGCGTGCAGTTCCGTCCGCACGGGGTGCGCTGAACGCACCCCGCCCCGTGGACGGGACGCCGGGTCAGGCGGCCGAGGGCGTCCTGCGTACCGAACGGCCCGCGAGGGCGTCCGTGCGGCGCCCGTCCTCGATCACGAACTTCCCGTCGATCAGGACGTGCGGGATGCCGACCGGAAGCGTGCGCGGGGCCTCGAACGTGGAACCCGCGGCCACCGTCTGCGGGTCGAAGAGGACCAGGTCGGCGCGGTAGCCCTCGCGGACCAGGCCCCGGTCGGGTAGCCGCAGCCGGGCGGCCGGGCGGGAGGTGAGGTGCGCGACCGTCTCCTCCAGCGACATGACGCCGAGGTCGCGGGCGTAGTGGCCGAGGTAGTGCGGGAACGTGCCGTACGCGCGCGGGTGCGGCTTGAACCCCTGCAGGATGCCGTCGCTGCCGCCGGTGTGCACCGGGTGCTGCATGATCGCCCGGACGTTCTCCTCGTGGCCGACGTGCTGGAGGATCGTCGAGCCGAGGTTGTCGTTGACCAGCAGACGACGGGCCGTGATCCAGGGGGCCTCGCCGCGCTCGGCCGCGGCCTGCGCGATGGTCTTGCCGACGCAGGAGGCGAGGCCGGGGTCGGAGACGCCCGACACCTCGATCTTGTCCCACTCGATCGGGACGCCGTGACAGCCGTCGGCGCCGATCTCCTCGACGTGGTGACGGATGCGCTCGGCCGTCCCGTCGTCCTTGAGCCGCACGAGGGTGGCGTCGGGGCCGCCCTCGTTGGCCCAACTCGGCAGCATCGCCACGAGAGTCGTCGCGCCGGGGGTGTACGGGTAGGTGTCCAGGCTGATGTCGGCGCCGCCCGCGATCGCCTCGTCGAGCAGGGCGAGCAGATCGACGCCCTTGCCCTTGTTCACGCCGAAGTTCATGGTGGCGTGCGCGAGGTGCAGGGCACAGTCCGCGGTGCGGGTGAGCTCGACCATCTCGCGGTACGCGTCCAGCGCCCCGGCCCCGTAACTGCGGTGGTGCGGGCAGTAGTAGCCGCCGTACGACGCCACCACCCGGCACAGCTCGGTCAGTTCGGCGTCCTTGGCGTACATGCCGGGCGTGTAGGTCAGCCCCGAGGACATGCCGACGGCGCCCTGCTCCATGCCCTCGGCGACCAGCCGCTTCATGTGGTCGAGCTCGGCCGGGGTCGCGTCGCGGTCGTCCCAGCCGACGGCGTACATGCGGACCGTGCCCTGGGGGATGAGGTAGGCGGCGTTGACCGCGATGCCCCGGTCGAGGCGGTCCAGGTACTCGCCGATCGTGCGCCAGTCGAAGTCGATGTCGCTGCCGTCGCCGTTCCAGCCGGTGATCGCCTGGCGGACCTGGGCCAGGGTGCGGTCGTCGACGGGGGCGTAGGACAGGCCGTCCTGGCCGAGGACCTCAAGAGTGACGCCCTGGGCGGCCTTCGCGCTGTGGTCCGGGTCGCGCAGCAGGGCGAGGTCGCTGTGCGCGTGCATGTCGATGAACCCGGGGGACAGGGCGAGGCCGTCGGCCTCGACGGTCCGCGCCGCGGTGGGGCGCGGACCCTGGCCCTCGGCCCTGATCTCCGTGATGCGGCCTTCGGCGAGCTTGACGTCGGCGCGGTAGGAGGCGCCGCCGGTGCCGTCGATCACGCGGGTGTCTTTGATGACCAGGTCCATGGTGGCCCTCTCTGCTGTCCGGGTTGGTGTCGGGTCGGTGGGCGGGTGCACGTCCGGTGGGGGCTTCTCGCGCAGTTCCCCGCGCCCCTGAAGGCGAGCGGCTTCGCCGCTCAGCCTTCATCGGGGAAATGCGGCGCGCAGCGCCTGCATTTCAGGGGCGCGGGGAACCGCGCGACCAGCCCCACCGGACGGTCAGAAGAAGGTCCGCACGTAATCCACGACGGTGCCGTCGGCCTCCACCACCGGAATCAGCTGCCACTTGTCGAACGACGTGCACGGGTGCGAAAGACCCATCCCGAGCCAGTCGCCCACCTCGACATCGGCCCCGGACTCCGTACGGACCCACCCGTGCTGGTCGGACAGCCCGGTCACCGCGATCCCGGCCGCGTCCCGGAGGGAACCTGTACGCGCGTCCCGTACGACCTGGACCTCGGGCAGGTCGAGGTCGTAGGCGGCGTCCCGCTTGCCCGCGTTCGTGAACGCCTGCCCCGGCGCCGGCCGCGAGACGACCTGCGCCCACAGCCGGAAGGCCGGGTGCAGCGCACCCTCCTCCGGGACCCGGTTGAAGGGCGTGAGGTGGCGGTAGTGGCCGTCGTCGTGCGAGACGTACGCGCCGGAGCGCAGCAACTTCAGGACGGGCGCCGTCAGTTCGGGAATCTCCGCGAAGACGTCCGCGACGGCGTCGAACCAGGCGCTGCCGCCCGCGCTGACCAGGATCTCGTCGAGGCCCGCGAAGCGGCCCGCCTTGTCGAAGTCGGCGGCGAGCGCCACGAGCCGGCGCAGCCAGGCGCGGACCCGGTCGCCGTCGGCCTGCGGGACCTCGCCCTCGTAGCCGGCGACGCCGACGAGCCGCAGCGTCGAG
>NZ_JAAGMG010001232.1 GCF_010548525.1 Streptomyces sp. SID14478
CGTGGGCGCGCCGAAGCCGCCGGCGGGCGGCTGGGCCGGGGCGGGCGGGGTCTGCGGGGACTCCGGCTGCTTGGCGAACGGATCGCGCGGCGGCTCGTTCGGCGGCTGGGACGGTGGCTGGGGCGGCTGCGTCATGACGTGGGTACCTCGGGGGCGTGAAGACGGGGACGAAGGAGGGTGAGCGGGTGCGTGACGTCAGTCGCCGTACGCGAGCATCAGCTTCTGCTGGCCCTTGGCGCTGCCGGACAGGCTGGTGGCGGAGAGGTAGAAGCGGCCGTCCTCCCAGGCGATGTCCTTGGAGTAGAAGCTGCTCTCGATCTCGGCGGTGCCCGCCGGGTTCTGCAGCAGCGTCTTCGGGGTGTGCGCGCCGGAGACCGGGATCGACACGACGCGTCCGGCGGTGCCGCCGTAGGAGGCCTCCATGTACGCGACGACGGCGCCGCCCTCGATCTTGATCGGCCGCAGCGACTGGTCCTCGGGCGACTTGACCCGCCAGCGCTCCTTGCCGCTGGTCAGGCTGATCGCGACGACCTCGTTCGCCCCGCCGGTCTTGCCCTTGGTCGGCATGTAGAGGGTGGAGGCGTCGGCGACGACGCCCTGGCAGCCGTCCAGCTTGCGGTCGAGCGAGAAGAAGCCGGAGGAACCGCAGTTGGTGTCGAGGCCGTCGACGCCGACCTCCGACTGCACGGCGCTGCTGTTGTTCTTGAAGGAGGCGATGTTGTACTTCTTGTCGTCCTCGTTGGTGCTGTACACGACCAGCGGGTCGACGGAGTACACGTTCGCGATCGACCAGTCCTTGGGGAACTTCTTGGTCCACAGGGCCTTGCCGGTGTCCGGGTCGAGCTGGCGCAGTTCCTCGTGCGCGTTCTTGCCGCCGGCGCCGCAGGACGCCACGGCGAGCAGCTTGTCCTTGTTGCCGGTGTACGCCTTGGGGAAGCAGTCCGCGCCGTACTGCTCGACGACGAACTTCTTCTTCGCGCCGGTCTTGGCGTCCAGGGCGAGGCCCGACATCGAACGGCCGACGATCAGGGTGTCGCTGCCGACGTAGCTGAGGGAGATGCTGGAGCCCGTGCCGTCGAAGGAGATGTCGTCGCCGCTCTCGTGCTCGGGGATCTTCGCCGTCCAGCCCTTCGCGCCGGTGTTCAGGTCGATCTCCTGGACCTGGTTGCAGTGGGCGCGCTCGCTGGTGCCGCTCATGTACGCGACGACGATCTTCCCGGCGTCGGACGGCTTCTTGGTCACCGAGCAGATCTTCTGCGGCAGCTTGATCGCCGGCCAACTGATCTGGCCGTCCCCGATGTTGTAGCCGAGGACCTCCTTGTACGCGGCCTTCACCGCGACCTTGTCGGCGATCCACATGCCGGGGGCGTCGGCGCCGTCGCTGGAGACCTTGGGGGCCGTCTTGTACCAGAGGACCTTCGCCTCGCCGCTCTGGCGGCCGGAGTTGAGGTCCTCCTCGCCGGCGTGGCCGTCGCCCTGCCCGTCGCCCGGGTTGACGGGCGTGGAGGCGGAGGAGGAGGCCTTGGGGTCCTTGTTCTTGTCGGCGGTGTCCTTCTTGTCGTCGTCACCGCCGCCGACCACGGCGAACACGACGCCGCCCGCGACGAGGAGCAGCGCCACGGCCGCGGCCGCGACGGCCCAGGTCTTCCCCTTGATGCCACCACCACCGCCACCACCGCCCGGCGGGGTCGGCTGCTGCTGCGGCGGGTAGCCGTACTGCGGCTGCTGACCGTAGGGGCCGGGCTGCTGGGCGTACGGTCCCGGCTGCTGGGGCTGGGCGTACGGGCCGGGCTGCTGGGCGTAGGGGCCGGGCTGCGGCTGCTGGCCGTACGGGCCCGGCTGCGGCTGCTGCGCGTACGGGCCGGGCTGCTGGGGCTGGCCGTACGGGCCGGGCTGCTGCTGAGGCTGCTGCTGCGGATATCCGTACCCGGGCGCAGGGGGCTGCTGCGGCGGGGGCGGGGTCTGCGGCTGCGTCCCGTCCTGTGGGTCCTGTGGTGCTCCGAAACCGCCGGACGGCGGCTGGTTGGGCGGCTGAGTCATCAGCGCTCCCCCCTCTTCACTGATGTACCGGCGCACGCCTGGGTGTTTTCCGGACGTTCTCAGGTCGGTCTCGGGGTGCGCTCAGGCCGCCCCCAGCCGCCCTTTCTATCACTCGGTGCACTAGCACAGAGGGCCGGTCCATCCCCTGTTCCCAAGGGAGGACCGGCCCGTGATGCGTCCGTTACGCGTCTCCACGCGGCCTTCACCAGACCTCTCGCGAGGACGCTCACGTTTACGCCAGAGCGGACTGCCTCGGAGTGAAGACGAACCCGCGCGCCCTTGTTCGCCGGTGCGGGTGCTCGCTGCGAGGGAGGAGAGCGGGGGTCCGGGCCTCGCTCGTACGGTCGCGTAGCGGCAAGGGCGGATGGGCCGGAATGCGGGCGGAGGTCAGGACATGACGTCAGCGGCGGAGGATGTGGGCATGAGGCGGGCCCGGCTCCAGGGGGCGATCTGAGCCAGAAATCCCTGCCTCAGGGAGGGGAGGACTCAGGCATCGTCGGCCAGTTCCAGCCAGCGCATCTCCAACTCCTCGCGCTCGGCGACGAGTTCCCGCAGCTCCGCGTCCAGCTCGGCCACCTTGGCGAAGTCCGTGGCGTTGTCGGCGATCTGGGTGTGCAGCTTGGACTCCCGGCCGGAGATCTTGTCCATCTGCCGCTCGATCTTCTGCAGCTCCTTCTTGGCGGCGCGGCTGTCGGCGGCCGACGGGCCGGACTTCGTCTCCTGCGCGGGGGCGGGCGCCGGGGTGGCGGCCTCGATCATCCGCTCACGGCGCTCCAGGTACTCGTCGATGCCGCGCGGCAGCATCCGCAGGGTGGCGTCGCCGAGCAGCGCGAACGTGTTGTCCGTCGTCCGCTCCAGGAAGAACCGGTCGTGGGAGATCACGACCATGGAGCCCGGCCACCCGTCGAGCAGGTCCTCCAGCTGCGTGAGGGTCTCGATGTCGAGGTCGTTGGTCGGCTCGTCGAGGAAGAGGACGTTGGGCTCGTCCATCAGCAGCCGGAGCAGCTGCAGCCGCCGCCGCTCACCACCGGACAGGTCACCGACGGGCGTCCACTGCTTCTCCTTGGAGAACCCGAACTGCTCGCACAGCTGGCCCGCGGTCATCTCGCGGCCCTTGCCCAGGTCGACGCGGTCGCGGATCTGCTGCACGGCCTCCAACACCCGCAACGTCGCGGGGAGTTCGGTCACGTCCTGCGAGAGGTACGCGAGCCGGACGGTCTTGCCGACGACGATCTTCCCGGCGACGGGCTGGACGTCGCCCTGCGAGGTGGCGGCGTCGGCGAGCGCGCGCAGCAGCGACGTCTTGCCCGCGCCGTTCACCCCGACGAGGCCGACGCGGTCACCGGGGCCGACCTGCCACGTCAGGTGCTTGAGCAGCACCTTGGGGCCGGCCTGGATCGTCACGTCCTCGACGTCGAAGACGGTCTTGCCGAGCCGGGCGTTCGCGAACTTCATCAGCTCGCTCTTGTCGCGCGGCTCGGGCACGTCCGCGATCAGTTCGTTGGCCGCCTCGATGCGGTAGCGCGGCTTGGAAGTGCGGGCGGGGGCGCCGCGGCGCAGCCAGGCCAGCTCCTTGCGCATCAGGTTCTGCCGCTTGGCCTCCTCGGTCGCGGCGATCCGCTCCCGCTCGGCCCGCGCGAACACGTAGTCGCTGTATCCGCCCTCGTACTCGTAGACGTCGCCCTTCTGCACGTCCCACATCCGCGTGCAGACCTGGTCGAGGAACCAGCGGTCGTGGGTGACGCAGACGAGCGCGGAGCGGCGGGCCTGCAGGTGCCGGGCGAGCCAGGAGATGCCCTCGACGTCGAGGTGGTTGGTGGGCTCGTCGAGGACCAGCAGGTCGGGGTCGTCGATGAGCAGCTTGGCGAGGGCGATACGGCGCCGCTCGCCACCGGAGAGCGGGCCGATCACGGTGTCCAGGCCCTGCGGGAAGCCCGGCAGGTCGAGCCCGCCGAACAGGCCGGTCAGCACGTCGCGGATCTTGGCGCTGCCCGCCCACTCGTGGTCGGCGAGGTCGCCGATGACCTCGTGCCGGACGGTGGCCGCCGGGTCGAGGGAGTCGTGCTGCGTGAGCACGCCGAGGCGCAGGCCGCCGCTGTGCGTGACGCGGCCGGTGTCGGCCTCCTCCAGCTTGGCGAGCATCCGGATCAGGGTCGTCTTGCCGTCCCCGTTGCGCCCGACGACGCCGATGCGGTCTCCCTCGGACACGCCGAGGGAGACTCCGTCGAGCAGGGCACGGGTGCCGTACACCTTGCTGACTGCCTCGACATTGACCAGGTTGACTGCCATTGCGCTCCGCTCCGGGGGGTGGGCCACGGGGGTGGGCCGACTATCAAGCGTAGTCGGGGTCGGGGTTTGCCATGGCGCCGTGGGGGGTGAGGGTCCGGTCGGCGGGTGCGGGTTGCGTCGTGGTTGCTCGCGCAGTCCCCCGCGCCCCCGAGGGCGAGGGCACCGCACGGTGCCCCCGAGGACGCCGTCGCGAAACCCCCCGCACCAGCGGAGCGACCTCGCGGGGCCGGGCCAGACGGCCCGCGCCCGGGGACGGGGGCGGGAGCGGGTGGCCGCG
>NZ_JAAGMG010001276.1 GCF_010548525.1 Streptomyces sp. SID14478
CGCCGGCGCTCAGGGCGCCCGCCGCACCCACGCCCGCGCTCGCCGCGAGCAGCACCCGTCTGGACACGTTCATGCAGGAACCTCCGTGATCACCGGAACTGGCATGGCCATGCACGCTATCGCCCGAGCCCGCGGCGGGGAACGCACCGCGCGTGGATCACCGAGTGCATCACCGAGTGGATCACCGCGGGGAACCCCTTCCGCAGCTCCATACCGACTGGTTAGTCTGCTGAGGCAACGGAGCCGTGTTTCGCGTCGCGTCGAAGGAGACCCGATGGTGGATAGCCCTCAGGGACAGCCGGATCTACAGGGACAGGCGGTCGTCGTCACCGGTGCGGGCGGCGGCATCGGAGCCGCCCTCGCCCACCGGTTCTCCGCCGCCGGAGCCCGCGTCGTCGTCAACGACCTGGACGCCGCCAAGGCGAAGGCGGTCGCCGACGAGATCGGCGCCACGGCCGTCCCCGGCGACGCCTCCGCGGTCATCGACGACGCCCGGGACGCCCTCGGCGGCCGCGTCGACGTCTACTGCGCCAACGCGGGCCTCGCCTCCGGCGGTACCGAGGCGGCCGACGAGCAGGTGTGGGCGGCGGCCTGGGACGTGAACGTCATGGCGCACGTCCGCGCCGCGCACGCCCTGCTCCCCGACTGGCTGGAGCGCGGCAGCGGCCGCTTCGTGTCCACGGTGTCGGCGGCCGGGCTGCTCACCATGGTGGGCGCGGCCCCGTACAGCGTGTCCAAGCACGGCGCGTACGCCTTCGCCGAGTGGCTCTCGCTCACGTACCGCCACCGCGGCCTGAAGGTCCACGCGATCTGCCCGCAGGGTGTGCGCACCGACATGCTCACCGCGGCGGGCTCGGCCGGGGACCTGGTCCTGGCGCCGACCGCCATCGAGCCGGAGGACGTCGCGCAGGCGCTGTTCACCGGCATGGCCGAGGACCGCTTCCTGATCCTGCCGCACCCCGAGGTCGCCGAGTACTACGCGGCCCGCGCCGCCGCCCCCGACCGCTGGCTGACCAACATGAACCACATCCAGCAGAAGTGGGAGGCCGCCCGATGAGCGAGACCCTCGACCACGGTTCGATCTACGCGACCCGGCCCTGGCTCGGCGTCCTGACCGACGCACAGAAGGCCACGCTGACCCCGGCCGCCAGCATCGTGCACGCCTTCACCGACGCCGTGCGCCGCGCCCCCGACCACCCGGCCCTCGCCTACTTCGACGGCCGTCTGTCGTACGCGGAGGTCGACGCCCTGTCGGACTCCGTCGCCGGGCACCTCGCCGCCCGGGGCCTGCGGCGCGGCGACCGCGTCGCCGTCATGCTGCAGAACACGCCGCACTTCGTGCTCGCGCTGCTCGGCGCCTTCAAGGCGGGCGCGATCGTGGTCCCCGTCAACCCCATGTACAAGTCGGGCGAGGTCGGACACGTCCTGCACGACGCCGAGGTGACCGCCCTCGTCTGCACGGACCGGGCCTGGGACGCGTACCTGCGCGAGACGGCCGCCGACTCGCCCGTGCGCATCGTGCTCACCGCGTGCGAACTCGACTTCCAGACGCGGGGCGACGAGCGGGTCCTGAAGTTCGAGCGGGTCACCCCCGGGGCCACCGACGCCGACGACCTCGTCGCCGTCGCCCGGCAGGGGCTCCCGGCGCCCGCGGACCGCGCGCTCGCCCCGGACGACATCGCGCTGATCAGCTACACGTCCGGTACGAGCGGCACCCCCAAGGGCGCCACCAACCTGCACCGGAACATCATGTACAACGCGGAGCGGCAGCGCACCGGCCTCGGCGTCCCCGAGGGCGCGACGTACTTCGCGCTCGCGCCGCTGTTCCACATCACCGGCATGGTCGCCGAACTCGTCGCGAGCTTCGCCAACGCCGGCACCCTCGCCCTTGCCTACCGCTTCGAGCCGGGCGTCGTCCTCGACGCGTTCGCCGAGCACCGGCCCGCCTACACGGTCGGCCCGTCCACGGCCTTCATGGCGCTCGGCGCCCAGCCGCAGGCGACCCGCGAGCACTTCGCCTCCTTCGTCTCCATCTCGTCGGGCGGCGCCCCGGTGCCGCCCGCCCTGGTGGAGAAGTTCCGCGCCGCCTTCGGCCCTTACATCCACAACGGCTACGGCCTGACCGAGTGCACCGCGCCCTGCGCCTCCGTGCCGCCCGGCATCGAGGCCCCGGTCGACCCGGTCTCCGGCACGCTCGCGGTCGGCGTGCCCGGGCCCGACTCGCTCGTACGCATCCTCGACGACCTCGGCAACGAGGTGCCGTTCGGCGAGCCGGGCGAGATCGCCGTCCGCGGCCCGCAGGTCGTGCCCGGCTACTGGCGCCGCCCCGAGGCCACCGCCGAGGCCTTCCCCGACGGCGAACTGCGCACCGGCGACATCGGGTTCATGGACGCCCGCGGCTGGCTCTACGTCGTCGACCGCAAGAAGGACATGATCAACGCGTCCGGGTTCAAGGTCTGGCCCCGTGAGGTGGAGGACGTCCTCTACACCCACCCCGCGGTGCGCGAGGCGGCCGTCGTCGGCATCCCGGACGCGTATCGCGGGGAGAGCGTGAAGGCGTACGTGAGCCTGCGCCCCGGCGGACGCGCCACTCCCGAGGAGTTGTCCGCGTACTGCAAGGAACGGCTCGCCGCGTACAAGTACCCGCGCGAGGTCGAGGTGCTGGGCGAGCTGCCGAAGACGGCAAGTGGGAAGATCCTCCGGCGGGAACTGCGTTCCCCCCAGACGGACTGAACGAGAAAGGGAGGTGGCGGCAGTGGCCAAGGCGACGGCGGACGGCGACACGACGCCCGTTCCGCAACGACTCCTCGCGGCCGCCACCCGGCTGTTCGCCGAGCGCGGCTACGACCGCACGTCGGTGCAGGAGATCGTGGAGACGGCGGGCGTCACCAAGGGCGCCCTCTACCACTACTTCGGCTCGAAGGACGACCTCCTGCACGAGGTGTACGCGCGCGTGCTGCGCCTCCAGCAGGAGCGGCTCGACGCGTTCGCCGACAAGAACGAGCCCGTGGAGCGGCGGCTGCGCGAGGCGGCCGCCGACGTGGTCGTCACGACGATCGACAACCTCGACGACGCAGCGATCTTCTTCCGCTCCATGCACCACCTCAGCCCCGAGAAGAACAAGCAGGTGCGCGTCGAGCGGCGGCGCTACCACGAGCGGTTCCGGGCGCTGATCGAGGAGGGCCAAAGGACCGGCGTCTTCTCCACCGAGACCCCGGCCGACCTGGTCGTCGACTACCACTTCGGCTCGGTCCACCACCTCTCCACGTGGTACCGGCCGAACGGCCCCCTCACCCCGCAGCAGCTCGCCGACCAGCTGGCCGACCTGCTGCTGCGGGCGCTGCGCCCGTAAGCCTCTCCGCAGCGCCCCGACCGCGGATTACGCGGCCGGGGCGCCCGCCGGGCGGGGCGTGACCAGCCGCCCCCACGCCCCCGCGGGCGCGCCCTACAGGTAGCGCTTCAACTCCCGCCGGGCCAGCGACCGCTGGTGCACCTCGTCGGGTCCGTCGGCCAGGCGCAGTGTCCGCGCCCCGGCCCACAGTTCGGCCAGCGGATAGTCCTGCGACACCCCGCCCGCGCCGTGCAGCTGCACGGCCTTGTCGATGATGTCGACGACCGTGCGCGGCGTCGCGATCTTGATGGACTGGATCTCCGTGTGGGCGCCGCGGTTGCCGACCGTGTCCATCAGCCAGGCCGTCTTCAGCACCAGCAGCCGCAGCTGCTCCACGGCGACCCGGGCGTCCGCGATCCACTCCTGCACCACGCCCTGCTGGGCGAGGGGCTTGCCGAAGGCCGTGCGGGCGACGGCCCGCTTGCACATCAGCTCGATCGCGCGCTCGGCCATGCCGATCAGCCGCATGCAGTGGTGGATCCGGCCCGGGCCGAGCCGCGCCTGCGCGATGCCGAAGCCGCCGCCCTCCTCGCCGATCAGGTTGCCCGCCGGCACGCGCGCGTGGTCGAAGACGACCTCGGCGTGCCCGCCGTGCCAGTGGTCCTCGAACCCGTAGACCTGCATGGCGCGGCGCACCTCGACGCCCGGGGTGTCGCGCGGCACGAGCACCATGGACTGCTGCCGGCGCAGGTCGGGGCCGTCCGGGTCGGTCTTGCCCATCACGATGAAGACCTTGCAGTTCGGGTTCATCGCGCCCGAGATGTAGAACTTCCGGCCCGTGATGACGTAGTCGCCGCTGCCGTCGGGATCCCGCTCGATGCGCGTCGTGATGTTCGTGGCGTCGGAGGAAGCGACCTCCGGCTCCGTCATCGCGAACGCGGAGCGGATCTCCCCGGCGAGCAGCGGCTCCAGCCACTGCTTGCGCTGCGCCTCGCTGCCGAACTGGGCGAGGACCTCCATGTTCCCGGTGTCGGGCGCGGCGCAGTTCACCGCCGTCGGGGCCAACTGCGGGGAGCGGCCGGTGATCTCGGCCAGCGGCGCGTACTGGAGATTGGTCAGCCCGGCGCCGTGCTCGGCGTCCGGCAGGAAGAGGTTCCACAACCCCTGCCGCCGCGCCTCGGCCTTGAGCTCCTCGACCACGGCCGGGGTCTGCCACGGCGAGTCGAGGGCGGCGCGCTGTTCGGCGGCGACCGCCTCGGCCGGGTACACGTGCGCGTCCATGAACGCGAGGAGCCGTTCCCGCAGTTCCTCGGTGCGGGCGTCGAATGCGAAGTCCATGGGCGGGTTCAGCCTTCCGAGAGGTTCTTGAGGGTCGTGAGGTCCTGGAGGGTGGTGAGGCCGTGCTCGATGAAGACCGGGACCAGCTCGCCGATCCGGTCGAAGCCGGCGCCGACCGTCTGGCCGAGCGTGTAGCGGTAGTGGATGCCCTCCAGGATCACGGCGAGCTTGAACCAGGCGAACGCGGTGTACCAGGCGATCGCGGACACGTCGCGCCCCGAGCGCGCGGCGTACCGCTCGACCAGCTCGGCCGGCGTCGGGTGCCCGGCTGCCGAAGCGGTCGTGGAGATGGGGGAGTCGGGCAGTTCGAGGCGGGCGCTGTACATCACGAGCAGGCCGACGTCGGTGAGCGGGTCGCCGAGCGTCGACATCTCCCAGTCGAGGACCGCCTTGATGCGGTCGACGCCGTCGGGGTCCTGGCGCACCAGGACGTTGTCGAGGCGGTAGTCGCCGTGCACGATCGTCGGCGCGGGGGAGTCGGGCAGCGTCCGCCCGAGCGTCGCGTGCAGTTCGTCGATGCCGGCCAGCTCACGGTTGCGGGAGGCGTCCAACTGCTTGCCCCAGCGGCGCAGTTGCCGGTCCAGGAAGCCCTCCGGGCGCCCGAAGTCGCCGAGGCCGACCGCCGCAGGGTCCACGGCGTGCAGATCGACCAGGGTGTCGACGAGGCCGAGCACGGCGGCGCGGGTCCGCTCGGCCCCGATCGGCGCCAGCTCCTCGGCGGTGCGGTACGGCGTCCCCTCCACGAACTCCATGACGTAGAACGGGGCCCCGAGCACGCTCTCGTCCTCGCACAGCAGCAGCGCCCGGGGCACCGGCACGTCCGTCGCGTGCAGCGCGTCGATCACCCGGTGCTCGCGCTTCATGTCGTGCGCGGTGGCCAGCACGTGCCCGAGCGGCGGCCGCCGGACCACCCACTTCGCGGACCCGTCGCCGACCTCGTACGTGAGGTTGGAGCGTCCGCCCTGGATCAGTCGCCCGGTCAGCGGGCCGCCGACCAGACCGGGCCGCTCACGGTCGAGATGGGCGCGCAGCTGGTCGAGGTCGAGGCCTGGGGGGTGACTCATCGCGGTCCTCCGGGGGCGGTGGCAGGGTGGCATTCATCATGCCGACCAGTCGGTATGTCGTCCAGTGGGTCACGCAAACGTGATCGTAATTACGTGCCTACGGTGCCCTGCCGCGCGGGCGAACGAAAGGGCCCGGCACCAAGTGCCGGGCCCTTCGCCGGGTACGGGATCAGGCGCGTGCCGGATCCGCCGCGTACCGGATCAGTGGTCGTCCCAATGTCCGTCGTGCTCCGCGTGGCGGTGTCCGTCGTGGACGTAGTCGACGTGGTCGCCGTGGGTGACCGCCTCGTGCCCGCAGTCCGCTCCGTGCCGGTGCTCGTGGCCGTCGTGCGCGACGTGCGCGCCCGGCTCGCACTCGTCCCAGTGCCCGTCGTGCTCGGCGTGCAGGTGCCCGTCGTGCGCGTAGTCGACGTGATCGCCGTGCGGCACCGCCTGGTGGCCGCAGGCCGGACCGTGCGCGTGCGCGTGGACGGGGTGCTCCTGATGGAGGGTGGTCATGGTGCTCACCTTCGGTGACGTCCGTGGCTTACTCCGCCAGGCTAGCCCGGAATGTCCCGATAGTTCCGCTCTGCGGAGTGGCGTCACACCACGAGTACGGCCGCGAACACGGCCAGTGCGACCGTGCACAGCGCGGCGGTCACCGCGCCCCGCCGGGTCATCAGCGGCGGCGCCGACTCGTTCAGGGCGAGTCCGGTGATCCGGCGGTGCGCGACCCCGAGGAAGCCCAGCCACACGACCAGGCACAGCGCCGCCGCCACGATCCCCGGCGCCCCGGGGCCGGCGTGCAGCGCGGTCTTCACGGCGAGCACGGCGGCGACCGTGCACGACAGCGTCGTACGCCGCCACGCCAGCCGGGTCC
>NZ_JAAGMG010001321.1 GCF_010548525.1 Streptomyces sp. SID14478
CGCGTTCACCGCCCTCGGCGAGCCCCGGTGACACCCCCGGCACCGAGCCGCGTTCGGGCAGCGGCTCGGAGCCGACGCCGTCGGGGACCGTCACGGCCCGCGGCGCCCGGACCGCGGCGCGCAGCGGCTGCCCCTCCCAGTGCCGGTGGTACGGAGTGAACACGGCGAAGTGATCGCTGGCGGCGGGGGTGAGCGCACCGGGCGGGACGCACGTCACCACCGCGTCGTGGGCGACGACGTCGCACCCGAGACCGCGCAGCGCGGCCCGCAGCCGGTCCTCGCGGCGGTGCGCGTAGGAGGTGACCCCGGCCGCCAGGTGGACCGCGTCGGCGTCCGTCTCGGTGACCACCTTGGCGACCTCGTCCACCACGTCCCCCGAGCGCACCACCAGGCGGCCGCCGAGCCGGCGCAGCGCCGCGTCGAGATCGCGCAGACAGTCCGCGAGGAACGCCTCCCGGTTGGGCGCGGGGAAACCGGTCGACGCGATCCCCGTGTCCCGCACGAACAGCGGCACCACCGCGTCGGAGCCGTTCAGGGCGGCCCGCAGCGGCGGATGGTCGTGGACTCGCAGGTCGGAGGTGAACAGGACGACACGGACACGCACGGAGGCACTCCCGGCTGGGTCGGGGGAAAGGATCTTTCCCCACCCCTTCCCCGGACGGGACGTGCGCGGATGCACCTACTCCCCGTTCGGGGGGCCGTCGTCGACGACCCGCTGCGCCGCCGCGGCGATGTTGCGGGCCATCCCGCCGAACACCACGGAGTGGAACGGCGCCACGCTCCACCAGTACGCCTGACCCGCCAGACCGCGCGGGTGGAACAGCGCCCGCTGCCGATAGCGCGCGTGCCCGCCCGGTGCCGGCTCGACGGTCAGCTCCAGCCAGGCGAGCCCCGGCAGCCGCATCTCGGCCCGCAGCCGCAGCAGCCGACCCGGCTCGATCTCCTCCACCCGCCAGAAGTCCAGCGAGTCACCGACGCGCAGCCGGGCGGCGTCGCGCCGCCCGCGCCGCAGCCCCACACCGCCGACCATCCGGTCGAGCAGACCGCGCACCGCCCAGGCCAGCGGGAAGGAGTACCAGCCGTGCTCGCCGCCGATGCCCTCGACGACGTTCCACAGCTGTCGCGGGGACGCCTCCACGAGTTGCTCGCGCACGTCCGTGTACAGGCTGCCGCCCGCCCAGTCCGGGTCCGTGGGCAGCGGGTCGCTGGGCGCGCCGGGCACCGCGGCGGACGACCAGCGCGTGCTTACCTGCGCGCCCTGGACCCGTTGCAGCGCGAGGCCCACCGCCGCGTCGAACCCCAGCGGTGCCCCCGGCGGATCCGGCACCCACTCCGCGATGTCGTGCTCGTGGCAGACGACCTCGTGCCGCAGCGACTCGGTGAGCGGCCGGGCGATCGAGGCGGGCACCGGCGTCACCAGGCCGACCCAGTGGCTGGACAGGCCGGGAGTGAGCATCGGCACGGTCAGCACGAGCCGCCGCGGCAGCCGCGCCACCCGGGCGTAGCGCAGCATCATGTCGCGGTACGTCAGCACGTCGGGACCGCCGATGTCGAAGGCGCGGCTCACCCGCGCCGGCATCGTGGCGCTCCCGACGAGGCAGCGCAGCACGTCGCGCACCGCGACCGGCTGCGTCCGGGTGCGCACCCAGCTCGGCGTCACCATCACCGGCAGACGTTCGGTGAGGTAGCGCAGCATCTCGAACGACGCCGATCCGGAGCCGATGATCACCGCGGCGCGCAGCACCGTCGTCGGCACCCCGGAAGCCAGCAGCAGATGCCCCACCTCGGCGCGGGAGCGCAGGTGCGGCGACAGCTCCTGCTCGGGGACGCCCCGCGGGGTGAGCCCGCCGAGATAGACGATGCGGCGCACTCCCGCCCGGCGGGCCTGTTCGCCGAAGAGCCGCGCGGCCTCCCGGTCGGTGCGCTCGAAGTCCCGGCCGCTGCCCAGCGAGTGCACCAGGTAGTAGGCGACGTCGACGCCCCGCAGGGCGTCGGCGAGCGAGGCGGCGTCCGTGACGTCCCCGCGCACGATCTCGGTGCTGTCGGCCCACGGATGGTCGCGCAGTTTGTCGGGTGAGCGCGCCAGGCAGCGCACCCGGTACCCCGACGCCAGCAGTTCCGGCACCAGCCGTCCGCCGATGTAGCCGGTCGCACCCGTCACCAGGCAGCGCAGTTCACGGTCCTGCTCGTCCACGGTCGGCTCCCTTGCTCGTCCGTTCCCACCATCCGCTTCCTGCGGCACTTCCGCAGGGGAGCCCCGGCCGGATGCACCCGCTGGATGCATGGTCGCCTCGGCAGCGGGCATCCGCAGCACAGGGACAAAGAACGGCCTCCGGGCAGGGGCCGTGCATGCGGTGGCGACAGGGTGTGGAGGTGCCGCGCTATGCGGACGAAGGTATTGCGACGGTTTTCCGCGGGGGCTCCCCGAGGGTCCTGGCCGGCGGAGGAGTACGCCGCCCGGCTACGCGCTCAGGGGCGGGCCGCGAAGGTGGTCATGGACATCGAGTCGGACGCTTTCCTGGTGGTCGCCGGGGAGAGCAACGGCTCCGGCTGATCCCGCGTCGGCCCGCGCCCGGGCAGCGCGGCGAGCCGACCCGTGAAAGCGGTGAGCCCCCGTCCTGCACGGACGGGGGCTCACCGGCGTCCGGACCCGCTCAGGACCCGACCTGCGTCAGCGCCTCACCGTTGTCGAGCCGCGCCGTCACGTGCACGGCGCCCTTCTCCGGAGCGCGCACGGCCGCCGTGCGTCCCGGCCGCACCGCGTCGACCGCGCCGCTCACCGAGATCCGCGTGACCGCGCGGCTGCCCGCCGCCACGAGATACCAG
>NZ_JAAGMG010001357.1 GCF_010548525.1 Streptomyces sp. SID14478
CCCCGCCCCGGCCCCGGCCCCCGCCCCGGCCGCGGTTCCCGCCCCGTCGGTGGAGCCGCAGCGGCGGCCCGGCGCCTGGCAGCGGTTCCTGCTGTGGTGGCGCGGCTACTGATCCCAGCTCCCGTACGACTCCCAGGCCTCCAGCTTCCGCGTGCTCGCGAAGCGGTGCTCGCGCCCGGTCACCGGATCCTTGAACTCCAGGGTGCGCGCGAGGAGTTGCAGGGGCCTGCGGAAGTCGTCGGGCGGTGTCGGATCGGCGATCCGCGGGTAGAGCGGGTCGCCGAGGATCGGCAGGCCGAGGCTGTTCATGTGGACGCGCAGCTGATGCGTACGGCCGGTGTGCGGGGTCAGGCGGTACCGGCCCCAGCGGCCCTTGCGGTCGGCGAGCCGGACACGGGTCTCGGCGTTGGGCTCGCCGCCCGGCACCTCCAGGGCGGTGAGCACGCCCCGCTCCTTCTCGATGCGGCTGCGCAGGGTGACCGGCAGCTCCACGTCCGGGTCGTACGCGGCGACCGCCTCGTACTCCTTGCCGACGAGGCGGTCGCGGAACAGGGTCTGGTACGTGCCCCGCTCCTCGGGCCGTACGACGAACAGCACGAGCCCGGCCGTCAGCCGGTCGAGCCGGTGCGCCGGGCCGAGCCCCTCGATGCCCGTGTCCCGGCGCAGCCGGGCCAGGGCGGTCTCGGTGATGTGGCTGCCGCGGGGTGTCGTGGCGAGGAAGTGCGGTTTGTCGGCGACGAGGATGTGCTCGTCGCGGTACACGACGTCGAGGGTGAACGGCACGGTGGCCTCGGGGGCGAGCTCCCGGTGGAACCAGACGTGGCCGCCCGGCGCGTAGGGCGTGTCCGCCGCGATCGCCGTCCCGTCCGCCCCGACGATCCGTCCTTCGGCGATCATCGCGTCGACCGTCGCGTCGCCGACGGGGAGCCGCTGCACGAGGTGGTCCCGGACGGTGGCCCAGTCCCCGTCGACGGGCATCCGCAGCCGCACGGGATCCACGCCGCGCAGCTGGGCGAGCGGCGAGGGCGGGGTCCGGGGCCTGCGGTTTCTCATGGGGGGCAAGCGTACGGGGGCGCTAGCGGCGGCGTTCCCGACCAGCAACGCGGGGGCGGTCGGCATGCCGGTGCGGGGGCTGACCCGGGCCAGGGCGCGGGAGCGGGGGAGGACTCCGTCGCGTGCCATCGAGAAGAGCATGCGGCAGGCCGCCGTCTGGATGGCGAGCGTGGCGACCGCGATGGCGATCACCACGTCGGCCAGCAGGACGCGGCCGACGCCGTCGCCGAGACTGCTCGTCAGGACGTAACTGAGGCCCCCGGACGCCAGGTTACCGTCCGTCAGGCTCGGCGCCGCGAGGATGCCGCCGAGGACGAGGAGGCCGCCGAGCAGGCCCGCGGCGCCGAGCGCGGTGAGGATCGTGCGGGGCGAGGTGTGGCGCGGGTGGCGGGTCTCCTCGCTCATCTCGCCCGCGCTGTCGAAGCCGATGAGGACGTACGCGGCCGTGAGCGACCCCATCAGCGGGGTGGCCAGGAGGCCTGAGGGAGCCGCTGATCCGGTGGAGAAGGTGATGCCCGGGGAACGTTCGGAGTAGGTCAGCAGGAGCGCCACGATGAGGACCGCGCCGACGATCTCCGCCGTCACGCCGACCCGGTTGATCAGCGACATCACGCGGTTGTCGACGACGTTGACCAGGGTCGTGAGGGCCAGCAGGACACACCGAGCACCGCGGCGTTGGCCGCGCCCGAGGGGGAGGTGGGCGCCGGGTCGCCGCCGAGGAACTGGAAGCCGCCCACGGGCCACCACCCACACCGGCGAGGAGACGCAGCGCAACGGGCGCCCCTGAAAGGGGCGCGGGGAACGGCGCGAGCACCCCCACCGAACCGCAAGCCGCCCAAGGGGGACACCACCCACACCGGCGAAGAGATGCAGCGCAACGGGCGCCCCTGAAAGGGGCGCGGGGAACGGCGCGAGCAACCCCAACAAACCGCAAGCCGCCCACGGGGGGGCACCACCCACCACGGCGAACAAGCGGAGCAAAATGGCGGGGCGCCCGACACAGCGCCCCGCCACCCGACACGGCTAAACCGTCGGAGACTCTTGCTCGGCCTCCACCTGCGCGTTCCACTCCCGCTTCGACGACTGCCAGCCGTCCTCGTTGTGGCCGAGGCGCCAGTACCCCGAGATCGAGAGGTCCTCGCGCGGGATCTGACGGTCGATGCGCAGATGACGGCGCAGCTCCTTCACGAAGCCCGCCTCGCCGTGCACGAACGCCTGCAACCTGCCCTCGGGGAAGGTCAGTCCGGTGACGGCGGCGATCAGGTCCTGGCCCACGGGCCGGCCGGACCGGTGCAGCCAGGTGACCTCGACGGGGGAGTCGATCTTCTGCTCCTCCTCGGGGCCCTCGACCTCCAGGAAGACGTGCGCCCGCGCCCCCTCCGGCAGCGCCTCCACGGCCGCGGCCACGGCGGGCAGCGCGCTCTCGTCGCCGGCGATCAGATGCCAGTCGGCCGAGGCGTCGGGGCCGTACGCGCCGCCCGGGCCCATGAAGTGGATCGTCTCGCCCGGCGCGACGTGCGCCGCCCAGGGACCGGCCAGACCTTTGTCGCCGTGGATGACGAAGTCGAGGGTCAGCTCCCGCGCGGCCGGGTCCCAGGCGCGCACCGTGTACGTGCGGGTCACGGGCCACTGCTCGCGCGGCAGCTCCTCCCGGATCCGCTCCACGTCGAACGGTTCGGCATAGCTCACACCCGCCGGGGCGAAGAGCAACTTCACGTAGTGGTCGGTGTGTTCGAGGTCCGGGAAGTCCGCGAGGCCGTCACCGCCGAGCACCACCCGCTGCATGTGCGGGGTCAGGCGCTCGGTGCGTACGACCTGCGCGGCGCGGGCCTTGCGGGGCTTGCGTGCGGGACGCTCGGCCATGTGCGGTCTCCCTCGATCCATTGCTCTGTAACTTAGGTATGCCTAAGTTAACATCTCAGTCGGCGAGGGTGGTCAGGAGCCGGTGCAAAGATCCGCCCAAGCCCCAGCGGGCGCCCAACTCCTCGACCGCCGCCGGGTCGTGCGGCGTGCGCGGCAGTGCCGTCTCGACGTCCGGCAGCGGGACGTCCCCCGCGACCAGCACCACCTTCGGCGCGACCGCCAGGTACGGGCGCGACTCGTCCAGGCGCCTGCGCTGGGTCGGCGTCAGCTTCGACTTCGGGTCGTCGACGGCGGCCATGATCCCGGCCAGGTCCCCGTACTGCGCGAGCAGCTTCGCGGCCGTCTTCTCGCCGATGCCGGGCACCCCCGGCAGGCCGTCGCTCGGGTCGCCGCGCAGCAGCGCCATGTCCGCGTAACCGGAGCCGTCCACCCCGTACTTCTCGCGCAGCAGGTCCTCGTCGGTGATCTGCAGCGTGCCGACGCCCTTGAGGGGGTACAGCACGCGGCGCTCCCGCTTGTCGTCGACGAGCTGGAAGAGGTCGCGGTCGCCGGTGACGATGTCGACAGGGCCGCTCGCCCGGCCGGTGAACGTGCCGATCACGTCGTCCGCCTCGTACCCCTCGACGCCCACGCGCGCGATGCCCACCGCGTCGAGCACGGCCTCGATGACCGGCACCTGCGGGGAGAGCGTGTCCGGGATCTCCTCCTCGTCCGGCGTCCCGGCCGCCGTCTCCTCGGCGACGCGGTGCGCCTTGTACGACGGGATGAGGTCGACCCGCCACTGCGGGCGCCAGTCCGCGTCCATGCAGGCCACGAGGTCGGTGGGGTGGTGGTCGTGGACGAGCCGCGTGATGAACTCGAGCAGCCCGCGCACCGCGTTGACCGGGGTGCCGTCCGGGGCCCGCACGGAGTCCGGCACTCCGAAGTAGGCCCGGAAGTACAGGGACGCGGTGTCGAGCAGCATCAGGCGCCGGGGTGCCGGATTGTCCGTGTTATCTGGGTTATCTGGGGTCACGCCTCGCATCATGCCGCACCCCACTGACAGTTACCGGCTGTGCGGATTGCGTCGATAATCGTGAACGCGATGTGAACTGGGCCACTCTTCTGTTTGATTGGCATAAGGCGGGGCAGGCGCCGACCCGGAGCGGACCCGGTCTCACATTCAACTATTGAACGGTGGCGAACGGTTCTGCGGGCAGACCCCGCACCGCTCTACGGCCCGCCGGCGGGGGAGGCGGGCCGTCTTGGTTCGACCCGAGAGGTGTATGTGTCCAGGCTTGAAGCCGAAGACCTGTACAAGGTGTTCGGCAGACGACCCACTGAGGCGGTGGAGGAACTCCGCCGCGGAGCCGACCGTGAGGAGCTGCGCGCCGACGGCACGACGGCGGCCGTGATCGACGCTTCCTTCACTGTCGAGCCCGGCCAGATCTTCGTCGTCATGGGTCTGTCGGGATCCGGCAAGTCCACTCTTCTGCGCATGCTGAACGGACTTCTGGAGCCCACTGCGGGACACGTCCGTTTCGACGGCACGGACCTGACGCAGCTGTCGCCCCGCGAGCTGCGCGAGGTGCGCTCCAAGAAGATCAGCATGGTCTTCCAGCACTTCGCGCTGTTCCCGCACCGCTCCGTCCTGGAGAACGCGGCGTACGGCCTCGAGGTGCAGGGCGTGGCGCGCGTGGAGCGTGAGGCGCGCGCGTCCGAGGCGCTGCGGCTTGCCGGTCTGGAGGGCTGGGAGAAGTCCTTCCCCGACGAGCTGTCCGGCGGTATGCAGCAGCGTGTGGGTCTGGCCCGCGCGCTCGCCACCGACGCCGACATGCTCCTCATGGACGAGTCCTTCAGCGCGCTCGACCCGCTGATCCGGCGCGACATGCAGGACCAGCTGCTCGACCTGCAGAAGACCCTGAAGAAGACCATCGTCTTCATCACCCACGACCTGAACGAGGCCATGCGCCTGGGCGACAACATCGCCGTCATGCGCGACGGCCGCATCGTCCAGATCGGCACCGCCGAGGACATCCTCGTCACCCCGGCCAACGACTACGTCGCGTCCTTCACCCAGGACGTCGACCGATCCCGCGTGCTGACCGCGGGCGCGATCATGGCCGCCCCCGAGAAGGGGTACGCCGCGGCCGACGCCCCGGCGAAGGTCACCGAGGACACCCCGATCATCGAGCTGTTCACGCCCTGCGCGACCAGCGAGATACCCGTCGCCGTCACCGACGGCGACGGCACGGTCATCGGCGTCGTCCCGCGCGAGCGACTGCTCGCCGTGCTGGGTGAGCCGATGAAGTCCGTGGAGAGCGACGGCGAGGCACCGGGCCTCGTCAAGAAGGGACCGAAGGACGCCGTCCCGACGCCGCGTGGCGAGGGCGACGGACCGGTCGAGAAGGTGAACGCCGGTGCCTAGGATTCCCTTCGGTGACTGGGTCAACAACGTGGTCGACTGGATGCTCGACCACATGGGGTGGCTCTTCGACTTCCTCAAGACCTGCTTCGACGGCATCTACGACGCCATCGTCCACGTGCTGCAGGCTCCCGAGCCGCTGCTGCTCGCGGGCATCTTCGCCGTCATCGCCTTCTGGCTGCGCGGCACGGTAGCGGGCGTCCTGACGTTCCTCGGGTTCTGGTTCATCGAGAACCTCGAACTGTGGGACCACGCGATGCAGACGCTGTCGCTGGTCCTCGTCTCGACGCTCATCGCGCTCGTCATCGGCGTCCCGCTCGGCATCTGGGCCGCCCGCTCCGACCGGGTCAGCGGGCTGTTCAAGCCGGTGCTCGACCTGATGCAGACGCTGCCCGCGATGGTCTACCTGATCCCGGCCATCCTGTTCTTCGGCTCCGGCGCCCCCGCCGGCATCGTCGCGACCCTGATCTTCGCGGTGCCCCCGGGCGTCCGCATGACCGAGCTGGGCATCCGGCAGGTCGACAAGGAACTGGTCGAGGCCGCCGACGCGTTCGGTACGACGCCGGGCAACACCCTGCTGCGGGTGCAGCTGCCGCTCGCCCTGCCGACGATCATGGCCGGTGTCAACCAGGTCATCATGCTCGGCCTGTCCATGGCGGCCATCGCCGGCATGGTCGGCACCGAGGGCCTCGGTGCCGACGTCAACCAGGCCATCGGCCAGCTGAACGTCGGCCTCGGCGCCGAGTCCGGCATCGCGATCGTCATCCTGGCGATCTACCTGGACCGGATGACCAGCTCGCTCGGTCAGCAGGTCTCGCCGCTCGGCCGTCGCGCGCTGCACAAGCTGCGCGCCGCGCAGGGCCTGAAGATCTGGTCGTACCGCCCCCGTCCGGCCGTCGCCGTGATCGGCGTCGTGATCCTCGCGCTCGTCGCGGGCGGCATGGGCATCTTCGGCGGTTCCTCGACGTCGACCGCCTCGGACGACGGCACGAACGTCGGCAAGGGCAAGAAGGTCACCATCGGCTACATCCCGTGGGACGAGGGCGTCGCCTCCACGTTCCTGTGGAAGGAGATCCTCGAACAGCGCGGATTCCAGGTCGAGACCAAGCAGTTCGACGCGGGCCCGCTCTACACGTCGCTCGCCCAGGGCAGCGTCGACTTCGAGACCGACTCCTGGCTGCCGACCACGCACGCGCAGTACTGGAAGAAGTACGGCAAGGACCTCGACGACCTCGGCGCCTGGTACGGCGAGACGTCGCTGGAGCTGACCGTCCCCGCCTACATGAAGGGCATCGACTCGCTCGCTGACCTCAAGGGCAAGGGCAAGCAGTTCGACGGCAAGATCACCGGCATCGAGTCCAGCGCCGGCGAGACCTCGCTGCTCAAGTCCAAGGTGCTCAAGGCGTACGGCCTCGACAAGGAGTACAAGGTCGTCGACAGCTCCACGCCGGCGATGCTGGCCGAGCTGAAGCGCGCGTACGCGAAGAAGCAGCCGATCGTCGTGCCGCTGTGGTCGCCGCACTGGGCCTACAACGACTACAAGCTGAAGAAGCTCAAGGACCCGAAGGGCGTCTGGGGCAAGGGCGACGGCGTGCACACGCTGTCCCGCAAGGGCTTCGGCAACGACAACCCCGAGGTCGCCAAGTGGCTCAAGGACTTCAAGATGAGCGAGACACAGCTCACGAGTCTTGAGGCCGAGATCAACAAGGCGGCCAAGGGTAAGCAGCAGGACGCCGTCAAGAACTGGCTGAAGCAGAACCCGGGCGTCGTCGACAAGCTGGCGCCGGTGCAGAAGAAGCAGGGCACCGGGGGCGACTCCAAGGACCCCGTGAACGTCGCCTGGTTCGCCTGGGACGAGGACGTCGCGGTCACGTACCTGTGGAAGAACGTCCTGGAGAAGCGCGGCTACAAGCTGAACCTCAAGCAGATGGACGTCGGCCCGGTCTACACCGGCCTCGGCAGCGGTGACCTCGACGTCAACTTCGACGCCTGGCTGCCGTACGCGCAGAGCAACTACTGGAACGCGAACAAGGCGAACCTCAAGGACCTGGGCAGCTGGTACAGCCCGACCTCACTGGAGATCGCCGTTCCGTCCTACGTGAAGGGCGTCAAGTCCCTCGCGGACCTCAAGGGCAAGGGCAAGACCTTCGACGGGAAGATCATCGGCATCGAGCCGGGCACCGGCGAGATGAACCTCCTGAAGAAGGAGGTCCTGCCCGGCTACGGCCTGGACAAGGAGTACAAGGTCGTCGACGGCTCCACGCCGGCGATGCTGGCCGAGCTGAAGCGCGCCTACGCGAAGAAGGAGCCGGTCGCGGTCGTGCTCTGGTCCCCGCACTGGGCGTACAGCCAGTACAAGCTGACCAAGCTGGCCGACCCGAAGAAGACCTTCGGCGAGGGCAACACGATCCGGACGATCTCCAACAAGGAGTTCCCGAGCAAGTACCCGCAGCTCACGAAGTGGTTCAAGGACTTCAAGATGAGCGAGGACGAGCTGGGCACCCTGGAGGCCGAGATCAAGAAGGGCGGTCAGGGCCACGAGGAGGACGCGGTCGCCTCCTGGCTCAAGACGCACCCGGAGGTCGAGAAGCGGATGACCGCTTCCTGACCGACGCGCCCTGAACCGAGGGGTGGGTTCCCTCGCAGCCACGGCTGTGAGGGAACCCACCCCTCGTTCCGTTCCGTCCGCGGGTCCCGCGTTCGTACGCTCGGGAGCACCGTGACCGCCGCCGGGCCCCGTGCCTTCGCCGCCACCGTGCTCGCCGCCGCCCTGCTCCTGATACAGCTGCCCGCCGCCAGCGCGTCCCCGGCCTCGCCGGCCACTGCCCGTTTTGTGTCGATTGCGGCAGATGTCGCGCAGGCCGACGGGCACCGCTTCGGGACCGCGGACGACACCGGCCGCACCATGGACGCCGCGCAGATCGTGCAGGGTGACGACGGTACGTATCTGGCCGTGTACCACACGATGCTGGACGACGGCCGCTTCCATGCCGCCGTCGCCACCTCCACCGACCTGCTGCACTGGCAGCGCCGCCACGACCTCGGCGCCGGCTCCAGCCAGCCGACGCTCGCCGCCGACGGCCGGGGCGGCTACGTCCTCGCCTACGAGAAGGACCCGGACAACCACATCGCCGTCCGCGGCTACGCCGACGTGCGGGCGCTGCTCGCCGGGCGGGCCGCCCACTCCTTCGACGCGCCCCGCACCCTCTCGTCCTGCGCCGAGGGCACCCCGGCGATCACGTCCGTGCACGGCGGCACGATCCGGCTGACCGGGCACTACCGCGCCGACTGCGACACCGACCGCCAGCTCACGGCCACGCTCCGCGACTTCACCACCTGGCACGCGGCGCCGGACACCCGCCTCGACCGGGCCGTGGAGACGTACGGAAACACCGGGAACATAGGCGACCGCGCCCCGCTGGAACTGGCCGGGCGGCCGCTGGTGCTCATCGAGGGGCAGCGATGGCGCGACGACTTCGGGGGCTGGTCCACGTACGCCTACGATCCCGCGTCCGGCCGAGCCGACCGGGTCCCGTTGCGCACCCCCGGCGGCTCGACGTCCTTCGCCAATCCGTCCGCGACCCTGCTCACGGACCCTGGCGGCCGACGGGCGCTCCTGGTAAGCCTGTTCATCCCCGCGGAGGGTGCGGCGCCGGGGGAGTCGGGGCAGCTCGTGTACTGGCGGCACGTGGAGCGCACGGCCCGATCGTGACGCACGGCTTCCTGCGCTCGCATGAAACCGTCTGACGAACATGCGTAGGGTGCTTTCAAACGAACAGGGCAGTCGACACGGTCTCGGTGGGAGGGAGCGGACGTCATGGGCGATCACAAGGAGACACTGCGCGTGGGCGCGGCAGTCCGCCGTCGGCGCCGCGCCCTCGAACTGACGCTGTCCGCCGTCGCCGAGCGCAGCGGCCTGTCCGTCCCCTTCCTCAGCCAGGTGGAGAACGAGCGGGCCCGGCCCAGCCAGCGCTCCCTGGAGAAGGTCGCCGACGCCCTCGGCACCACCGCGATCGAGCTGCTGGCGGCCGCGGACCCGGCGCGCACCGTGGACCTGGTGCGGGCCGACGACACGACGGTCGAGGACGACGGTGACTTCGTCGTACGCTCCCTGGTCCGCGGGCACCACCAGATGCACGCCCAGGAGTTCGTGGGCGACCACGACCCGGGCCGCGAGTTCCAGCTGCGCAACGACGTGCTGATGCACGTCACCGAGGGCGCCGTCGAGGTGGAGGCGGAGGGCCGCGCCTACCGGCTCGTGCGCGGCGACACCCTGTATCTGACCGGTGGCGTACGGCACCGGTGGCGGGCGACCGTGCCGGAGGCGCGGGTGCTCGTGGTGGCGGTCGCGGAGCACATCGACGCGGTCGACGAACCCGGACCGAAGTAGCCGGGCCGGGCCGCCGTGCGGGTCGTCTCCCTGGTTCCGTCGCTGACGGAGGCCGTCGCCGTGACGCTGCCCGGCGTGCTGGTCGGCGCCACGGACTGGTGCAGCCACCCGGCCGGCCTGGACGTGGTCCGCATCGGCGGCACCAAGAACCCCGACGTCCCGGCGATCGTGGCGCTCGGCCCCGACCTGGTCGTCGCCAACGAGGAGGAGAACCGGGCCCCGGACCTGGCCGCCCTGCGCGCGGCGGGCATCGAGGTCCTGGTCACCGAGATCCGTGAACTGCCCCAGGCGCTACGGGAATTGGACCGGGTCCTCGACGCGTGCGGCGCCACCTCCCGGCCCCGGTGGCTGGACGAGGCCGAGGCCGCGTGGACCGGGAGACCCGCGCCCGGGCGCCGCCTGCGGGCCGTCGTGCCGATCTGGCGCCGCCCGTGGATGGTGCTCGGCCGCGACACCTTCGCCGGCGACCTGCTGGCCCGCCTCGGCGTCGACAACGTCCATGCGGGCCACGCCGAGCGGTATCCGCCGATCCCGCTCGACGAACTGGGCGCGGTGGAAAAGGACTTGGTGATCCTGCCGGACGAGCCGTACCGTTTCACGGCCGACGACGGACCCGAGGCGTTCGACGTCCCCGCGGCGCTGGTCAGCGGCCGCCATCTCACGTGGTACGGGCCGTCGTTGGGGCAGGCGCCGGGCGTGCTGGCCCGAGCGTGGGAGGAAGCGCTGCGATGAGCAGGAGGCGGTACGTCGCCAGGGGCGTCCCGGGCGGCTACCGGATCTGGGACAACAGCGGCCGCCGCTGGTGGGGCGACCACTACGAGCTCTGCCCCGATGACCTGCTGACCGAGCTCAACGGCGCGGCGGACCCGGGCCGGATCACCGCGCTGCTGAAGCGGTACCGCGCCCTCAAACGCTGACGCGGGCGCCCGCTCACGCGGTGGCCGTGCGCACCGGCGCAGGTGGCGCGAGGA
>NZ_JAAGMG010001395.1 GCF_010548525.1 Streptomyces sp. SID14478
TGGGCGCGGATCGGTGGCGGCGGGGTCGGGTGGGGTGGCGGCCGGGGCCGGGCGCAGGCCTGCGCGGCGGCGGACCGTCTGCAGCGCGGTCTCGTCCAGGAGTGCGCCCGGGGGTGTGGACGAGCGGCGTTCAGTGCCCAGCAGGGCGGTGGTCACCAGGTCGTCCCAGGGGGTGGGGCGCGCCGGGGATGGAGACGTGGGCGGGGTCGTCGTGGCTCCGGGCATGTGGACCTCTCTGTCATGGCGTGGTCGGGGCTGCGGTGCTGGGTACTGGCGTGTGACCCCTGTTCTTGTCGTGGGGCGGGCCGGGTTGTCACGCCGGTTGGTCGGTGGGTGGGGCGGGCCGGGTCGTCATGCCGGTGGTCCGGGGGTGGTGCGGAGCCGCGTTGTTACGCCGGTGGTCCGGGGGTGGTGCGGGGCCGGGTCGTTACGCCGGGCGTCCGGGGGTGGTGCGGGGCCGGGTCGTTACGCCGGGCGTCCGGGGGTGGTGCGGGGCCGCGCCGGGGTGCCTCCTCGGCCGGATTGGTCTCCACGCCACCTGGGCGCCTACGGCGCGGCGTCCTGGGCTTGGTTCCTGCGGTGTCCTGCGGGGGCACCCCGACACGGCCCCTCCCGTCGTCCAGCGGCTGACCCCCGGTGGGGCTTCCCGATCGGCTGATCCCCGGTGGGGGGTTCCCGATCGGCTGAGCCCCGGTGTGCGTTCGGATTGGCTGTCCCCAGGTGGGGTGTTCGGGTCGGCGGGCCTCGGTGAGGCGTTTGGATTGGCTTATCCCTGGTGGGGTGTGCGGATCGGCCTGCTGCTGTGGGGCGTTCGGGCGAACCGTCTCGGAGGCCTCCTCACCTCGGTGGGGCGTTCAGGTGTCCCGTTTTCGTGGCGGGTCGTGTTGTGCGCGGCTGAACGGGGGGTCAGAGAGGTATGACCTCGGGGGACGCTCGTGTCCATGTCGACAGGGGGCGGAAACCGGTGTGGCCGCACTCGCCGAAGACCGTCACCGGGGCGCCTGCCGAGAGGGCGACCAGGCGCCACAGGCCGGGGGAGGTCGCCGCGGGAGTGGTCAAGGGCAGCGCCGACTTGCCCTCGGCGTCCGCCAGTTGCCAGCCGCCGTCGGGGGACGGGGTCGGTATGACGTCCGCCAGCGTCACTGGCCAGGACTCCAGCCACGGGTCGGCCGCGAGTGCGTTCCCGTAGGACGTGAGGGCCTGCTCTGCTTCAACTCCCGGTGGGCGCACGGTGCTTGGTCCTGGAGCGGTGAAGCGCTCGCCGAGGTCTGCTCGGAGCGTCGCCGCTCCGGGGTGTCCGGTGACGGTCGCGTCCAGGGCCAGTCCGGTCGGCAGTGCCAGGGACGGGGCGCGGCCCGCTGCCCCGAAGGACAGGAGCAGGGCGGTGCGGGCCGACTCCGAGCCGTACAGCCATATGCGGCGTGTGGTGAGGTGGCCGTCGGTGGTGTCGTACTGGGACAGGATCAGCCAGTGGTCCCGGAGCGGGGCCTCTGTGGGCGATGCGGGCAGGCCGATCCGGGTGCGGACCGTGGCCGCCAGGTCGGCGGGCAGCGTGTCGCGGTGCAGCCAGCCCTGGTCGAGGAGGTGGAGCAGGGCGCACTCTTCGAGCAGGCGCATCGGCCAGCCGGGTCCGGACGCCGGGATCGACCCCAACTCCCTTACGCGCGAGGCCAGACCGGGCGCCTGGGCGTCGACCATGCGGGCCGCCGTCTCCTCCCACATCCCGTATCCCGCCCGCTCCGCCTGGGCGAGGCCGCCGCGGAGCAGATCGGTGAGGCGCTGCTCCAGCTCCGTGGCCCCCGCGGTGATGCGCTGCGCGCGCCGCTCGGCCCTGCGGCGGACGGCCTCCGGGTCGGCCGGGGCGCTCGTGGCGGGCGCGGCCGGAGCGTCCTCCTGCGCCTCGGCCTGTTTCCTGCGGCCGGCCAGCCATTGCTCCGCCCAGTCCGGGGGCGTCTGCCCGGCCGGTACCTGTGTCTGCCCGCCCGCCCAGAGCAGCAGCAGCCCGAGCGCGTGCTTGCACGGGAACTTGCGGCTCGGACAACTGCATTTGTACGCCGGGCCCTTCACGCCGCCGATGTCCACGATCGTCTGGTACGGCTTGCTGCCGCTGCCCTTGCACAGTCCCCATACCGCCCCCTCCTCCGCGCTCCCCGTCCCCGACCAGGGCCCGGCTGCCCCGAGCTTGCTTCCCGCCTTGCGTGACGAGGCGTCAGGCGCCAGTGCCAGCACCTGATCCGTCGTCCAGCGCACCCCCTGCTGAGTCATGTCTTCGACGGTAGGTCCCGGCACTGACAATTTGCGGGTGAAGCCGTCTGACCTGCGGTGATCGAAGGGGTGAGGTCGATTGTCAGTGGCGTGGTGCACGGTGGAACCCATCACGCGGCGAGGCGGTCGACTCCTCGTCGTGGTGGTTCGAGTTGGGCGAGACAGAGGGGTGGGGGAGAGCCATGACCGTTTCCGTCGAGGACCACACCGGGCAGGCCGGGGAAGAGGCGCTGCGGCCGCACGCCGAGAGCGCGTTCGCGGGTGAACTGGCGGCGCTGGCGGCGCAGGACGACCGGCCGCGACCGGCCCGCTGGCGCCTCTCGCCCTGGGCCGTGGCCACGTATCTGCTCGGCGGCACGCTGCCCGACGGCACGGTGATCACGCCGAAGTACGTCGGACCGCGGCGCCTCGTTGAGGTGGCGGTGACGACGCTCGCCACCGATCGGGCGCTGTTGCTGCTGGGCGTGCCGGGCACGGCCAAGACGTGGGTGTCGGAGCATCTCGCCGCCGCCGTCAGCGGCGACTCCACGCTCCTCGTGCAGGGCACGGCCGGCACGCCGGAGGAGGCCATCCGGTACGGGTGGAACTACGCGCAACTGCTGGCGCACGGCCCGAGCCGGGACGCCCTCGTGCCCAGCCCCGTCATGCGGGCGATGGCGGAGGGCATGACGGCGCGGGTCGAGGAGCTGACCCGCATTCCGGCGGACGTCCAGGACACGCTCATCACGATCCTGTCCGAGAAGACCCTGCCGATACCGGAGTTGGGGCAGGAGGTGCAGGCCGTGCGCGGGTTCAATCTCATCGCCACGGCCAATGACCGGGACCGCGGCGTCAACGACCTGTCGAGCGCGCTGCGCCGCCGGTTCAACACGGTGGTGCTGCCGCTGCCCGCGAGCGTCGAGGCGGAGGTCGACATCGTCTCGCGCCGGGTCGAGCAGGTCGGGCGTTCCCTGGAGTTGCCGAGCACGCCCGAGGGGATCGACGAGATCCGGCGGGTCGTGACGGTCTTCCGCGAGCTGCGGGACGGGGTGACGGCCGACGGCCGTACGAAGGTGAAGTCGCCCAGCGGCACCCTGTCGACGGCCGAGGCGATCTCGGTGGTCACCAACGGCCTCGCGCTGTCCGCCCACTTCGGGGACGGAGTGCTGCGGCCGTCGGACATCGCCGCCGGGATGCTCGGCGCCGTGGTGCGGGACCCGGCGGCGGACCGGGTCGTCTGGCAGGAGTACCTGGAGGCCGTGGTGCGCGAGCGGGACGGGTGGAAGGACTTCTACCGCGCCTGCCGTGAGGTGAGCGCATGACGGGGCCGCTGCTGCTCGGCGTCCGGCACCACGGGCCGGGATCCGCGCGGGCGGTACGGCGGGCACTGGAGGCTGCCGGGCCGCGCGTCGTCCTGATCGAGGGGCCGCCCGAGGCCGACGGTCTCGTGCCGCTCGCCGCCGACGAGGACATGCGGCCGCCGGTCGCGCTGCTCGCCCATGTCGTGGACGAGCCGGGGAAGTCGGCGTTCTGGCCGTTCGCCGAGTTCTCGCCCGAATGGGTCGCCGTTCGCTGGGCCCTGGAGCACGCGACACCGGTCCGCTTCATCGATCTGCCCGCCGCGCACAGCCTCGCGATCGCGCAGGCCGAGGAGGCCGAGGACGCGCAGGAGGAAGTCCGCGTCGATCCCCTGCGCGTGCTCGCCGAGACCGCCGGGTACGACGACGCGGAGCGCTGGTGGGAGGACGTCGTGGAGCACCGTGAGGGCGACGCCTTCACCGCCCTCGGCGAGGCCATGGGCGCGCTGCGCGAGTCGTACGGGGACGGCGGGCACGGCCGGGACCTGGTGCGCGAGGCCCATATGAGACTGCAACTGCGCGGCGCGCAGAAGGAGTTCGGGCACGGCGAGGAGGTGGCCGTGGTGTGCGGGGCGTGGCACGTGCCCGCACTGCGGCACAGGACCACCGTCGCCGCGGACCGCGCCCTCCTCAAGGGACTGCCGAAGGCGAAGGTCGACCTGACGTGGGTGCCCTGGACGCACAGACGGCTCGCGCGGGCCAGCGGATACGGGGCGGGGATCGAGTCGCCGGGCTGGTACGGGCACCTGTTCGGCGCCCCCGACCGGCCCGTGGAGCGCTGGCTGACCAAGGTCGCCGGGCTGCTGCGCGAGGAGGACCGGATCGTGTCGTCCGCCCACGTCATCGAGGCCGTGCGGCTCGCGGAGGCGCTCGCCGTGATGCGCGGGCGGCCGTTGGCCGGCCTGACGGAGACCATCGACGCGGTACGGGCGGTCCTGTGCGAGGGCTCGGACGTCCCCCTGTCCCTCATCCACGACAAGCTCGTGGTCGGTGACGTGCTCGGCGAGGTGCCCGAGTCCGCGCCCGCCGTCCCGCTGCAGCGCGACCTCACCCGGCAGCAGCGCACCCTGCGGCTCAAACCGGCCGCGCAGGAACGGGAGGTGGACCTCGACTTGCGGGGCGACACCGACGCAGCGCGCAGCCGCCTGCTGCACCGCCTGCGGCTGCTCGGCATCGCCTGGGGCGAACCGGCGAGGTCGGCCCGCGGTTCCACCGGCACGTTCCGGGAGACCTGGCGGCTGCGCTGGGAGCCGGAGCTCTCGGTGCGGGTCGCGGAGGCCGGGGTGTGGGGGACGACCGTACTCGCCGCGGCGAGCGCCAAGGCCGAGTCGGACGCCATCGGCGCGCGTGCCCTCGCCGAGGTCACGGCCCTCGCCGAGCACTGCCTGCTGGCAGGCCTGTCGGACGCACTGCCCGTCGTGATGCGGGTCCTCGCCGACCGCGCCGCCCTGGACACGGACGTCGGCCACCTCGCACAGGCCCTGCCCGCCCTGGTCCGCGCCCTGCGCTACGGCGATGTGCGCGGCACCGACACCAGTGCCCTCGCCGGAGTGGCCACCGGCCTCGCCGAGCGGATCTTCGTCGGGCTGCCCCCGGCCTGCGCGGGCCTCGACGCGGACGCGGCGGGGGAGATGCGCGGCCACGTCGACGCCG
>NZ_JAAGMG010001438.1 GCF_010548525.1 Streptomyces sp. SID14478
GGCCGCGGCCTAGCAGAGCGGCCCGGTGGGCGCGTCGCCGCCGGGCCTGTCCGGGCCCGGTCAGGCGAAGGCGTCCACCCCCGTCAGCTCCGCCGACAGGGCCCACAGTCGGGCCGCCGCCTCCGGGTCCCGCGCCCAGGACTTGACCCCGCCGACGAGCATGTCGTCGGCGTCGTCCGGCACCGGCTCGGCCAGGTCGCAGTCCTGGCAGTAGGCACCCCCGTACGCGTCGAGCGACGGTGCGGTGGCCGCCCACAGGGTGGTCGCGGCGCCCTGCTCCGGTGTCTTGAAACCGGCCGGTGCCGTGCCCGTGCCGGTGACCCAGCCGCGCCCGGCCCACTCCGCACGCGGAACGTGACGCTGCAGCGGCGTCAGGATCGACCCCGGGTGCACCGCGTACGCGTGCACGCCGCGTCCCGCGCCGAGCCGGTCCAGGTGCAGGGCGAACAGGGCGTTCGCCGTCTTGGCCTGGCCGTAGGCGAGCCAATGGTCGTACCCGGTGCGGAAGTCGATGTCCTCCCAGCGGATGCCGGTGAGGAAGTGCCCGGAGGACGTGAGGGCGACGACCCGCGCGCCGGCCGGCGACAGCGCCGGGACCAGCCGGTTCACCAGGGCGAAGTGCCCGAGGTGGTTCGTGGCGAACTGGTTCTCCCAGCCGGGCCCGACCCGGGTCTGAGGAGCCGCCATCACGCCCGCGTTGGCGACGACCAGGTCCAGGGTGCGGCCCGAGTCGAGGAAACGGCCGGTGAAGGCGCGCACGCTCCCCAGGTCCGACAGGTCGAGGGCGTCCACCTCCGCACCGGCGATGCCGTCGAGGGACGTGCGTGCCCGCTCGGGGCGGCGCGCGGGCACGATCACCCGCGCTCCCGCCCCGGCGAGCGCGCGCGTCGTCTCCAGGCCGAGCCCCGAGTAGCCGCCGGTGACGAGGGCCGTGCGGCCCGTGAGGTCGACGCCGGCGACGACCTCGGCCGCCGTGCTGTGCGCCCCGAAACCGCTGCCGATCTTGTGGTGTCGCGTGCTGCTGGTCATGCCCCGGGACGCTAGGGGTTGAAGTGCACGCGAGGGCAAGTCCGTACTGTGGCCGGTCAGTTCACCAGTCGGGCGTGCAGCAGTGCGGCCGTGCGCCGGTCGACGCGAAGGCCCTCGGCGACGTACCGCCCAAGGCTGCCGTAGTCGCGGCGGACCTGGTCGAGGGCGGCCGCGAGGTACTCGGTGCGCACCTCCTGGAGCGGGATCAGCAGGTCCGGGTTCTGCATGGTGCCGGACTGCTTGAGGCCGTCGCGGAGCTTGGCGTCGGCGGCGGCCCGGAAGGTGTTGGAGGCCAAGTAGTCGGCGACGGCGGTGCGTTCGGACACGCCGAGCAGGCGCAGCAGCACGTAGGTCGTCCAGCCGGTGCGGTCCTTGCCGGAGGTGCAGTGGTACAGGAGTGCGCCGCGGCCGCCGTACGCGAGGTCGTGCAGGGTCGCGGCGAACTGCCCGCGGTTGTCGGCGCTGGAGACGAAGGCCGGGTACACGCCGCGCATGAACGCCGCCGCCTTCCCGTTCCCCAGCATCTCCTCCTGTTTCGCCGGGTCCCCGGAGCCGATGGCGGCGAGGATCTGCGCGTACAGGCCGTTGTCGGTGACCGCGCGCGAGATCCCCGGCACGCCCGCAGGCAACCGGTCCGCCCCGTCGTACTGCACCTCCAACGGCACGCGGAAGTCAACGACTTGACGGAGCTTCAGCTTTCCCAGCGCGGTGACGTCGGCGTCCGTCAGCTTGCTCAGCGCGTCGGCGCGGTAGGCGAGGCCGTACCGGACCCGGCCGCCGGCCGCGCGGTACCCGCCGATGTCGCGGACGTTCACCGCGCCCTGCAGCGGGATGTGCCGGATCGACGACGCGCGCG
>NZ_JAAGMG010001471.1 GCF_010548525.1 Streptomyces sp. SID14478
GCCCGGTCTCCTCGATGCCCGCCCACAGCAGCGCCCCCGAAGGCGCCTCGGGCGAGGTCCGGGTGCACCGCCCCGCCGAGGCACGCGCGCACGTACGCGCACAGGGCAGCGACGTCCAGGCCGGCGACCGCGCGCTCGACGCGGGCACGATCCTCGGCCCGCCGCAGATCGCGCTCCTCGCCGCCATCGGCCGCGGCACCGTACGGGTGCGCCCGCGCCCGCGCGTGGTCGTCGTCTCCACCGGCAGCGAACTCATCCAGCCCGGCGAGCAGTTGGCCCGGGGCCAGATCTACGACTCCAACAGCTTCGCGCTCACCGCCGCCGCCCGGGACGCCGGAGCCATCGCCTACCGGGTCGGCGCGGTCGCCGACGAGGCCGAGACGCTCCGCTCCACCATCGAGGACCAGCTCATCCGCGCCGACCTCGTCGTCACGACGGGCGGCGTCAGCGTGGGCGCGTACGACGTGGTCAAGGAGGCCCTCACCGCCATCGGCGACCCGGACGAGGAGGGCGGCATCGGCGCGGGCAGCGGCGTCGAGTTCCGCAAGCTCGCCATGCAGCCCGGCAAGCCGCAGGGCTTCGGCTCCGTGGGCCCCGACCACACCCCGCTGCTCGCCCTGCCGGGCAACCCGGTCTCCAGTTACGTCTCCTTCGAGCTGTTCGTCCGGCCCGCGATCCGGACCCTGATGGGGCTGCCCGCCGAGACGGTGCAGCGCCCCACCACGCGCGCGCAGTTGACCGCGGACAAGGCGCTGACCTCGCCGCAGGGCCGTCGCCAGTACCTGCGGGGCGTCCACGACCCGGAGGCCGGGACGGTCGCGCCCGTCGGCGGATCGGGCTCCCACCTGATCGCGGCGCTCGCCCAGGCGGACGCCCTGATCGTGGTGCCCGAGGACGTGACCTCGGTGGAACCCGGCACCGAGGTCGCCGTGGTCCTCCTCGGCTGACGGGCCCGGTCGGCCCGATGCGCCCGTCTGTCGGTGGCCCGCGATACCGTGTCGCGCACAACTGTCCGGCGCGCCGCACCGCGCACGGCTCGGATCGGGAGCGGCACGACGTCATGAGCACTTCGCAGGACCGACTGACCCACATCGACGAAGCGGGCGCCGCCCGCATGGTCGACGTGTCGGAAAAGGACGTCACCGCGCGCACCGCGCGCGCCAGCGGCCGTGTCCTCGTCTCGCCGCGCGTGGTCGAGCTGCTGCGCGGCGAGGGCGTACCGAAGGGCGACGCCCTCGCCACGGCCCGGATCGCCGGGATCATGGGCGCCAAGCGCACCCCCGACCTGATCCCGCTGTGCCACCCGCTGGCCGTGTCCGGCGTGAAGCTGGACCTGGCCGTCGCGGACGACGCCGTGGAGATCCTGGCCACCGTGAAGACGACGGACCGCACGGGCGTCGAGATGGAGGCGCTGACCGCCGTCTCGGTCGCCGCGCTCACCGTCATCGACATGATCAAGGCGGTCGACAAGGGCGCGGTCATCACGGACGTCCGCGTCGAGGAGAAGACGGGCGGCAAGTCCGGCGACTGGAATCGCGGAGTGCGGTCATGACCGACGCCTACCGCGCCCTCGTCGTCACCGCGTCGAACCGGGCCGCCGCCGGGGTCTACGAAGACAAGGGCGGCCCCCTGATCGCCGCGGCCCTCGAGAAGCTGGGCTTCGACGTCGAGGGCCCCCAGGTCGTGCCGGACGGCGACCCCGTGGAGGCCGCCCTGCGGGCCGCGGTCGAGGCGGCGTACGACGTCGTCGTCACCACCGGCGGCACCGGCATCTCGCCCACCGACCGCACGCCCGAGGCGACGGCCCGCGTCCTCGACGTCGCCGTGCCCGGCATCCCCGAGGCGATCCGCGCGTACGGGCGGCAGAAAGTGCCCACCGCCGCGCTCTCCCGTGGCCTCGCCGGGGTCGCCGGGCGCACACTGATCGTGAACCTGCCGGGTTCGAGCGGCGGGGTGAAGGACGGCCTGGCCGTCCTGGAGCCGCTGCTGACCCACGCCGTCGACCAGATCCACGGCGGCGACCACCCCAGCCCCAGACCTGATGACGTCCACGCCGCCGGGGGTGCGCACTGAACAGCCCGTCCTGGCCCGTCGTCCTGGCGGAGGGCGATGTCGTCCTTCGCCCCATACGGCTGCGCGACCAGCGCGCCTGGCGCGAGGTCAACCGCCGCAACCGCGACTGGCTGCGCCCCTGGGAGGCGACGATCCCGCCGCCCACCCCGACCGGCCCGATCGCGCACCGCCCGACGTACCGCCAGATGGTCCGGCACCTGCGCTCGGAGGCGAACGCGGGCCGGATACTGCCCTTCGTCATCGAGTACCAGGGCCGTCTGGTGGGGCAGTTGACGGTCGCCGGGATCACCTGGGGCTCGATGTGCTCGGGCCACGTCGGCTACTGGGTGGACCAGTCCGTGGCAGGGCGCGGAGTGATGCCCACGTCGGTCGCGCTCGCCGTCGACCACTGCTTCCGCACCGTGGGACTGCACCGCATCGAGGTCTGTATTCGGCCGGAGAACGGGCCGAGCCGCAGGGTCGTGGAGAAACTCGGATTCCGCGAGGAGGGCTTGCGTCCACGGTATCTTCACATCGACGGCGGCTGGCGGGACCACCTCGTCTTCGCGCTCACCGCCGAAGAGGCCCCGGAGGGCATCCTCCGGCGCTGGCGGCGCGAGCGGCGCGGCAACACCGCAGGTCCGGCTGCCCCTGACACCGCCGATCCCGGTGCCTCCTCGAAATAAAATAAATGTTCGAAATTGATCGGCGAACGACCGTCGGAGCCATTAAATTCGCGTGCCGGTCGGCCAGTTGATCGCACCGGTCACAAAAAAAGTTCGAAATATCAGCCAGATCGTGCGACACACCGGCCCGATTGGCGGATGGCCTCACGCAAACCCCTCTACGGTGTGAGGCGTGAGCAGCAGCGGCCTCATCTACGCAGTCATCGTCGGGGCCTGGGCCGCCTACTTGGTGCCGATGTGGCTCCGTAGGCAGGACGAGCTGAACGAAGCCCGTCCGACGGAACGCTTCAGCACCGCCATCCGGCTCCTCTCCGGTCGGGCGGGCATGGAGCGCCGGTACGCCAAGGACCTGCAGGCGCGCTCGCCCGAGACGGACGAGCGGCGCGGCGCCCCGGCCGACCCGGACGCGACCACCGAAGCGGTGGACGCCCGGGGATCCGTCGTGCCCCCGGCCGACGAGCGATCCCCGGTCGCCGAGCGCGAGCACGCGCACCCCGCCCGTGAGCGGGAACGCGAACGCGAACGGGAATGGGAACGCGAACCGGAGCCC
>NZ_JAAGMG010000594.1 GCF_010548525.1 Streptomyces sp. SID14478
CCCGCGCGGCCGGCACGCCAAGCGGTAGCGCCCCCGGGCCCGGCCGGGCCCCGGTCTGCGGGCCCGGGCCTCAGAACCCGCGCGTACGTTTCGCCGCCCGGCGGTTCGCCGCCCCGGGCGAGCGGATGAACAGCCGGGAGATCTCGCCACCCAGGTTCACCCCGATCGCGATGGCCAGCGCCAGGGCCGCGGCCTTGGACAGCGAGACCATCCCCTTGTCGACGTCGTTCTGCGCGATGGCCAGCAGCCCGAAGTACGTCGCGGAACCCGGCAGCAGCGGGCCGATCGCGGCCGTCACGTAGGGCAGGGCGGACGCGAACCGGTAGCGCGAGAACAACTGCCCGAAGAGGCCGACGAGCCCGGCCGCCGCGGCCGTCGAGGCCACCGGCGAGATCCCGCCCTCGTAGTGCATCGCGCCGAAGATCGTCCCGGCCACCCCGCCGTTGAGCGTCACCGCGAGCACCGTCGAGCGCTCCTGCTGGAGCAGCACGGCGAACGCCAGCGACAGGGACATCGACGCCCCGATCTGCCACCACGGCTCGGGGCCGCCCTGCAGCGCGGCCTCCGGGTTGAGCTTGGCGTTCAGCTGCACCCCGACGTAGAGCATGATCAGGACCCCGACCACGATGCCCACGAAGAAGTACATGACTTCCAGGAGCCGGGCCGACGCCGTGATGTAGAAGCCCGTCAGACCGTCCTGCACACCGGCGACCAGCGCCCGCCCCGGCAGCAGCGCGAACAGTCCACCGGTGATCACCGCGGACGCCTGCACGTTCACGTGGTCGTGGGCCAGGGTCAGCAGGATGCCGATCGCGGCCGGCGGCATCGCGGCCATCGTGAACTGGTAGAACTCCGGGAACCCGCGCCCCGCGCACAGCCACGCGAGCCGGTCGCCCAGCATCGCGCCGATGGCCGCGGCGATGAACACCAGCAGGTCACCGCCGACGAGGATCGAGGCGGACCCGGCGAGCAGCCCGCTCGCGCCGGTCAGCGCCCAGCCGGGGTAGGGGTGCCGGTTGCGTCGGATCTCCGCGAGGCGCCGGTACGCCTCCTCCAGCGTGACGTCGATGTCCTCGTCGCTGATGTCGTCGACGAGCCGGAACACGGCCGCGAGCCGGTTGTAGTCGGTGCCGCGGCGGCGCACCGTGCGCGAGGCGGTCACCGGGTCGTCGACCAGCGACGGCTGGAAGGTGATCGACAGCAGCGTGAACGTCACGGTCGGCTCGCACCGGTCCAGCCCGTAGGAGCGGCACACGGCGAACATCGCCGCCTCCACGTCCTCGGCGCCCTCACCACCGGCGAGCAGCAGCTCCCCGATACGCAGCGTCAGGTCGAGCACGCGCGGCACGGCGGGCCCCGCGTCGTCCTCCTTCTGCACCGGCTCGGGCGCGGGCCGCTCGGCGACCGGCAGCCGCAGCATGGTGCGCATCCGGTCCTGCCACGGCGCCTCCTTGGTCAGTTTGACCATGGGGATGCCGTGCGCGGGAGTGAACGCGGGCGGCGACTGCCGGGTGCTGTACGTCTTCGGCGGCGTGAACGCCGAGCCCTCCACGTCCGGCGCCTCCGGAGCCTGCACGCTCAGCCCCTGGGGCAGCGAGAACTCCGAGGTGGTCGACGCCTCCTCCTCCGGAACCGAAGGCGGCGACACCACCCCGATGGGCTGTGTGAACGCGCTGCGGGCCTCGTCGGACTGCGGCTTGCGGTCCTCCTGGGCCTCGGATTCCCGCTCCGTCACCTGTGTGACACCTCTGTGGTTCCTCGCCCTTCGCACGATTACATATGCGTATCCGTCTGCCTCCCGTACGCCTCAGTATGCGCACGAATACGCGAACGGGCCGCCCGACCCCGTGGGGATCGTGCGGCCCGTGCGTGAACAGTCGGGGTCAGTGACCGCCCTGGTCCTGAGCGCGCTTGTAGGAACGCTCGATCTCGGCCTCGGCCTCGGTGCGGCCCACCCAGTCGGCGCCCTCGACGGACTTGCCGGGCTCCAGGTCCTTGTAGACCTCGAAGAAGTGCTGGATCTCCAGGCGGTCGAACTCGGAGACGTGGTGGATGTCGCGCAGGTGCTCCATCCGCGGGTCCGTCGCCGGGACGCACAGCAGCTTGTCGTCGCCGCCGGCCTCGTCCGTCATGCGGAACATGCCGATGGCGCGGCACTTGATGAGGCAGCCCGGGAACGTGGGCTCGTCCAGGATGACCAGCGCGTCCAGCGGGTCCCCGTCCTCGCCGAGCGTGTTCTCGACGAAGCCGTAGTCCGTCGGGTAGGCGGTCGACGTGAACAGACGACGGTCGAGGCGGATGCGACCGGACTCGTGGTCGACCTCGTACTTGTTCCGCGATCCCTTCGGAATCTCGATCGTGACGTCGAACTCCACCGGTGGCTCCTCCATGATCAACACATACGACTGGTGGTTAAGTGTCCCTCACGCAGGTGTGTGATCGCGAAAGGGGCTGGTCCGCGGTGCCGGAGCTGAAGGCTTCGCAACTCGTGAAGAGTGTGGCGAAGGCCGTTGCCGGGTCCAAGACCAAGCACGTCACGGTAGGTGCGACGGCGGTGGGTCTCGCCCTCGCGGCCGTCGTGGCGGCCTCGGCCGGTCCCTGGGACGCTTCGGGTCAGCGTAAGGCCGAGGCGGACCGGTCGGCTTCCCAGGGCAGCGGGGGTGGCGCAGATCACGGCCGTACGTCCCCGGGGGCACCGTCCGCCGCCCCCAGTGCCCCCGCCGTGCTCGCCGCACCGGGTTCCTCCGTGCCCGGACCGACGAAGCGCGCCCTGGCCGACGTGCTGGACCCGCTCCTGAAGGACGCCTCGCTGGGGACGCACCGCACCGCCGCGGTCGTCGACGCCGTCACCGGAAAGAGGCTGTACGGAAAGTCCTCGGGTGACGCGCTGACCCCGGCCTCCACCACCAAGCTGGCCACGGCCGTCGCGGCACTGACCGCGGCGGGCCCCGATCACCGCATCGCCACCCGCACGGCCCTGGAGAAGGACTCCAAGGAGCTCGTCCTGATCGGCGGCGGCGACCCGACGCTGACGGCCCGCGAGAAGAACCCCTACGGCGCCGCCGGCCTGCGCACCCTGGCCGACGAGACCGCGGCGTCCCTCAAGGCCTCCGGCACCACCGAGGTCACGCTCTCCTACGACACCTCGCTGTACTCCGGTACGCCCTGGCACCCCATCGGCCCGAACGAGAACCTCGCCCAGGTCACCGCCCTGATGACCGACGAGGCCCGCACCGACGGCTCGAACAGCGGCCCGGCCGCGCGCGCCGCCGATCCGGCGGCCGCGGCGGCCGGGCAGTTCGCGGACCTGCTCCACGCCCGCGGCATCAAGACCAAGGGCGAGCCCGGGCCCAGCAAGGCATCCGGCCAGGCCGAGGACGTCGCGAAGGTCGAATCGCCGCCGCTGTCCGCCCTCGTCGAGCGGATGCTGACCAACAGCGACAACGACATCGCCGAGGCCCTCGCCCGACAGACCGCGATCGCCGCCGACGAGAGCCACGACTTCGACGGCGCGGGCAAGGCGGTCAAGGAGCAGCTCGACAAGCTGCGACTCCCGCTCTCCGGCGCCCACTTCGCCGACGGAAGCGGCCTCGACCGCGCCGACAAGGTCTCCGCCGACCTGCTCACCGGCCTGCTCGCGAAGGCCGCGGACCCCGCGCGCCCGGAACTGCGCGCGGTCCTCACCGGCCTGCCCGTCGCGGGCTTCACCGGCACTCTCAGCAACCGCTACGGGGACGCCGCCGACGCCTCGGGGACCGGCCTCGTCCGCGCCAAGACCGGCACCCTGACCGGGGTGAACACCCTCGCGGGCACGGTCGTCGACGCCGACGGGCGCCTGCTCGTCTTCGCGTTCATGACACAGGACGCCCCCGCACCCCAGTCCGCCCAGGCGGGCCTGGACCGGCTCGCCTCGTCCGTGGCCAACTGCGGCTGCCGCTGAGAGTCAGGGTCGCGTCAGGGTCCAACCCTCTCCACGTAGGCAGAGGGTCACGTACCGTTGACGCATGACGAGCATCGGTGGTGCGGAGATGGTCGACTGGAATCTCGCGGTGGCGACCGCGACCCGACTCGTACGACCCGGCCCAGAAGTCAGCCGCGACGAGGCACGCGCCATCGTCGCGGAGCTGCGCCGGCACGCGAAGGAGTCCGAGGAGCACGTGCGCGCGTACACGCGCATGGCCACGGACGAGGCGCACGACACCCCGATCCTCGTGGTCGACCGGCCGGGCTGGGTGAAGGCCAACGTCGCGGGCTTCCGCGAGATCCTCAAGCCCCTGCTCGACAAGATGCAGGAGCGGCGCGGCTCGGGTCCCGGCCCCGCCATGATGGGCGCGGTCGGCGGCAAGGTCACGGGCGTCGAGCTCGGCATGCTGCTGTCCTTCCTCTCCTCCCGCGTCCTCGGCCAGTACGAGACCTTCGCCCCCGCCACCCGCGACCTGCCGGCCGCGCCGAACGGCGGCGGCCGCCTCCTCCTCGTGGCGCCGAACATCGTGCACGTCGAGCGCGAACTCGACGTCGATCCGCACGACTTCCGGCTCTGGGTCTGCCTGCACGAGGAGACGCACCGCACGCAGTTCACGGCGGTGCCCTGGCTGCGGGACCACCTGGAGGGCGAGATCCAGTCGTTCCTCGCGGAGACCGAGGTCGACCCGACGACGTTCCTGGAGCGCATCAGGGAAGCCGCCCAGTCCCTCGCGGGCGGACGCCCGGACGGCGAGGAGGACGACGGCGGCAGGTCGCTCGTCGAACTGGTCCAGTCGCCCGCCCAGCGCGAGATCCTGGCCCGGCTCACCGCCGTCATGTCCCTGCTCGAAGGGCACGCGGACTTCGTGATGGACGGCGTCGGCCCCGCGGTCGTGCCGACGGTCGGGGAGATCCGCGAGAAGTTCCAGCAGCGCAGGCAGAAGGGCGCCTCCCGGCTCGACATGACGCTGCGCAAGCTCCTCGGCCTCGACGCCAAGCTGCGCCAGTACCGCGACGGCGAGCGGTTCGTCCGGGCCGTCGTGGACGAGGTCGGCATGGACGGCTTCAACCGTGTCTGGACGTCGCCGAACACGCTGCCCACGAAGGCGGAGATCGCCAAACCGGCGGACTGGGTCGCGCGGGTGCACAACAAGACAGACGGCGCTCACGAGGCCCCGTAAGCCACGCCCAAAATTGCTCAGGATCACCCATCCGAGGGACCGTAGGCCGTGGGTAGGCGTGCAATGCTCAGGGAATGGCTCGGCTCTGTCACCATCGACACACTCTGCGTGACTGAAATCACCGAGTCACCGTTGAGCGACTGAGCCGCGCCAGTCGGCTCGTCGGCTAGTCCAGACCTAGTTGGCGCCCACCCCCCAGACAACGGAATGAAGGGAACCGGACATGGGTCCCCATCCTGCGGTCGCGGCGATACGCCTGGCGGTCCGCCGCGTACTCCACGACATCCTCAGCGAGAACCCCCAGCCCCCCTCGGCTTCTCCCGGCGCTCAGCCGCTCGTGCTGGTCGCCTGCTCGGGCGGTGCCGACTCCATGGCGCTCGCCTCGGCCCTCGCCTTCGAAGCCCCCAAACTCGGCATCCGCGCCGGTGGCATCACCGTCGACCACGGTCTGCAGCCCGGCTCCGACACCCGTGCCGAGGATGTCGTCCTGCGCCTGACCGCCCTCGGCCTGGCTCCCGCCGAGTCCGTCGCCGTGCACGTGGGCCGCGAGGGCGGCCCCGAAGCCGCCGCCCGGGACGCCCGCTACGCCGCCCTGGACGCCGCCGCCGAGCGCCACGGCGCCGCCGCCGTCCTGCTCGGCCACACCCGCGACGACCAGGCCGAGACCGTCCTGCTGGGCCTCGCCCGCGGCTCCGGCATCCGCTCCCTGTCCGGAATGGCTGCGGTCTCGGGGGCCGCAGGCCGTTACCGCAGGCCGTTCCTGCGCCTGGACCGCCAGACCGCCCGCAAGGCCTGCCTCGTGCAGCACCTGCCGGTGTGGGACGACCCGCACAACACCGATCCGGCCTATACGAGATCGCGGCTGCGCCACGAAGGACTGCCGGCCCTGGAGAAGGCGCTCGGCAAGGGCGTCGTCGAGGCCCTCGCCCGTACGGCCCAACTGTCCCGCGACGACGCCGACGCGCTGGACACCTGGGCCCAGCAGGCCGCCGAATCCGTCCGGGACGCCGCCGGCCTGCTGGAATGCGCCAAGTTGTACGCGCTGCCGCCCGCCGTGCGCCGCCGCATCCTGCGCAAGGCCGCGATCGAGGCCGGCGCCCCGGCCGGCGCGCTCTTCGCCCGCCACATCGAAGAGGTCGACCGCCTGATCACGGGCTGGCGCGGCCAGGGAGAGATCAATCTCCCGGGCAAAGTCGTCGCTCAGCGGCAGGGTGGCAGACTGGTCATCCGGCAAGGCTGACGGGAGGCCACGTACGCGGTGGCCTCTGTGTGGCCGGTGTGACGACCGAAAGTGATGCGGGTGGACGCGAAAGACATGGGCACCGACCTCAAGTCGGTGCTCATCACCAAGGAAGAGATCGACGCGAAGCTGGCCGAGCTGGCCGCGAAGGTCGACGCGGAGTACGCGGGCAAGGACGTGCTGATCGTCGGGGTGCTCAAGGGTGCCGTGATGGTCATGGCGGACCTGGCGCGTGCCCTGTCCACCCCCGTCACGATGGACTGGATGGCGGTGTCCTCGTACGGCGCGGGCACCCAGTCGTCCGGCGTCGTGCGGATCCTCAAGGACCTCGACACCGACATCAAGGGCAAGCACGTCCTGATCGTCGAGGACATCATCGACTCCGGGCTGACGCTGTCCTGGCTGCTCACCAACCTCGGCTCGCGCGAGCCCGCCTCCCTGGAGGTGTGCACGCTGCTGCGCAAGCCCGAGGCGGCCAAGGTCGACATCGACGTGAAGTGGGTCGGCTTCGACATCCCGAACGAGTTCGTCGTCGGGTACGGCCTGGACTACGCCGAGAAGTACCGGAACCTGCCGTTCGTCGGCACGCTGGCCCCGCACGTCTACGGCGGCTGAGCACACGTCAGCCCGGTTCGTGCGGCCGGGAACCCTCGTGGGTTTCCCGCCGTTGGAGCATGCGAAGGCACGTTTGCCGGTCGTCCCCTGCGGCATCGGGTGACAATGCTGGGGTACCGTCCGAAGAACAGTTCTTCAAACAGCTTCAAACAGCCTTATCAAACTCACTATGGCAGGAGGGACGGGGCGGCATCGCTCCGTATGGATGGACGTGAAGCGATACTTCCGTGGGCCGGTCATGTGGATCGTGCTGGCCGTCCTTGCCGTGGTCGTGTTGATGCAGGTCGTCGGTTCGTCCGGCGGCTACAAGACGGTGGACACCGGCCAGGTCATTCAGGCCATCGACGACAACAAGGTGCAGTCGGCAAAGCTGACCACCGGCGATGAAAACACCATCAAGGTCGAGCTGAAGGACGGCCAGAAGGTCGACGGCTCGGACAAGATCCAGGCCAGCTACATCGGCGACCAGGGCGTCGAGGTGGCCAAGGACCTGCAGGCCAAGTTCGAGGACAAGCAGATTCCGGACGGGTACACCGTCTCCCCGACGAAGCAGAACGCCTTTGTGGGCATCCTGCTGTCGCTGCTGCCCTTCGTCCTCATCGTCGTCGTCTTCTTGTTCCTGATGAACCAGATGCAGGGCGGCGGCTCCCGAGTCATGCAGTTCGGGAAGTCCAAGGCCAAGCTCATCACCAAGGACACCCCCAAGACGACGTTCGCCGACGTCGCAGGTTCGGACGAGGCCGTCGAGGAGCTCCACGAGATCAAGGAGTTCCTCCAGGAGCCGGCCAAGTTCCAGGCCGTCGGCGCCAAGATCCCCAAGGGCGTGCTGCTGTACGGGCCGCCCGGTACGGGCAAGACGCTGCTTGCGCGCGCTGTCGCGGGCGAGGCGGGCGTCCCGTTCTACTCGATCTCCGGTTCCGACTTCGTCGAGATGTTCGTCGGTGTCGGTGCCTCCCGTGTCCGCGACCTCTTCGAGCAGGCCAAGGCGAACGCTCCGGCGATCGTCTTCGTCGACGAGATCGACGCGGTCGGCCGCCACCGCGGCGCCGGCCTCGGCGGCGGTCACGACGAGCGCGAGCAGACGCTCAACCAGCTGCTCGTCGAGATGGACGGCTTCGACGTGAAGGGCGGCGTCATCCTGATCGCCGCCACGAACCGGCCCGACATCCTCGACCCGGCGCTGCTGCGTCCCGGCCGCTTCGACCGCCAGATCGCGGTCGACCGCCCGGACATGCAGGGCCGTCTGGAGATCCTCAAGGTTCACCAGAAGGGCAAGCCGGTCGCGCCCGACGTCGACCTCTCCGCCGTCGCCCGCCGCACCCCCGGCTTCACGGGTGCCGATCTGTCGAACGTGCTGAACGAGGCGGCCCTGCTGACCGCCCGCTCGGACCGCAAGCTGATCGACAACATGATGCTGGACGAGGCGATCGACCGTGTGGTCGCGGGCCCGCAGAAGCGGACCCGGATCATGTCGGACAAGGAGAAGAAGATCACCGCGTACCACGAGGGCGGTCACGCCCTGGTCGCGGCGGCGTCTCCGAACTCCGACCCGGTCCACAAGATCACGATCCTCTCCCGAGGCCGTGCTCTGGGCTACACGATGGTGCTGCCGGACGAGGACAAGTACTCGACCACCCGCAACGAGATGCTCGACCAGCTCGCCTACATGATGGGCGGGCGCGCGGCCGAGGAGCTCGTCTTCCACGACCCGACGACGGGCGCTGCGAACGACATCGAGAAGGCCACCGGTACGGCCCGCGCGATGGTCACGCAGTACGGCATGACCGAGCGGCTCGGCGCGATCAAGTTCGGCGGTGACAACACCGAGCCCTTCCTGGGCCGCGAGATGGGTCACCAGCGGGACTACTCGGAAGAGGTCGCGGCCCTCGTCGACGAAGAGGTCAAGAAGCTCATCGAGACCGCGCACAACGAGGCCTGGGAAATCCTCGTCGAGAACCGTGACGTCCTCGACAACCTGGTCCTCGCGCTGCTCGAGAAGGAGACGCTGAACAAGGAGCAGATCGCCGAGATCTTCTCTCCTCTCGTGAAGCGCCCGGCCCGCCCCGCGTGGACCGGCTCCTCCCGCCGCACCCCCTCGACCCGCCCGCCGGTGCTCTCCCCCAGGGAGCTGTCACTGACGAACGGGGCGAACGGAACGGCGCCCGCCATCGAGACCACCACCCCGGTGGACACGGTGAAGGAAGAGCGCCCCGAGAGCTGACCCCCTCGGGTCCCGTCAGACCCGGAATGCAGGCCGCGTCCCCCACGCTTTACGGTGTGGGGGACGCGGCCTTTTTCGTTGCACCCGTTCACTCGGTGCTTTCCGGGGCCGCGCCGGACGTCCGTACGAGGAAGAGGCACAGCAGATGACCGACCCGGTGACGCTGGACGGCGAGGGCTCGATCGGCGAGTTCGACGAGAAGCGGGCCGAGAACGCCGTGCGCGAACTGCTCATCGCGGTCGGCGAGGACCCGGACCGCGAGGGCCTGCGGGAGACGCCGGCGCGGGTCGCTCGCGCGTACAAGGAGATATTCGCGGGCCTGTGGCAAAAGCCCGAGGACGTGCTGACGACGACGTTCGACCTCGGCCACGACGAGATGGTCCTGGTCAAGGACATCGAGGTGCAGAGCTCCTGTGAGCACCACCTCGTGCCGTTCGTGGGCGTCGCGCACGTCGGCTACATCCCGTCCTCCGACGGAAAGATCACGGGCCTGTCGAAGCTGGCCCGCCTCGTCGACGTCTACGCCCGCCGCCCGCAGGTCCAGGAGCGTCTGACGACGCAGATCGCGGACTCCCTGATGGAGATCCTGGAGCCGCGCGGCGTGATCGTGGTCGTGGAGTGCGAGCACATGTGCATGACCATGCGCGGGGTGCGCAAGCCGGGGGCGAAGACCATCACGTCGGCCGTCCGGGGCCAGCTGCGCGATCCCGCCACCCGGGCCGAGGCCATGAGCCTCATCATCGGGCGCTGACCCGGGCCCCCGTGCGGCCGGCCGCGCCTTACGCGGCCGGCGCCGTGCCTTCGGTGTCGTCGTCCTCCGGGAGCTTGCAGACGCGCTCCAGGAAGAGCGCCGCCGCTATCACCGCGATGCCTGCCAGGACCGAGAAACCGGCGTAGATCGCCTGGTCGCGGCGGGCCGGGATGTCCAGGGACTCCAGCAGGAAGACGCCGGTGCCGCCGTACATCCCCGCCACCAGTGCGGCGACCAGTGCGCTGGCCTGCCCGAACACGAGCGCCCTGGCGGCCATCATCGGGTCGACGCCCTTGGCCTCGGGACGGCGCTCGCGCTGGGCGCGCAGCCGGGAGCGGATCGACAGGGCCGTCGCCAGCAGCACGACGGCGATCACCGCGAGCACGATGGGCGCGGCCAGCGGGACCCGCGGCAGCGTGCCCACCGAGTCCCACAGCCGGGCGCCCGCCCAGGACAGCACCCCGGCGACCAGGAAGAGGCCGGCCAGCGTCCTGATGCGCAGTTGCTTCATCCCCGTGGTCGCCCCTCACATCACATGTCTACGGTCCGCCCTCAAGGGCGTGCCCTAGACCTTAACGACTACTCGGGCAGCCGAAGTTCCAGGTCGGCGCGCGGCGCGACGCCGTCCCGGGTCACGGCGTCGAGCAGCTGGGCGACGGGGCCGCGACCGGACAGCTGGGCCTCCGGTTCGACGTCGTGCCAGGGCGCGAGGACGAACGCCCGCTCGTGGGCCCGCGGGTGCGGCAGCGTGAGCACCGGGTCGTCGGAGACCACGTCGGCGTACGCGACGATGTCGACGTCGATGGTGCGCGGGCCCCAACGCTCGTCCCGTACGCGGTGGAAGGCCTCCTCGACCGCGTGCGCGCGCTCCAGGAGCGAGGCGGGCGGCAGCGTCGTCTTCAGGACGATCACCGCGTTGAAGTACGAGGGCTGGCTGCCCGGCTCGACGCCCCAGGGCTCCGTCTCGTAGACGGGGGAGACGGCTTTGACGCGGACGCCGGGGGTGTCCTCCAGGGCGTCGATGGCGCCCTGCAGGGTCTCCAGGCGGTTGCCCAGGTTGGCGCCGAGGGAGAGCACGGCGCGCTTGGGGTTGGAGAGCGTGGTGTCGGCCGCGTCGACCTGTGCCACCACGGAGGTCGGCACCGGCTGGACGGTCGGGTCGAACTGAGTCTGATTCATACTCGGCTCCGGGTGATGGTGACGGTCACGTCGTCGAAGGGCACGGTGATCGGCGCGTCCGGCTTGTGGACGCAGACCTCGACCTCCAGAACCCCTTCGTGCTTCAGGCAGGCCTGGGCGATGCGCTCGGAGAGCGTCTCGATGAGGTCCACCGGCTCGCCTTGGACGACGGCCACGACCTCCTCCGCCACGACGCCGTAGTGCACGGTCTTCGCCAGGTCGTCGTCGGCCGCCGCCGCCCGGGTGTCAAGGCCGAGTACCAGGTCCACGATGAAGGTCTGGCCTTCCTCGCGCTCCTTGGGGAAGACGCCATGGTGCCCGCGGGCCTTGAGGCCGCGCAGCGCGACACGATCCACGCGAATCACTCCTGCAATCGTCGGTAGAGGCCGTCCCGTCGATGTGCGGTCGACACGGTGGCCTCGATCGAATCTACCTGCGAGCACGGACATCGCTCGCCCGCGGGGGCTATGGACAGACGCGCCCGCGGCTGGTAGCCGCCCATACCCCGGCGGCCGGGAAACCAACCTCGTGCCGGGAAAACCGGCCCTTTCGGAAGCGCCTACCCACTCAGGCGGGTGAGCCGTCGTCGTCGGCGTTGTCGATCCCGTCGGCATCCGGGTCGGCCTCGTCGTCCGCGTCCGCGAGCACCGGTGAGGCGTGGTGCGACCACAGCTTCCAGCCGTCGCGGGTGCGCCGGAACAGGTTCGTGGCGACCACGCGCTGGCCGACGAGCGGACCGAGTTCGTCGCCCTCCGCGGGGGCGGGGCCGCCGCTGAGGATGTTCTCCGTGCAGGTCACCAGGGCGGTGTCGGCGACGACGCTGATGTGCACGTCGGTGAGGAAGAACTGGATGTACTCGGTGTTCTCCATGATCAGCGCGTACGAGCGGAGCACCTCGCCGCGTCCGCTGAGCACCGGCCAGCCGGGGTGCACGCAGCTGATGGACGTGTCCTCGGCCTCGTCCGGGTCCGCGTCCTCGGCGTACGCGACGTCCTCGGGGGCCAGCCACAGGGCGGTCAGCTCCTCGAAGTCGCCGCGCTCCATGGCCTCGTAGAAGGCGCGGTTGGCGTCGTCGACGGCCTGGGTGTCGGTGCTGGTCACAGGGCTCCTTCGACGGCGCGGGCCACCCGGACCGCGTCGGCGGTGGCCCGCACCTCGTGGACGCGCACCGCCCACGCGCCGGTGTGCGCGGCGATCGCGGAGACGGCGGCGGTGGCGGCGTCGCGCTCGCGCGCGGGCGGCGGGGCGCCCTCCTCGCCTGCCAGTACGTGGCCGAGGAACCGCTTGCGGGAGGCCGCGACCAGGACCGGGTGGCCGAGCGCGCGGAGCCGGTCGAGGTGGGCGAGGAGCGTGAGGTCGTGGCCGGCTTCCTTGGAGAAGCCGAGGCCCGGGTCGACGACGATGTGGTCGGGCGCGATCCCGCCCGCGATGACGGCCTCCACGCGCGCGTGGAGCTCGTCGACGACTTCGGAGACGACGTCCTGGTAGGTGCCGCGGACGGTGGCTCCTTCCAGGAAGCCGCGCCAGTGCATCACGACGAAGGGCGCCCCCGCGGCGGCGACCACCGGGACCATCGCCGGGTCGGCGAGGCCGCCGCTCACGTCGTTGACCAGGGCCCCGCCCGCCGCCAGGGACTGCTCGGCGACGCTGGCGCGCATGGTGTCGACCGAGACGGTGACGCCCTCGGCGGCCAGGCCGCGGACGACGGGGATGACGCGCTTGAGCTCCTCGTCCTCGTCCACGCGGGCGGCGCCGGGGCGGGTGGACTCGCCGCCGACGTCCACGAGATCGGCGCCCTGGGCAACCAGGTCAAGACCGTGCTTGATCGCGGCGGTGGTGTCGAACCAGCGGCCCCCGTCCGAGAAGGAGTCCGGCGTCACATTGACGACCCCCATGACCGCGCAGCGGTCCCAGACGGGGAGGTGGGCTACGTGGCCGCGGTGGACCTGCGACGTGCTCATGGCGTCCAGCCTAGAGCCGAAACGAGGTGCCCCGCGCCGCCCCGGGTGACGGCCTCGGGAGGGCCTAGGCGGCGCGTACGTCCTGCTCCGCACTGCGGTGGACGCAAGGGGTGGGCTCCGGTGCCCTGCGGCGCAGCGGCCGCGGCAGGCGCAGGGTCACGAAGCCCTCGGCCTGCAGCGCGGCCCAGCCGATCCTCGGGAGGTCCTTGGAGGAGCGGTAGACCACGAAACGGGGCTCCCACCGGGGGCGGAACTTCGCGTTGAACTTGTAGAGCGACTCGATCTGGAACCAGCGCGAGAGGAACACCAGCAGGCCGCGCCAGGCACGCAGGACGGGGCCCGCGCCGATCTTCTCGCCGCGGGCGAGCGCCGAGCGGAACATCGCGAAGTTCAGCGAGACACGGGTGATGCCGAGGTTCGGGGCGGCCTGGAGGGCGGCCACGATGAGCAGTTCGTTCATGCCGGGGTCGGCGCCGCGGTCGCGGCGCATGAGGTCGAGCGAGACGCCGTCGGCGCCCCAGGGGACGAAGTGCAGGACCGCTTTGAGGTCTCCGTAGGGGCCCGGTTCGCCCTCGTCGCTCTTGTGGGCCGTCGCGATCAGACACGCGCTGTCGGCCTCGTCGCCGATCCGGCCGAGCGCCATAGAGAAGCCGCGCTCGGTGTCGGTGCCGCGCCAGTCCTCGGCGGCGCGGCGGATGCGGGCCAGCTCGGCCGGGCCGAGGTCACGGATGCGCCGGACCCGGGTCTCGTAGCCATTGCGCTCGATCCTTTTGACCATCTGGCGCACGTTGCGCATCGCCCGCCCGGTCAGGGAGAAATCCGCGACGTCCACCACCGCCTCGTCGCCCAGTTCGAGCGCGTCGAGCCCGGTCTCGCGGGTCCACACCTCGCCGCCCGTCTCGGAGCAGCCCATGACGGCCGGCGTCCAGGAGTGGGCCCGTGCCTCGTCCATGAAGCGCTCGATCGCACCGGGCCACGCCTCCACGTCGCCGACGGGGTCGCCGCCGGCGAGCATCACGCCGGAGACGACGCGGTAGCAGACGGCGGCCTTGCCGCTGGGCGAGAACACCACTCCCTTGTCGCGGCGCAGGGCGAAGTGCCCCAAGGAGTCGCGCGCCCCGTGCTTGACCAGGAGGGCGCGCAGTCTCGTCTCGTCGTCCTCGGTGAGGCGGGCGGCCGGATGCTCGGGGCGGAACGCGAAGTAGATCGTGGTCAGCGCGGTGACCATGCCGAGTGCGCCGAGCGAGGTCGCGACCGTGCTCGACGTGCGCCCCGCGTAGTCCAGGGGCCCGTCGACACCGAACAGGCCGTACAGGACGTGCTCCAGACGGTCGGCCAGGCTCGGGCTGCCGACGAGCCTGCGCGGGTGCGCGCTGACGATCGCGAGGCCGAGCAGGATCGAACCGGCGCCCACGAGGACGAAGTTGGCGACCGCGCGCCAGCGGCTGCGCGGGTCGGGCAGCGCGTCGAACTGGCCGCGGTGCTTGGCGAGCAGCCACAGGAGCAGCAGCGGGATGACGACGCCCAGGAACGAGTGCCGGTACGCGAACTGCGCGCAGGCGCCGAACGGGAGCAGCACCACGGCCGCCCGCCAGGCCCGCCGCTTGCGGCGCCGCAGACCGTGCGCGAGCAGGAGCAGCAGGACGCCGCTGCTGAGCGCGAGGGCCGCGGCGAACGGTCCCAGGGTGCCCGGCAGCACCTCGGCGAGGGTGTGCATCCGGCTGTGCCGGAAGCGGGGGAAGACACCGGCCGCGATGTCCAGGAGCCCGACGAGGATGCACGCCCGGGCGATCAGGGTCGGCACGGCCTCCGGCCGCGGGCCGCGCAGCACACGCCTCACCCGGCTCGGAACCTCTTGCGGATCTTCCGCATCTATCCTGACGAACATCGCATTCCCGTAGTTCCGCGAGAAACGTGAACGCGGTGCCATATCCGGCATCCCGCGACTTGCGCCCTCTAGGACGAAGGGAGGGGGAATCGGGTTCACTCCCCGCAGGAAAATCGCCGCAAAGGGTGCGGCAAGGGCGGGGAATCCGCTCCGGCGACCGTGGGGCCGCCGTCAACTCACAGGCAGGGAACGTCCCATGGGTCTCACGAGCCACAAGGTGCTGGCGCTCGCGGTACTGCTCGCCGTACTGCTGTTCCTCGGGACCGTGCTGCTCTGGCCGCGCCTCGCGCACCGTTCCTGGAGGTCCGTCACGGGGCGCGTGGGCCTGCTGCTCGGCACCCAGCTGGCGCTCTTCGCGGCGGTCGGACTCGCCGCCAACCAGGCGTTCGGCTTCTACGCGACCTGGGCCGACCTCTTCGGGCAGGAGCAGGGCCAGGGCGTGGTGCGCGACCACGACGTGGCTGGCCGCCGCCCGCCGGTGAAGGTGCTGTCCACGCAGGACGTGACCGTGCCGGGCGGGGCGCGGCCGGCCGTCGGCGGCCAGATACAGAAGATCGACGTCGTCGGACGGGCGTCGCGCATCGCCGCACCGGCGTACGTATACCTGCCGCCGGAGTACTTCCAACCGCGGTACGCCCACCGCACGTTCCCGGCGGCGGTGGTCCTGACCGGCTACCCGGGGACCGCCGAGGCGCTCATCAAGGGCCTGCACTATCCGCAGACCGCCCACGCGCTGGCCGCGGCGGGCCGGATGCGGCCGATGGTCCTCGTGATGCTGCGGCCGACCGTGGCACCGCCGCGCGACACGGAATGCGTGGACGTCCCCGGCGGCCCGAAGACGGAGACGTTCTTCGCCAAGGACGTGCCCACGGAGCTGGGTTCGCGCTACAGGACGGCGAAGAAGTGGGGCATCGTCGGCGACTCCACCGGCGGCTACTGCGCCCTGAAGGTGGCCATGCACCACCCCGGCGTCTACGGAGCGGGCGCAGGACTGTCCGCGTACTACAAGGCGCCCTCGGACCCGACGACCGGTGATCTCTTCCACGGGGACGCCGCCGCGCGGAGCCGGGCGGACCTGATGTGGTCCCTGGACCACGTGCGGCCGCCCGCCACGTCCCTCCTGGTGACCAGCAGCAAACAGGGGGAGGGCAATTACGCGGACACGCGACGGTTCATCAAGAAGGTGAAGTCGCCCACGCGCGTGTCCTCGATCATCCTCGACAGCGGTGGGCACAACTTCAACACGTGGCGGCGCGAGATCCCGGCGACCCTCGAGTGGCTGGGACAGCGGCTTACTTGAGGAGGGCCGCCACCCGGTTACTTGAGGAGCCGCGTCCCCGGTTACTTGAGGAGCGGCGCCACCGTCTCCAGCTCGACCTCCGCGCGCGCGATGTCGCGGGCGTCGGCCGCCGTGGAGCGGCGCAGCGCCTCGTGCAGCCGGGCCGGCGTCAGGACACCCAGGAAGCGGCCCTCGGAGCGTTCGTCGATGACCGCGATCCACCCCGCGTCGTGCTGCAGCATCGTCGCGAACGCCTGCTTGAGGGAGGCGCCGACCGGCAGCCAGGCCTCCATGCGGCGGGCATGGGCCCGTACGGTGTCGTCCTTCTTGCCGGGGTTACCGGGATCACCGGGGTTCGCCGCGCGCGCGTGCTCGGCGGAGATCCACCCGTGCAGGTTGTTGTCGCTGTCGAGGACGACGGCCCAGGGGGCGTCGAGGTCCCGGGGCAGCGGGTCGTCGAGGTGCACGACGGGCGGCTGCTCCAGGTCGCCCTCCTCGATGGGCGTCACGGACAGCCGCTTCAGGCCCCGGTCGGCGCCGACGAAATCGGCCACGTAGTCCGTCGCGGGAGCGCCCAGGACGGCCGACGGGGTGTCGAACTGCTCGATGCGGCCCTGCCCGTAGACGGCGATGCGGTCACCGAGGCGGACGGCCTCCTCGATGTCGTGCGTGACGAAGAGGACGGTCTTGCCGAGGGTCTGCTGCAGCCGCAGGAACTCCGTCTGGAGGTGGTCGCGCACCACCGGGTCGACGGCGCCGAACGGCTCGTCCATCAGCAGCACCGGCGGATCGGCCGCCAGCGCCCTGGCCACCCCCACGCGCTGGCGCTGCCCGCCCGAGAGCTGCTCGGGGTAGCGGTCGCCGAACGTCTTCGGGTCGAGGCCCACCAGGTCGAGAAGTTCGGCCGCGCGCTTGCGGGCCTCGGCGCGCTTGACGCCGAGCAGGTGCGGCACGGTCGCGGTGTTGTCCAGGACCGTCTTGTGCGGGAAGAGGCCCACCTGCTGGATGACGTATCCGATGCGCCGCCGCAGTTGGACCGGATCGATCGCGGATATGTCGTCGCCATCGAGGAATATCCGGCCCCCGGTGGGTTCGATGAGCCGGTTCACCATTTTCATCGTCGTGGTCTTGCCGCAGCCCGACGGGCCGACGAGCGTGACCAGTTCGCCCTCGTTCACCTCGAAGGACAGGTCGTCGACGGCAGTGGTGCCGTCCGCATACTGCTTGCTGACGTGCTCGAACCGGATCATGGGACCTCATTCTGCCGGGCGGCGGTCGCGTTGGGGACGCCCGGGCAAGGCAGTCATGTGACGGGAATGTTGCGGCTGGGGGGCGGGTATCGGCCATTGTCAGTGGCGGGGGCTAGGGTCGTCGACAGTCAAAAACGCACGTGCGCAGGTACGGGCGACCGACATGTGTTCGGGACACGGGGGAGGTGGGCGGGGTGAGCGGGCAGAACTGTCTGGTGGCCAATGACTGGGTGTGCGGGGAGTATCTGCGCACCCGCAGCCAGGAATTGGTCGATGCGACCGTTCAGCACGTGGGAATCACGGTGGCGTCGGTGGGGATCGGACTCCTGATCGCGTTCCCGCTCGCGCTGCTCGCCCGGCGCAAGCGCGCCTTTGCCGGACCGGTGCTGGGCCTGACGACGGTGCTCTACTCGATTCCCTCACTCGCGATGTTCTCCCTGCTGCTGCCCCTTTTCGGGCTCTCGATCAGCTTGGTGATCACCGGGCTCGTCCTGTACTCGCTGACGATTCTCGTGCGCAACATATTGGCGGGCCTGCAGGCCGTTCCCGAAGAGGCCAGAGAAGCGGCGCGCGGCATGGGGTACGGATCGCTGCGGATGCTGTGGGAGGTCGAACTGCCGCTGGCGCTCCCGTCGCTGCTGGCCGGCGTGCGGATCGCCACGGTCTCGACGGTGGCCCTGACCACGGTCGGCGCGATGGTCAACTACGGCGGTCTCGGCACGCTGATCCTCGACGGCCTCAACAGCCAGTTCAAGGCCCAGGTGCTCGCCGCCTCGGTGCTGTGCGTGGTGCTCGCGATCCTCGCGGACCTGCTCCTGCTCGGCGTACAGCGCTGGTTGACGCCCTGGACGCGGGTGGCGGCCGCCAAGCCCTCCCGCCCGTCCCGGATCCGCGCAAGTGCACAGCCCGTCGAGCCGGAGAAAGTGGCATGAACGCGATATCGGGTGCCTACGACTGGCTGACCACGGGAGCCAACTGGCAGGGCGAGAAGGGGGTGTGGCACCGCCTCGCCGAGCACCTGTACTTCAGCGGTGTCGCGCTCGGCGTCGCCTGCCTCATCGCGCTGCCGCTCGCCCTGTGGCTCGGCCACATCGGCCGGGGCGGCGCCCTCGCGATCAACATCTCGAACGTGGGACGGGCGGTGCCCACGCTGGCCGTGCTCGTGCTGCTCACCCTCACCCCCCTCGGCCGCCAGGGCGATCTGCCGACGCTGATCGCGCTCGTCCTGTTCGCGGTGCCGCCGCTGCTCACCAACGCGTACGTGGGGATGCGCGAGGTCGACCGTGCGGTGGTGGAGGCCGCGCGCGGCATGGGGATGAGCGGCGGACAGGTCTTCACCCGGGTCGAACTGCCGCTGGCGTACCCGCTGGTGATGACCGGGCTGCGGTCGGCGGGGGTGCAGGTGATCGCCACGGCGACGCTGGCCGCGATGGCGGGCGAGGGCGGGCTCGGAAGGATCATCACGGCCGGGTTCAACCTGCAGGACACGCCCCAGGTGGTCGCCGGAGCCCTGCTCGTGGCGGCTCTCGCGCTGCTCGTGGAGGGCGTGTTCGTGGCGGTGGGCCGGGTGCTCGATCCCATGCGGGGGCGGGCTTGAGGACGTTTACCCAGGTGAGTTACAGCAGCCGTACGGGCTCGGAGACCGGGCCCCGCGGCGAGATCAGTGCGATCACTGCGACCAGTGCAACTAGGAGAGCGATGAACAGCAGGACGCGTCGAATGGCCCTGGCGGCCGTGGCGGTGGGCGCACTGACCGCGGGTCTCGCCGCGTGCGGTGGCGACAGCCTTGAGGGCAAGGACGATTCGGGCAGCTCGGGCGGCGGCAAGAAGGGCAAGGTCGTCATCGGTGCGGCCAGCTTCACCGAGGCCAAGGTGATGGGCGAGCTGTACCGGCAGATATTGGACGACGCGGGTTATGACGCCTCGGTCAAGACCGTGGCGAACCGCGAGATCTATGAGCCGCAGCTCGTGAAGGGCGCGATCGACGTGGTGCCCGAATACGCCGCGACGCTCGCCGAATTCCTCAATGTGAAGAAGAACGGCAAGGACGCCAAGGCCGTCGCCTCCAGCGATGTCGACGCCACGGTCACCGCGCTGCGCGGCCTCGCCGAGCCGGAGGGCCTGAAGGTTCTGGACGCGGGCGGGGCGGTCGACCAGAACGCGTTCGCGGTGAGCGAGTCCTTCGCCAAGAAGCACGGCCTCAAGACGCTTTCCGATCTCGGTAAGTCGGGCCAGAAGGTCAAGGTCGCGGCCGGCGACGAATGCGAGACGCGGCCCTTCTGCGCGCCGGGCCTGAAGAAGAAGTACGGCATCGACGTCACGGGCATCGACCCCAAGGGCGTGGGAACCACGCAGGCCAAGCAGGCGGTGAAGAACGGCGAGGACCAGCTGGTCCTGACGACCACGACCGACGCGACGCTGAAGAACTTCGGTCTCGTCCTTCTTGAGGACGACAAGAAGCTGCAGAACGCGGACAACATCATTCCGGTTGTGAATGCGAAGGACGCCGGCGACAAGGAGATATCCGACGTTCTCGGGAAGTTGACGAAGACGCTCACGACGGACGATCTCGTCGAGCTGAACCGCAAGGTCGACGCCGAGCGGCAGAAGGAAGCGGACGTCGCGAAGGACTATCTCGCGTCCAAGGGCCTCATCGGCAAGTGATCTTGGTGAGGTGAGTGAGCGGTGACGGGCGGTGCGGAGGAGCAAGTGCGTCTCTCCTGGCGTGAGTTCGGAGCTTTCTGTGCCGCCTGTGCCCGGATTTTGCCGGGCGGGGCTTCGCGATTCGCCTACGCGCGGTAAGTTTCTGGCCATGCCACGTGGACGTCATCGCCATTCCCCACCCCTGCACCGCCTGCTGCCTCCGTCGGTGATCGCCGGCGTGCCGCTCGTCTGCGCGGGCGGCGTCTGGCTGGCCGACGATCCGCTCGTGCTGCGCGGCGTCACCGCTGCCGCCGCTGCCGCCGCCGTGATCGGCGCCTTCGTGATGCGCCGCTGGGACCGGCTCGCCGGCAAGCAGGTCGCCGACCTGACCCGGGG
>NZ_JAAGMG010000016.1 GCF_010548525.1 Streptomyces sp. SID14478
GCGCGGCGTCGGCGCGCACGAACTGCTCGCCCCGCTCCTGCACGAGCCCGGGTCCGGCTCGAGCGCCGTCCTCTGCGACGTCGTCCCGCTGACTCCGGCGGGCCGGGGCCCGCCGCCGCACGATCCGCCCTCGCCCGTCGAACTGTCCGTCCTGCGCGTGTAGATGACGCCCCGGGCCCTGCCCGGCTGCCGTCATCCTCTTCTCCTGAACCCACGCAAGGACCACTTCGTCATGTCCAAGAACCCCCGGAACACCGCTGTCCCGAAGCGGCGGCCGCTCCTCGTCGCCGGCGCCGTCGCGGTGGCCGCCGCCCTGCTCGGCACCGTCTCGTACACGGCGACCAGGCCCGAACCCCGCGGCGACGCCGCCGGGCAGGACACCGCCGCCGGACAGCAGCTCGACGACACCACCACGCGCCTCGCCGAGCTCGCGCGACGCGACGGCGGGGACCCGCTCGCGCAGGGCCGGGCCGACGCACCCGTCGTCCTGATCGAGTACGCCGACTTCAAGTGCGGGTTCTGCGGCAAGTTCGCCCGCGACACCGAACCCGGCCTCGTCAAGAAGTACGTGGCCGACGGCACCCTGCGCATCGAGTGGCGCAACTTCCCCCTCTTCGGCGCCGAGTCGCAGGCGGCGGCCGCCGCCTCCTGGGCCGCCGGGCAGCAGGGCCGCTTCTGGCAGTTCCACCGGGCGGCGTACGCCGAGGGGGCCAAGGAGAAGGGGTTCGGCGCCGATCGCCTCGACGCCCTCGCCCGTGAGGCCGGGGTGAAGGACCTCGACCGGTTCCGCCGTGACCGCGACGGCAGGGCCGCGCACGCGGCCGTGGCCAAGGACCGCGAGGAGGCGTACGCGCTGGGCGCCACTTCCACCCCCTCCTTCCTCGTGGGCGGACAGCCGATCGCGGGCGCCCAGCCCGCCGCCGCCTTCGAGCAGGCCGTCGAGAGCGCGAAGGCGGCGGCGAAGGCGGGACGCAAGTGAGCGACATCGGCTACCTCGCGGCGTTCCTCGGCGGACTGCTCGCCCTGCTCAGCCCGTGCAGCGCGCTGCTCCTGCCCGCGTTCTTCGCGTACTCCCTGGACAGCCCGACCCGACTCGTCGCGCGCACCGGAATCTTCTACCTCGGCCTCGCCACGACCCTGGTCCCGCTCGGCGCCGCGGGCTCGTACGCCGGGCGCTTCTTCTACGGCCACCGGGACCTGCTCGTCGCCGTCGGCGGCTGGCTGATCATCGCGCTCGGCGTGCTGCAGCTCGCGGGCCGTGGCTTCGCCTCCCGCCGGATGACCGAGCTCTCCGGCCGGATCCGGCCCACCAGCGCCCTATCCGTGTACGCGCTGGGCGCCGTCTACGGCCTCGCCGGGTTCTGCGCGGGCCCCATCCTCGGCAGCGTCCTCACCGTCGCGGCGCTCGGCGGGCACCCGGTCTACGGCGGGGCCCTGCTCGCCGTCTACGCGCTCGGGATGGCCGTGCCGCTGTTCCTGCTGGCTCTGCTCTGGGAGCGGTGCGACCTGGGACACCGGCGCTGGCTGCGCGGCAGGCCCGTGCGCATCGGCCCCTTCGAGGCCCACTCGACGTCCCTCGTCTCGGGCCTGTTCTTCCTCGCGCTGGGCGCCCTGTTCCTGGTCTTCGACGGGACGACGGCGCTGCCGGGGCTGCTCGACGTCGACGACTCGTTCGCCGCCGAGCAGTGGGCGCGCGGCGTCGGCGACCACGTACCGGACGCGGCGCTGCTCGTCGCCGTGGCGGGCGTCGTGGGCGCGGTGCTCGTCGCGCGGGCCCGGCGCGGGCGCGTACGCACCGTGACGCGGCAGGGCGATCCGAGCGAGGAGCTGAACACGGGGGACGCCCCACCCGTATCTTCCCGTATCACCAAGTAGCTCGCCACAGCGGCGAGTTGGCCTCGGTCACCGGGAGGACTGCTTGCGCCGCCTCAATGGCACCACCCTCATCCTTGCCGCCCTCGTCGCCACCCTGGGCGCCCTGGCGTTCCCGATCTGGTCGTACGCTGACCGGTCGGGGACGGGGCAGGCGAATCTGGACGCCGCCACCGTGGCCACCCAGTGGGGGCCGCTCTCGGCCAGTGACCGCGACCTCGTCGTGCGGGTCAGGCTCGCCGGGCTGTGGGAGATCCCGGCGGGCCAGCAGGCGATGGAGCGGGCCCCGACGCAGGCGATCAGGGACGCCGGCGACCACCTGGTCGTCGGGCACACCGATCTCGACCAGCGGGTGCGTGCCGTGGCGGCGAAGCTCGGCATCGCACTGCCCAGTCAGCCCAATCCGCAGCAGCAGGGCTGGCTCAGGCAGTTGTCGGCGGCGAGCGGCAAGGACTACGAGCGGAAGTTCGCCAATCTGCTGCGGGACGCGCACGGCAAGGTCTTCGCGGCGATCGCCCAGGTCCGCCACACCACCCGTAACGCACTTGTCCGGGAGCTGGCCACGGACGCCAACCAGACCGTGCTCGACCACATCACCATGCTGGAGAACACCGGGGACGTCGACTTCGACGCGATAGCGAACGAGGCGGCGGGCACCGCGACCGCCAGCCCGTCGGGCCCGCCCGCCCCGGACGGGCAGGCCCCGCCCGTCCCCGCACCGGCCCTGCCCACGGGGTCACCGGACGCCACGTCCCGCCCGTCGGCCGCGCCGACGGACGAGCCGGGCCGCAGCATCGACACCGCCCGCCCCGCCCCGACCTCATGACCCCAGGGCGCCGCGGGAGGGAAAACGGGTCGCGTCCCGTCGGCGCCGCGTGGCTGAATGAACACCCGACGTCCTTCACCGGGCGTACGGGTTTCGGCCCCATCGAGCGGACCCTTGCTCATTTGGTTACTCTGTAGCCGGACGGTTACCGCAAGTGGGTCCCACCCGTACCCATGGTTCCGTCCGGGGAGAGGCCGGTCACCACGGCCGATCCCACCAGCGACAACCGGCGCCACCGCGCCCGAACTGGCCCTCTACCCAAGCCCGATCGGGCGTCCAGAGCCCCGCGCGACGCTGGGCCGGTCACGCCGGAGCGGGTTACCCGACACACAAGGAGTGCGCGGTGACACCAGAGAAGACGAATCGCGAACAGCGCCCGAAGGAACGTATCGAGCGGGCCGGCCGCAGGCCGGAGAAGCTCGGCAGTCTCGATGTCTGGGCCCGTTCGGCCCCGATCCGCCTCGCCGGATACGAGGACGACCTCGCCGAACCGCACATCCTCCCGAGCGTGGACTGACCCCCGCGGCGCCGACCCGACCGTCCGCCCGCATCCCTCCGCCGTGAGGGGTGCGGGCTCACGTGTGTTCCGGGGTCGGTCAACTCCCGCACTGGTCACCGCTGTCATCCGACCACTTCCTCAACTCCCTTCCCTGCACGGCCCATTGACGGACTCTGCACGCGACAGCATCATCAGACCTCCGATGAATGCAAAGCCGAGCCGCCCTTCAGGGAGTGCTGTGCATGAGTGCGTACCCAAGACGTCAGGTCCTCGGAGCCGCAGCCGTCGTGGCCGCCGCGACCGCCT
>NZ_JAAGMG010000048.1 GCF_010548525.1 Streptomyces sp. SID14478
GGCGCCAAACCGCGCCGCCTGTCCGGCGGCCAGGCCCAGCGCGTCGCCCTCGCCCGCGCCCTGGCCACCCGGCCCCGGCTGCTCCTCCTCGACGAACCCCTGGCCGCGCTCGACGCCCGTACCCGGCTCGACGTACGCGCCCAACTCCGCCGCCACCTGGCCGAGTTCGAGGCCGTCGCGGTCCTGGTCACGCATGACCCGCTGGACGCCATGGTGCTGGCCGACCGGCTCGTCGTCGTCGAGGACGGCGGCATCGTCCAGGAAGGCGCCCCCGGCGACATCGCCCGCCGGCCCCGCACCGACTACATCGCCCAACTCGTCGGGCTCAACCTGTACCGGGGACACGCCGACGGGCACACCGTCCACATCGACGACGACGGCCCGGCGATCACCATCACCGAGGACCTGACGGGCCCCGTCTTCCTCGCCTTCCCGCCGGGGGCGGTGACCCTGCACGGCGAGCGCCCCACCGGGTCCAGCGCCCGCAACCTGTGGCGCTGCGAGGTGAGCGGCATGGAGACCCACGGCGACCAGATCCGCGCCGCCCTCACCGGCGAACTGCCCCTCGCCGCCGACCTCACCACGGTCGCCGCGGCCGAGCTCGACCTGCACCCCGGCGCCACCGTCTGGGCCACGGTCAAGGCGGCCCAGACCCACGCCTACCCCGCCTGAACCGGCACGGCCCCGACCTGCCGCTCGCCACTGCCTGCCGGGCGGCCGCGTGCCCCGCGGATCGATCGGGGAGGATGACTCCGAAGATCGTCCGGACCCTGCGGGTCCCCCGCCTCCTGAAAGGAAACGACGCGTCCATGCATGTCCTCGTGACCCGTGCCCTGCCCGAGGCCCGCGGATGACCGGCGCCGAGGCCCCCGTCCTCGTACACCGGCAGGGCCGGGCCGCCCATCTCGTCCTCAACCGGCCCCGCGCCCTGAACGCGCTCAACCACGACATGGTGCGCCGCATCGACGAGGCACTCACCGCGTGGGAGCACGACGACACCGTCGCGACCGTGGTCGTCAGCGGCGCGGGGGAGCGCGGCCTGTGCGCGGGCGGCGACATCCGGGCCGTGCACGACGACGCGCGCGACGGGGACGGCGCGGCCTCCGCGGCGTTCTGGCGCGACGAGTACCACCTCAACGCCCGGATCGCCCGCTACCCCAAGCCGTACGTCGCCCTCATGGACGGCATCGTGATGGGCGGCGGCGTGGGCGTCTCCGCCCACGGCAGCGACCGGATCGTCACCGAACGCTCGCGGATCGCCATGCCGGAGACCGGCATCGGCTTCGTCCCCGACGTCGGCGGCACCCGGCTGCTGTCCCGCGCCCCCGGCGAACTGGGCACCTGCCTCGCGCTGACCGGCGACTCCATCGGGGCGGCCGACGCGCTGCTGTGCGGGCTCGCCGACCACTTCGTGCCGGCCGCCGCGCTCCCCGGCCTGGTCGAGGACCTCGCCGCCCTGCCCGTACGAGAAGCCGTCGCCCGGCACGAACAGGCGCCGCCCGCAGGAGAGTTGGCCGCACGCCGGGAGTGGATCGACGCCTGCTTCGCGGCCGGCACCGTCGAGGAGATCGTCGCGCGGCTCCTCGACCACGGCGAGCCGACGGCCAAGGAGACGGCCGAGACCCTGCTGGGCAGGTCGCCCACCTCGGTGAAGGTCACCCTCGCCGCCGTGCGCAGGGCAGCCGAACTCGGCTCGCTGGAGCAGGTGTTGGACCAGGAGTACCGCGTCTCCCTCGCGGCGCTCGGCAATCCGGACCTCGTCGAGGGCGTCCGCGCCCAGGTGATCGACAAGGACCGCAGGCCCCGCTGGTCGCCGCGCACCCTCGCCGAGGTCACCGACGCCGACGTGGAGCGCCACTTCGCCTCCCTGGGGCCGCGCGAACTCGGGCTCGGCTGAACCTCTCCGAGGCACCCGGCGCGGTGCGAGCAAGATCACTGCGCCGGGTGCTGTCTTGGCCATGCTCGCGACACGCGGTACCTTCAGTGCGTATCGACGACGGCACGACGGAAGCCGGTGGAAATCCGGCACGGTCGCGCCACTGTGTGCGAGCAGCTCAAGGACTGCTCGTGAGTCAGACCCGTGGCTGTCGTCCTGTGCACCACCGAGATGGGACGCGAACTCCCGAGGAGGCCCTGCCATGGCGCAGCATGTCGCCCAGCCGACTGCCACCACCCCTGTCCTGCCGGCGAAGTTGCCGTTGAAGGCGATAGCCCCCTGGGCCGTCTTCTTCGGTGTGCTGATGCTGGTCCTGCTGTACTTCGTCGGCGCCGAACAGGGCGCCACTTCCGTGTTCAGCGGCGCGGAAGTTCATGAATGGGTGCACGACGCCCGCCACCTGCTCGGCTTCCCCTGCCACTGACGTAAGGGACGCCGTCCGGCTCATGAACTCAACAACCGTAAGAAACCTGCTCGTTCGCGGCATGCTCGCCGGCCTCGCGGCCGGCGTGCTCGCCCTGATCGTCGCCTACTGGCTCGGCGAGCCGAACGTCGACAAGGCGATCGGCTTCGAAGAGGCGCACGCCGGCCACTCCCACGGGGACGAGGTCGAACTCGTCTCCCGCAGCCTGCAGTCCACTGCGGGCCTGGCCACCGGGGTCCTCGTCTACGGGGTCTCCTTCGGCGGCATCGCCGCCCTCGCCTACTGCTTCGCCCTGGGCCGGGTGGGCCGCTTCGGCCCGCGCGCCACGGCGCTGCTGCTGTCGGGGTGTGCGCTGCTCGCCGTGTACGTCGTGCCGTTCCTGAAGTACCCGGCCAATCCGCCCGCCGTCGGCAACCCCGACACCATCGGCAAGCGGACGACGCTGTACTTCCTGATGATGGTGCTCAGCGTGCTGGTCGCGGTGGCCGCCACGCTCGTCGGCAAGCGGCTCGCGCCGCGGGTCGGCACCTGGTACGCCACCGTCCTGGCCGTCCTCGGCTTCGCCGTGGTGATCGGTCTGGCGTACGCGTTCCTCCCCGTGGTCAACGACGTGCCGGAGCACTTCCCGGCAGCGCTGCTGTGGCGCTTCCGGCTGTCCGCCCTGGCCATGCAGATCACCCTGTGGGGCGGGTTCGGCCTGCTCTACGGGGAGTTGGCCGAGCGCCTGCTGAACCCGAAGCCGGCGACCGTCCCGCCCGTACAGGCGTCGGTGCCCGCCGGGCAGTGACCTGATCCGACGCACGCACGGGGCCCGCGGAACCCTCCGCGGGCCCCGCCGGGCCCATCCGGCCCCGTTTCGCGCAGCAGGCGCCGCCGACCGCCGCGGGAGTGCGGTC
>NZ_JAAGMG010000082.1 GCF_010548525.1 Streptomyces sp. SID14478
CCCCGGGGGCCGCGAACGACGCGGCGGCGGAGCGGGCGGGCGCGGGCGCGGCGATCGCCGACCTGTTCCTCGCGGTGGCCGGGTCGCCGGTACCGGTGACCACCCTGGTGATCGGCGAGGGCGGCTCGGGCGGCGCGCTCGCCCTGGCCGCGCCCGGCGACACCTGGGTGACCCCGGACGCGTACTTCTCGGTGATCGCCCCCGAACTGGCCGCCGCGATCCTCAAGCGCCCGCCGGAGCGGACCGAGCAGACCGCCGACCAACTGCGCGTTCGCCCGCAGGACTTGGTCGAGCTGGGGGTCGTACGCGGCATCGCACGCCCCGCGCCCCGGACAACCGAATAAACGAACAAGGGAGCAGTTGTTCCCGCGAACAGGTGATCGTCGCGCCAGAAATTGCATGAGGCACGGGTGACCAACGATGCTTACGGTGCGCAAGCAACGGGCTGCAGACCGTAGTTGACGCGCACCCGGTCCATGTCCCATACGGGGCCGGGGTGTTGGTCCCACACACATGCAAGATCGCAAGGAGAACGTCTCACCATGAACCTGCTCACCGACATCCTCGCCGGCATCGTCCACTTCGTCGGCTGGCTGGTGTAACACCACCTGTCACAGCGGCGCCGTCTCCCCCGGTCCCACGGGGAGGCGGCGCCGCTGCGTTTCCTCCCGGACCTCCTCGCCGACGCGCAGGATCTCGTCGGGGTCCGGGCGCCCCGAGAGCACGAACTCGTCGATGCCCGACTGTGCGTAGTCACAGATCTGTCGCGCGGGGCGACAGCGCTCGCCGAGGTGCAGCCGCAGGGCGAAGCGCAGGCTCGGATTGCGGTCGCGCAGCCGGGCGACGCGGGCGGCCAGCGCGGACGGGGGCTCGCCCTCTTCGCCGCGCAGCAGATGGACGTCGGCGCGGCGCGCGGCGAGGTTCTCGGCGGCGCCCGAGGTGCCGCCGATGTAGAGCGGCACGTCGTGCTCGACGGCCGGTGCGGCGAGGCGCGCCCCCTCGACCTGGACGTGCTGGCCCTGGAAGTCGACGCGCCGCCCGTCGAGCAGGGCACGCAGCACGGCCGCGACCTCGTCGGTGCGCCCGTAGCGCTGGTCGTGCGCCAAGTGGACCGACTCGCCCGGCAGTTCACCGTCCTCGCCGCCGGTGACGAGGTTCAGCCGCAGCCGCCCGCCGGTGAACCGGCGGAAGGCGTCCGCCTGCCCGGCCAGCACCGTCGGGCTCACCGCCCCGGCCCGGACGCCGACCAGGAACCCGATGCGCTCGGTGTGCCCGGCGAGCACGGAGGCCCGCTGCCAGGGGTCGAAGCGGCCGCGTCCCACCGGGGTGAACAGCGAGGCGAAGCCCGCCTGTTCGGCGGCGCGCGCGATCCGCACCGGCCGGCCGGTGTCGTCCCGGCCCTCCGCGACGGGCAGGAACCAGTGCAGCAACGGGTGGTTCTGGGGCATGGGCACCTCGGGCCTACGACGGTCGGGCGGGGGGGAAGGCGGCGGCGCCCGGGACGCGGGGGCGCACAGCGGCGTCAAGAAGGAAGCCTCAGGAGGACTTCGGGAAGAGGGTGCCGCTACGGGATGCTGCGCGGACGCGTGTCAGCAGCCGGCCGTACGGCGACGCGGGAAAGCCCGACAGAGCATCGTCGCGACACGCAGCAGATCCACGTGTCGACGCGAGACGAGTACGGGGGCCATGCCCGCATCCTTTCCGGGCCGCCGTCGCCACCACAACCCGGGGACCGCATCGCGGACGACGGCGTCTCACGCCTTGACATGCCGGGCCCGGCGCGGAGTCGCTCCGCGCCGGGCCCGGCCGTTGCTTGCCCTGCTCAGGGGGCTACTTGACGCCCACCGCCCGGATGATCTCCTGGGTGACGGAACCGCCCTTGTCGTCCTTGGCCGTCGCCCGCAGCGAGAGGTACGCGGCGGAGCGCGGCACGCTCAGGCCGCCCTTCCAGGAGGCGCCGTGCCCGTCGAGGTGCACGGGCTTCCAGGTCGCGCCGTCGTCGTAGGAGACCTCCAGCGTGCCGCCGCCGATGGTGCCGGTGCCGGACGCGTCCTTCACGTACTGGGCGTACAGGCCGATCGGGACGCGCGAGCCGCCGCGGACGTCGCCCGCGAGGTCGGTGTCGACGTCGAAGCCGAGGTTGATCAGCGGCAGGTACGTCCACCTGTCCTCCGGCGTCGCGGCCGACTTGAAGGTCCATTCGGCGTGGCCCTTGGTCGACAGCTCCCAGCGCGCGGGGTCGAGCGTGGTGTCCGTGGCGACCGTGTACGTGTGCTCGGCCGGGTCGGCGTCCCACACGTAGGCACCGGAGCTCTTGGCGTGGTCGACCTGCACCCCGTCGACGGAGACCGAGGTGTACTGGTCGATGCCGTTCGTCTCGCTGTTGTAGGCGTCGCCGAAGCCGGTGTGGTCGGGTCCCGAGTCGCCCCAGCCGGGCGTGTTGAACTGCAGGGTGGAGCCGGAGCGCTGCTGCCCCCAGCCGAGTCCGCTGCCCAGCCACGGGTGCCAGACCGGCTTGAACCAGTCCAGCTCCTTGTGCGTACCGCCCTTGTAGGTGACGAGTCCGCTGCGCTGCTCCAGGTCCGTCGGGCCGGTCTGCACGGACTCGTGCCAGGTCTGCCCGGCGCCCGTGGAGACGTAGTCGGTGCGCTCGGCCGGGTAGGCGACCTGCTCCAGGAAGCCGAGGCCGACCGGGAAGGTGTCGGTGATCGAGTAGCGGAACTCGCCGCCGTCCTGCGGCTTCACCGCGTGGAACTTCGTGTCCAGGACGGCGAGATCACGTCTGCCGGGCTCGTAGGCGAGGTCGCCCCTCGGCACGCCTCCCTTGTGCTCGTCGGTGACGTCGTACACCCACGGCGTGTACCGCGTCCCGGTCATGGACAGGGTCCGGCCCGCCTTGGCGAGCGCGGCGAGGGCGGCGCCGCCCGCCGCGTCGACGGTCGCGATCTGCAGCGGCCGGTCGGTGCCGTCCTCGGGGCCGAACCAGGCGCTCAGCCGTCCCGCCTCGTCGTCCGTCACGAACAGCGCCGCGACGCCCGCGTCCTGCGCGGCCTGGGCGAGTTCGGCCGGGGCGAGCGCGTCGCCGCGGCGCACCAGGACGGCTTTGCCGCGGACGTCCTTGCCGCTGTAGTCGGCGGGCGCGCCGTTCCCCGCGTCGACGACGCGGAGCCTGCTGCGCCCCTCGATCAACGTGCCGCCCGCCCCCACGGTGGCCTCGCGCACCCCGTCGACCTGGAGCAGCGGCTTGCCCAGGCGCCACACCGTGCGGTACTCGAAGCTGCCGTCGGTCACCTCGGGGGTGGGAGCGGCGAAGACGCTGTCGTACGTGAGGGGCACCTGGACGGCGCTCTGGTACGCGGCGCCGCCCGCCTTGCGGTCGGCCTCCATGACGAGCTGCCGCGTCTCGGTGGTGCGTCCGACGTCCGCGGTGATCTCCTTCAACCGGCGCCCGTCCAGGGTGATGTCACGGTCCCGGTCCAGCTCGACCTCGGGGTCGGCGAGGTAGCCGAGGCCGAGCGAGTCCTTGCCGTGGCTGCCGCGCACGTCCAGGAAGGACTCCAGGTAGTACGAGCCCGGCTTGAGGCGCAGCTGCAGCGTGCCGGAGTCGCCGACGGTGGCGGGGAACGGGTCGGTGTCCGCGGTGAGTTGCTGCACCCCGAGGTACGCGGCGGTCGGCGCGCCGGACCGGTCCTTCACGTGGACGGTCAGCGTGTACCGCTCCTCCTCCTTCACCAGGCCGAACACCGTGTGCGCGACGGTCTTGCCGTCCGCGGTGGCGACGATCTGCCCGCTGGTGTTGCCGACGGGCGCCTCGGCTCCGTCGCCGGTGACGGTGGTGGCGGCGGTGCCGTGCGCCGGGACGGTCAGGCTGGTGTCGGCGAGGGTGGCGACGCCCTCGGCGCCGCCCTGCACGGCGAGGCTCAACTGCACGGCGGCGTCGGAGGAGTTGGTGTAGGTGACGGTCTTCGTCACCGGCTTGTTCTCCTCGTAGGGCCACTTGTAGTAGCCGAGGTCGGCGCTGCCGGTCGCGGTGACCTGCGTGCCGACGGCGTCCGGCACGCTGACCCGCCCTGCGCCCAACGCGTAGGCGGAGGCGTCGAGTTCCTTGCTGGTGGACATCAGCGCGTCCTTGAGCTGCGCGCCGGTCCAGTCGGGGTGTTCCTGGGCGAGCAGCGCCGCGACGCCGGCGACGTGCGGTGTCGCCATCGACGTACCGCTCATCTCGGTGTACGCGCCGTCGCCGGGGACCAGTGAGGAGCGTGCGGCCAGGATGTCGACGCCCGGCGCGGAGACGTCGGGCTTGAGGGCGTTGTCGCCGAGGCGCGGGCCCTGGCTGGTGAAGTAGGCGGCCTGGTCGGCGGCGTCGACGGCGCCGACGGTCAGCGCGGCGTCGGCGGCGCCGGGCGAGCCGATGGACGTGGGCGCGCCGACGTTCCCCGCGGCGATGACGAACAGCGCGCCGGTCTCCTGGGAGAGGGAGTTGACGGCGGCGGCCATCGGGTCGGTGCCGTCGCCGGCCTCCTGCGAGCCGAGGCTCATGGAGACGACCTTGGCCTTGACGTCCTTGGCGGCCCACTCCATGCCGGCGATGATCTGCGACTCGCTGCCGGAGCCCTCGTTGCTGAGGACCTTGCCGACGGCGAGGTCGGCGTCCGGGGCGACGCCCTTCTCCTTGCCGTCGGAGGCGGCGCCGGAGCCGCCGACGATCGAGGTGACGTGGGTGCCGTGCCCGTTGCGGTCGGCGACCTCCTCGCCCTCGATGAAGGACTTCGACGCGGAGACGCGGGAGGCGAGGTCGGGGTGGGAGGCGTCGTACCCGGTGTCGAGGACGGCGACCTTCACACCCTTGCCGGTGAGCCCGGACTCCCAGGCCTTCGGGGTGCCGATCTGCTCGTTGCTGGCGGCCATGTCGGCCTTGACCCGCCCGTCGAGCCACACCTTGGCGACGCCGTCGGCGTAACTGCCGCGCCCGGCCGTGGCGGCTTCCCAGAAGGTCCGCCCCTTGCGGGCGTCGACGGCGGCGCCGCCGATGCTGTCGAGCGTGCGGGTGCGCGCGGCGCCCTTCGGGACGGCGCGGGCGCCGCGCGCCTTGCCGCCGTAGGTCACGATGAGGGGCGTCGCGTCGGCCGTGCCGTCCGCGAGGCCCTGCCGTATCAGCTCGCTGACGTCGAACAGGCGGGCGTCGAGCGTCCCGGCGGCGAGGTAGGGCCGGGCCTCGTCGGGCACGACGTGGACGTCGCCGTGCGACACCTGGGTGCGCACGGCGCCCGTCGCGCCTCTCGCGCGGTCGACGGTGACGGTCCTCTTGCCGCCGCCGAGTTCCGTCACGGTCACCTTGTCGCCGGTCACCAGGGTCACGGTGTGCGCGGCGGCCGGTGCCTTCGCCGATTTCGGTGCGGGGGCGGGGGCGGCCTGTGCACCGCCGCCGGGCAGCAGCGCGAACGCGATGCCGGCCGACAGCAGGGCCGCGCCGCGTCTGACGGCAGGTCCTCTGGTCATCGTCGCCTCTCTTCGTCGGCCTCGGACCGGGGGTGGGATCCGAGTGCTGGGAAGAGTCTCAAGGGCCATATGTTGCGGGGAAGTTGACGGGCGCTGGCGGGAAGCTGCCCTGGCGCGTTCCCGCCACCGCCCGCCACAATGGCCCCAGGCACGACGGAACGTACGGGGGCGTCGAAGTGAGCACGGACGGTTTGGTGCAGTACACGGCCGGCGGGGACACGCCGGTGCTGTTCGAGGCGGCGGGCGAGGACGAGGCGCGCGGCGCCCGGCTGGTGGCCCGCGGCGGCGGCCCGCTCCGGGCGACACAGACCTTCGAGTCGGCGCTGGATTCGGTGCGCACGGCCGCCGAGTCGGCGTTGCGCGTGCTGCGCGACGGCACGCTCGCGCCCGACGGCGTCGAGATCGAGTTCGGCGTGAAGCTCTCCGCGGAGGCGGGGGCCGTCATCACCAAGGGGGCGGCCGAGGGGCATCTGGTGGTCCGGCTGTCGTGGGCGCCGGGGGCCGACCAGGCGGACGCGTCCCGTCCATGAGCACGGCGAAGTGGCAGGTGCGGGTGGAGAGCGGCGCGCAGCTCGGCGCCGGTTTCCTGGTGACGCCGCGC
>NZ_JAAGMG010000116.1 GCF_010548525.1 Streptomyces sp. SID14478
CGCTGCTGCTCGCGAACCCGCTGTACACCGCGCTGCTGGGCGAGCGCCCCGCCCGGCCGGGCCACGGCCGCAACGGCGCCTGGTGGACGTTCCTCGGCCCGCCGGGGCGGGTGCGCCAGGGGCCCGAGGAGAGGCGCGCGATGGAGGCGGCCCTGGTGTCCGATCTGCGTGCCACCGTGAGCCGTTACCCGGCCGACCCGCGCCTGGGCTCCCTGCTCGACGAGCTGCGCGCGGACAGCCCCCGGTTCGCCGCGCTGTGGGAGTCGGGGGTCGTCGGGCGGCACGAGGCGGCGCGCAAGACGGTCGACCACCCCGACGTCGGCCCGCTGACGCTGGACTGCGACATTCTCACCGTCGCCGGCGACGATCTGCGTCTCATGGTCTACACGGCACAGCCCGGCACACCGGACGCGGACGGCCTGACGCTGCTGGCCACGACGGTGCTGCCCGCTCTCACCCGATCGCCACCGGCCGCCAACTCCCGCACCGAATCGATCACTTGACGCGGTCGAGTGCTCGCTCAGGGTTCCCAACCGGTCGGCGCGGACGTAACCTGGGCGCATGCCGCCTGTGATGTCTGGTTCCGCGCGGTCTGCCGACGAGGTCAACGAGCAGATCCGGGGCCTTTGGCTGCGCGCCGGGGGCCGGCTCACGACCGAACAGCGCGCACAGTACGAACTGCTGGTGACGGAGTGGGCCGACGCCGTCCGCGAACAGGCCCGCATCTCCGAAGCGGCCTGAGGCGTCAACGGCCCCCGGACCGACCGGACTTCAGCGCCCGCCGGCCACCCTCACCACCGTGCCCGTGGCGTACGCGGCGTCGTCCGACAGCAGCCAGGCGATGGCCGCGGCGACCTCGTCGGACGTACCCGCGCGACGCAGCGGAAGCCCGGACGCCATCCGCTCGGCCCGGTCCGGGTCGCCGCCGGTGGCATGCAGTTCGGTGTCGATGATGCCGGGGGCGACCGCGTTGACGCGGATGCCCGCGGGCCCGAGCTCCTTGGACAGGCCGAGCGTGAGGGTGTCCACGGCTGCCTTGGACGCGGCGTAGTGGACGTAGTCGCCGGGACTGCCCAACGTCGCCGCCGCGGAGGACACGTTGACGACGGCGCCGCCGCCGGAGGCGGCCATGTCGCGGGCGGCGCGGCGGCAACACAGCAGCACACCGAGGACGTTGACGTCGAGCACGCGGCGCAGGTCCTCGGTACGGGCGTCGACGAGCGCACCGAACGGTCCGGTGACTCCGGCGTTGTTCACCAGGCCGGTGAGCGGCCCGAGTCGGTCCTGCGCCTCGTCAAACATCCGCTCGACGTCGCCCTCTTGGGCCGTGTCGGCCCGCACGACGACGCAGCGGGCGCCGGTGGCGCGTACGGCCTCGGCGGTGCGCTTCGCCGCGTCCTCGTCCTGCACGTAGGACAGCGCGAGGTCGTGGCCCTCCCGTGCGAGTCGCAGTGCGGTCGCGGCGCCGATGCCGCGGCTGCCGCCGGTGACGAGGGTGAGGGGGCGGGTCAAGGGGTCCTCCCGAACGGTGATCATGTCGCGCGGGGAGCACCGTACCAGCGCCATTTCCCGACGACGCGCTCGCGCCCGGGGAGCTCGCCGCGGCCGGTCAGCCACAGCAGGGCGGCCCAGGGCTCGGCGCCCTCGGGCGCGTCCGGGAACAGGCGGTGCAGGGTGCGGGCGCACAGGTCGGCCGGGGGTACGAAGTCGAGTCCGAGGCCGCTGGTCATGTCGTGCGCGTGGACGAGCGTCTCGATGACGCCCATGGCGGCGAAGCCCTCGGGGTCGCTGGCCCCGAAGACGTGCTCGCCGCGGGCCGACCCGGGCGTGACGCGCGCGACGGCGGCGAGCAGTCCGCCGCAGGCCTCGATCACCTGGAGCAGTCCTGCCGGTCCGGCGCTCTTGTCGGCGGTGATGGTGTTGACGGGCCCTTCGGGGCGCCGCCGCTGCCCGCCGAAGGGCACGTACGCGTCGGCCATGGGGTGCGGGGAGCCGATCTGCGCCGCGTACCCGAACAGGTCGTCGGCGAGGTGCTCGCCGGTCTCCCAGCACGTCCACTCCAGCGAGCCCGCGAGGACGTCCCAGTCGGCGTCCCGCGCGGGACGCAGTGCGGCGAGGGTGAGCGCGACGGCCTCCAGGACGTCGTCGCCCGTGACGGGCCCCGGATCCTGGGTCGCTGACATGTTCGACTCTGCTGACATGGGGCGACCGTAGCAGCGATCGTCCCGGCCGCCCCGGGGATGCCGCGCGGCCCGCACGCCTCGCGCTCGGCGCCCCTCGATCAACTGATCCCGTAATACGTCGAGTTGCACCAGAATCCGGGACCCGCGCCCCGACGGCGGCAGGCCGCGGGCGGGCAACCCGGTCGCGCACGCCTCTTGGCTGCGCGGACCAGGGGCTCGACACTGAGCCGATGACACAGCGTGTGGAACTCGCGACCGTCCTGGACCGGCTCGCGGTCGACGAGTTGGTCACCGACTACGCGGTGACCGTGGACGACGGCGACTGGGCGGGCTACCGCGCCCTGTTCGCGCCGGACGGCCGTGCCGACTACCGGGAGGCGGGAGGCGTGGAGGGCAGCGCGGACGAGATCGCGCGCTGGCTGACCTCGACGATGGAACTGTTCCCGATGCGGCAGCACCTGATCGTCAACCGCAAGGTCCACTTCGACTCCGTGGACCGCGAGATCGGCGACACGGCCCGGGTCCAGGCCGACTACTTCAACCCCATGCGCTTCGCCGGCGAGGGCAGCGCCCCGGACTTCGTGTGCGGCGGACGGTACGCGTTCGACCTCGTCCGCACCCAGGGCGGCTGGCGGCTGCACCGGGTGACCGTCCACGAGAAGTGGCGGCGCATGCCCGAGCGGGCCCCCGCGGGCGCCTGAGCCCCTCCCCCACCTCGCCCGCGGCCCACTGTCGTTGATCGCTTCCGGCGCGCACACTGGACAGCAACCGGTGTCGTACGTGCAGGGAGGCGCGGCCCATGGAGCGTTGGCGGCAGCGGCTCGGCGCCTCGCCCTGGTGGCGCGGCGCCGCGGCGCTCTCGGCGGGCGCCCTGCCGGCGCTCGCGTTCCCGGCGCCATCGCTGTGGTGGTGGGCGTACGTCGCCCTCGTCCCGTGGATGCTCCTCGCGCGCTCGGCGGACACACCGCGCCGGGCCGCCCTCGACGGCTGGCTCGGCGGACTCGGCTTCATGCTGGCGGTGCACCACTGGCTGCTGCCGAGCCTGCACGTGTTCACCGTCGTGATCGCGGCGTTGCTCGGTGCCCTGTGGGCCCCGTGGGGATGGCTGGTGCGCCGGCTGCTGCACGGCGCCGCGTCGGCCGGTCAGGCGGCAGCCGCCCTGGTGGCCGTCCCCTCGGGCTGGCTGATGGTCGAACTGGTCCGCTCCTGGCAGGGGTTGGGCGGTCCGTGGGGTCTGCTCGGGTCCAGCCAGTGGCAGGTGGTGCCCGCGCTGCGGCTCGCCTCGGTGGGCGGCGTGTGGCTGGTGAGTCTGCTCGTGGTGGCCGTGAACACCGGGATCACCGTCCTGGTGGTCGCGCGCGGGGCGCGGACGCCCGCGGTGGCCGGGCTCGCCCTGACCGTCACGGTCACGGGC
>NZ_JAAGMG010000157.1 GCF_010548525.1 Streptomyces sp. SID14478
CCGGTGCGCGGCGCGGGGTCGACGACGGCCACCACGTCGAAGCCGGCGTGCCGGGCCAGGCGGGGCAGCCACAGTTCCCGCCCCGCCCAGCCGAGCCCGACGACGGCGGTCCGCACGCTCATACGGCGGCCACGGCGTCCGCGACGATCTCGGCCGTCAGGTGGACGGTCTGCTCGTCGGCGAGCAGCGTGCGGTGGTGCAGCCAGACGCTCTCGTGGCTGATGGCCTCGCTGTGGGGGCAGCGCTCGGCGATCTGGTCGGGGGTCTCGTCGGGGGCGCCCATCTCCCAGAAGGCGTCGGTGCGGTAGATCGCCCGGAAGCCGGCGAAGGCGGGCACGCCGGCCGCCACGAGACGGTCGACCAGGGCGTTGCGGGCGTCCTCGCCGATGCCGGGGACGCGGAACATCGCCATGTAGTGGGAGGGGAAGTCGGTGCGCTCGTCGGCGCGCTGCGGCTCGATGCCGTCGATCTTCTCCAGCAGCGGGGAGAGCACGGCCCAGCGCTCCTGCCGTGTCCTGATCTGGCTTTCCAGGCGGCCGAGTTGGGCGCGCAGGACCGCCGCGGAGAACTCGTTGAGCCGCAGGTTGGAGCCGGCTATCTCGTGCTTGTAGTGGCGGTCGGTGCGGGGCCGCCCGCAGCTGTGGCGCAGGAACGCCTTCTCGTACAGCTCGGTGTCGGGGAACAGGACGGCGCCGCCCTCGCCCGCGGTCATCAGCTTGCCGTTCTGGAAGCTGAACGCGGCGACCGAGCCGAGTTCGCCGACGCGCTTGCCCTGCCAGCGTGCGGCGTGGGCGTGCGCGGCGTCCTGCAGCAGCGGGACGCCGGTCTCGGCGGAGAGCTCGGCCAGCGCGTCCATGTCGGCCAGGAAGCCGGACATGTGCACGGGCATGATCACCCGGGTGCGCTCGGTCACGGCGGCTCTGGCCGCGGCCACGTCGATGTTGTACGTGTGCGGGTCGACGTCCACCGGGACGGCGACGGCGCCCAGCCGCTGCGCCGCCTGCGAGGACGAGATGAAGGTGAAGGCCGGGACGATGACCTCGCAGCCCGGGCCGACTCCCATGACCTGGAGGGCGAGTTCGAGCGCGTGGGTTCCGTTGGTGACGGCGAGCGCGTGGGGCGCGCCGTGGAACTCGGCGAACTCCCGCTCGAAGGAGTCGACTTCGCTGCCGCCCATCCGCCACCACTGGCCCTGTTCGAGCGCTCGGACGAGTCCGTCCCGCTCCGTCGCGTCGTACTGCGGCCACTGGGGGTACTCCGGCGCCTGTCGCACGTTCATGATTCTCCAAACAAGGGGATGCGATGCGATTCGGTGGTGTGTCAGCGCGCGTTGTCTCAGCGCAGGGCGAAGAAGGCCCGGTACGAGTCCAGCTGGCCCTCCAGCATGTGGATGCCGTGGTGGATCCGGTGGCCCCGTGCGGCGGCCTCGCGCAGCAGGCGGGTCTCGCGGGGCTTCATGACGATGTCGGCCACGACGCAGTCCCCGGGCAGCTTCTCCAGCGGGAACGGCAGCGGGTCGTCGGCGCGCAGCCCGAGCGGTGTGGCGTTGACGGCGAGGTCCACGTCCGCCGGCTCGGGTCCGCTCAGCACGTGCACCCGGCCGGGCCAGTGCGCCTCCAGGCGGGCGGCCAGCGCGGTGAGCCTGACCCGGTCCGTGTCGTACAGGGAGAGGTGTGCGACGCCCGCCGCCAGGAGTGCGGCGGCGACGGCGCTGCCCGCGCCGCCG
>NZ_JAAGMG010000185.1 GCF_010548525.1 Streptomyces sp. SID14478
GGGCCGCGGGCTTCTGGGCCGGTGTCTTCACAGGCTCGGTCGGCGCGGCCCCCGCGGCCGCGGCACCGGGCTTGTAGTCGGCGAAGAAGTCCCACCAGGCTCGGTCAACCGAATTCGGGTCCTGGAGGTACTGCTGATAGATCTCGTCGACGAGCCACTCATTGGGACCGAAGGCGGCGGCAGGGTTCTTTCCCTGCCCGGCTTGGTCGGTCTCGGTCGAGATGCTCGAGTTACTGGGGGACTGCGACACGGCGGTAACCGCCCTCTTCCGCTTCTCACAAGGTGATGGACAGCGGGAATAAAGGCTACGCCTCCATCGGCGGGACGTGCAGACCGGGCCGGTCATCCGTCGCGTAAGTCACACCGGAGGCGGGGTTTCGGGCCGGGAAATGGCGGGAAACAAGCGGGGTTCCGCATGCGTGCGTCGCGCGCCGGGCGCGTACGGGTACGCCAGGGCGCGGCTTGACCTCCGCCTGACCGAAACCCTACGTCAACTTTGCGGTCGCGGTTCTCCCGGAAGAGTGACCTTGATCCGGCAGCCCCGAGCCGATTCGGCCACGCCTATCCGGCCGCCGTGCAGGTCCACGGCCCAGCGCGCGATGGCGAGGCCGAGGCCCGTGCCGCCGTCGCCCTTGCCGTTGCCGCCGCCCTGTCCCGCGTTGCCGCGGTTGAAGCGCTCGAAGACCCGGTGCCACTCCGACTGCGGGATGCCGGGGCCCTCGTCGAGCACCTCCAGGTCCAGCGACTCGGGGAAGGCGCCGCGCCGGGCCCGTACGGTGACGCGGCCGTGCGGCGGGGAGTGCTTCACGGCGTTGTCGATGAGATTCGCCACTACCTGGTGGATGCGCTCGGGATCGGCGTGCGCGGTCAGCTCCGGCGGGGAGACGTCCAGGTGGAGGTGGACGTCGGTACGGGTGTGCGTACCGGAGCCGGAGGCGATGCCCGCGCGCTGGGACACCGCCATGTTGGCTTCCTTCAGCACGCCCGACAGATACGGCCAGACCTCGAAGCGGCGGGCCTTGAGCGGCACCACGCCGTTGTCCAGGCGGGACAGGTCGAGGAGGGTCTCGACGAGACGGCCGAGGCGCTCCGTCTGTTTCAGCGCCGTCCGCATCGTCTCGGGGTCGGCCGACATGACGCCGTCGACCACGTTCTCCAGGACCGCGCGCAGGCCCGCGATCGGGGTGCGCAGCTCGTGCGAGACATTCGCCACGAGTTCCTTGCGCTGCTCGTCCTGGGCCGCCAGCTCGTCGGCCATGCGGTTGATCGTGACCGCCAGGTCGCCCAGCTCGTCACGGCGGTCCGCGCCGCGGACGCGGCGCGTGTAGTCGCCGTTCGAGATGGACCGGGACACCGCGTTCATCTCGTCCAGCGGCGCGGTGAGGCTGTGCGCCACGAACTGGGTGATCAGCAGCGTCGCGATGATCGAGAACACGGTGATGAAGCGCAGCTCCGTCGCCGTGTACATCGCCACCATGAGCAGCCCCGTCGTGATGAAGACGGAGACGACGACCAGCGTGCCGAGCTTCGCCTTGATCGAGAAGGGGCGCAGGCCGCCGGTGGCCCACTGCGGGCCGAGGTGCGTGTTCATCGGAGGCCGGTGAGGGCGTCCGTACGGTGCCCGGTCCCCGGTGCTCATGGGGTCGGCGTCTCCAGCGCGTAGCCGACGCCGTGCACGGTGCGGATGCGCTCCGCGCCGATCTTCCGGCGCAGCGCCTTGATGTGGCTGTCGACGGTGCGGGTGCCCGAGGCGTCCGCCCAGTCCCACACCTCGGCGAGCAGCTGCTCGCGGGAGAGGACGGCGCGGGGGGTGTTCGCCAGGCACACCAGCAGGTCGAACTCGGTGGGCGTGAGGTGGACGTCCTCGCTGCGCACCCGGACCCGGCGCTGCGCGTGGTCGATCTCCAGCTCGCCGAGCCGCAGTATGCCGCTGCGGGGGGTCGCGGCGGCGAGGGCCGCGCGCTCCACCCGGCGCAGCAGCACGTGGACGCGGGCCGCCAGTTCCCGCATCGAGAACGGCTTGGTCATGTAGTCGTCGGCGCCGACGCCGAGGCCGACCAGCATGTCCGTCTCGTCGTCGCGTGCGGTCAGCATCATGACCGGTACCGGCCGCTGCGCCTGCACGCGACGGCAGACCTCGAGCCCGTCGAAGCCGGGCAGCATGATGTCGAGGATCAGCAGGTCGGGCTGCCACGCCTCGGCCGTGTCGACCGCGGCCGGGCCGTCCTGTGCGGTTTGCACCAGGAATCCCTCGGCCCGCAGCCGGGCGGCGATGGCGTCCACGATCGTGGGGTCGTCCTCGACGACGAGAACCCGTCGCTGGGCGCCCGGGGTCGCCGTGCTGCCGTTCTGGGAGGTGTGTGTCTGCTCCATCGCCCCGCCCCTGAATGCGCGCCTGCGTGGCGCGCTTGACGCTTGAATGATCTGGGTTTCGGACGTCAGCGTACGGGGAGTTACCGCCGGTCGGCTACGCGGCCCGTACTGCGAGGTGCACCACGTCCGGTACGCCTCGGACAACGGGGATCTCTTCGGTGCGGACCGCCCGGAATCCGGCATTCCGCAAGGTTCCTTCGAAATTTGCGGACGGCTGTGCGGACCAAATGGCCAGTACGCCACCGGGGTTGAGGCGGGCCCGGCAGGCCGCCAGGCCCGCGGGGGAGTAGAGGCTGTCGTTGTCCTCGGTCACGGTCCAGTCCGGGCCGTTGTCGATGTCGAGGCAGAGGGCGTCGTACGTGACGCAGCTCTCGTGGAGGTGGCGGACGAGGTCGGACGCGACGATCTCCGTGCGGGGGTCCGCGAGGGCCGGGGCGGTCAGGTGCCGCAGCGGGCCCGTCAAGTGCCAGTCGATGACGGCCGGTTCGCGCTCGACCACGGTGATGCGGCCCCAGCGGGGGTCGGCGGCGGCGTGGGTGAGGGAGAACCCGACGCCGAGGCCGCCGATGAGGACGGCGGGCTGCTCGCGGTCCGGGGTCAGTGCGTCGCGGGCCGCGTCGATCAGGAGGCGCTCCGAGCGGCCGTCGGACGTGTCCATCAGGAACGTGCCGTTGGCGATGATCTGGAGCAGACCGCCGTGCCGACGCAGGACGACCTCGCCGTACGGGCCCTCGCGGCGGTCCAGGGTGACCGGGCCCTCTTCGGGGTGGTACGTGCTGCTCATCCCGCCATCCTGTCGCAGGCGGACCACACAGGGTGGGCCGATCGCCGAGTCGGGAGTGTGCGGGGTGCTTGCGCGGTCCGGCGTGCGGCGATCCCGTGGTGGGGCGCGGTCGTGGCGGGGTGGCCTCCTCGGCGGGATAGGCGCGAGGGCCGTCTGGGCGGCTGTGGCGCGGTGTCGTCGGGTGCAGCGGGTGCCCCATGGGGGCCGCCCCCGCCTGTCCTACCCCGTGGCACCCCGGAGTGGGTGTTCACCACCGGGCCGGAGTGCGGCGGGCCGGAGTGCGGCGGTCCGGTGGTGGGGCGGGCAGTCGGGGTGGGGTGGCCTCGTTGGCCGGGTCGGGGCGTGGGCCGCCTGGGCGCCGTCGGCACGGTGGGGAGCCGGGGCCC
>NZ_JAAGMG010000224.1 GCF_010548525.1 Streptomyces sp. SID14478
CCGCCCGCGGCCGCGGCGCCGAGCGCGAGCCCGGCGCCTCCGACGGCGAGCAGTGAACGCCGGGACGGGGCAGGGGAGTTGTCCGTCATGGCGGGTCCCTCTTCGTTCATTTCGTGACCACGTGGGCGGTGCTTGCCGGGTCCGTCACTACTTGACGACCGCGGCGGCCAGCTTCGACAGCGGCTCCGCGAGCGCGTTGACCGCGTCGGACAGCTCCTTGCGGTCCGCCTTGCCGACCTTGTCGTAGGAGGTGAAGTCGTAACCGCTCTTGTCCTCGCGGTACTTGTCGAGCAGCGTGTCCAGGGCCGCGAACTGCTTGTCGAGGTCCTTGGTCAGCGCGGCGTCGTTCTCCGCCGCGACCGGCTTGAGCAGCTCGTACGCCTTCTCGGCGCCCTCGACGTTGGCCTTGAAGTCGACGAGGTCGGTGTGCGAGTAGCGCTCCTCCTCGCCGGTGACCTTGCCGGTGGCGACCTCGTCGAGGAGTTCCTTGGCGCCGTTGGCCATCGAGGTCGGGGTGATCTCGGCCTTGCCGACGCGCTGCTGCCAGTCCGCGAGGTCCTTGTCGAGCTGCGTGGCGAGCGTCTTCTCGGCCGCGCCGAGCTTCTTGTCCTGCCACAGCGCCTTCTCCAGGCGGTGCCAGCCGGTCCACTTCTGGCCCTCTTCGAGGCCGTCGGCGCGGGTGTCGGTCTTCGGGTCGATGTCGCCGAACGACTCGGCGACCGGCTCGGTGCGCTCCCAGCCGATGCGCGAGGGGGCGTACGCCTTCTTGGCGCCTTCCAGGTCGCCCTTGCGGACGGCGTCCGTGAAGGTCTTCACCTTCGGCAGCGTCTCGTCGGCCTGGGCCTGCGCGTACTGGCGGTAGGCGGCGACGGCGGCGTCGAGGCGCGGATCCCGCTTGGCCGCCTTGCCGCCGGTGACCTTGACGTCCTGGCGGTGGCCCTTGCCCTTCATGCCGGGGATGCAGGCGATGCGGTAGTCGCCGCTCTTCACCTCGGCGGTGAGGGTGTGCTTGGTGCCGGGGCCGATGTTCTCGCGCTCGGAGACGATGCGGTCGTCGGGGAAGAGGATCTCCACCTCGGTGACCCGGGAGCCCTTGTTCTCGACCGCCAACTCGACGTGCCCGGCGGGGAACTCGGTCTTCGACACCTTGCAGCCGTCGTCGGTGGCGGTCACCGCGACGGCGCCGGAGCCGCCGCTCTTGGCGTCGCTCTTCTCGGTGCAGCCCGTGACGGCGGTCAGGGCCGCCACCGTGGCGACGGCGGTGGCGACAGAGATGCGGACGGCTCGCATACGGGCTCCAAGAAGGTTCACAGCTTCCACTAAGGCGGCCCTAACTTATATGAGGCTTGCCTAAGTGCTACCCGCTCGTCCCGTGATTCACCTCTCATGCGAACGGCCTGGTCGCGGCCCGGATACGACCGACCCTCGGGCGACCCAGGAGAGGGTCAAGACCAAGTCAAGCGGAGGCCGTTGCGTGCCACACTGCCCCCGTGGACAACGTGGACTACGACGTACTGAACGTGTTCTGCGGCCCCGACGGCCGCCACGGCAACGAGCTCGGCGTCGTACGTGACGGCACCGCCCTGCCGGGCCGTGACGAACGCCAGGCCTTCGCCGCCACGTTGGGCTTCAGCGAGACGGTCTTCGTCGACGACCCCGAGCGCGGCGTCGTCGACATATACACGCCGACCCTGCGCCTGCCGTTCGCCGGCCACCCGTGCGTCGGGGTGGCCTGGCTGCTGGACGTGCCCGAACTGGTGGTGCCCGCGGGTGTCGTCGGCGCGCGCCTCGACGGCGAGTTCAGCTGGATCGAGGCGCGCCCCGAGTGGGCCCCGCCGCGCACGCTGCGCCAGTTCGGCTCGGCGGCGGAGGTGGACGCGCTGGCGGTGCCGCCGGCCGGGGAGTGGATCTACGCCTGGGCCTGGGAGGACGAGGCTGCGGGCCGGGTGCGGGCCCGCGGCTTCCCCGGCCGGGACGACGGAATCGTGGAGGACGAGGCGACGGGTGCGGCCGCGCTCCTGCTCACCGGCCGCCTGGAGCGGGCCCTGAACATCCGCCAGGGCCGCGGCTCCCAGATCCTCACGGCGCCGCAGCCCGGGGGCCTGATCGAGGTCGGCGGGCGGGTGCGGCTCGCCTCCTCGCCCTGACGGCTCGACCCCGATCGCCGCACGGGCCGGGTCAGGCGGCGGCGGGGAACTCCTCGCCCAGGGCCCGGAACACCCCGGTGTTCAAGGCGAAGGCGGCCTTGCACTCGGCGATGACGCGCTGCTTCTCCAGGTCGTCCACCGCTATGGCGTCGAGCAGTTCGCGGTAGCGGCGCTTGAACGCCGCCGGGTTGCCGACCTGCTCGAACACGTAGAAGCGGACCCCGTCGCCCTTGCGCGCGAAGCCCCAGGTCTTCTCCGCCTTGTCGCGGATGATCTGGCCGCCCGACAGGTCGCCCAGGTAGCGGGTGTAGTGGTGCGCCACATAACCGGCCGGCCAGGACCGCGCGCACTCGGCGACCCGCGCCGCGTACGCCGCCGTCGCCGGCAGCGCGGAGACCTTCTCCCGCCAGTCGGCGCCCCGCAGGTGGGCCAGGTCGCGCTCCAGCTCGGGCACGCGCGCCAGCTCCGGCTGGACGAAGGGGCCCGCGACCGGGTCCTGCGCCAGGCGCTCCGTACCGTCCTCAAGTGCCTTGTAGACGAACCACAGTTGCTCCGTGTACCGCGCGTAGGCGTCCACGCCGAGAGCGCCGCCGAGCAGGTCGCTCATGAACGTCGACGTCTCCGCCTCCGTGTGCTGCTCGTGCGAGGCGGTACGGATCAGAGTGGAGAACGAGGTGTCCATGAGGCCTCCGCCGGCGGGGTCTAGGTAGGTTAGGCTTACCTAAGATATCAGGCTTCCCGACATGCTGTCGGTAAAAACGTACCCCGGTTTCCCGATCAAGGGAACGTAAAAGGGAACGTAAAAAGCCCGCCCCGGGAACGGAGCGGGCTTTCCGCGGTCCAGCGGGGGCTACGGCAGCGTCAGGATCTCCGTGCCCGTCTCCGTGACGACCAGCGTGTGCTCGAACTGGGCCGTCCGCTTGCGGTCCTTGGTGACGACCGTCCAGCCGTCGGCCCACATGTCGTACTCGTAGGTGCCGAGCGTCAGCATCGGCTCGATCGTGAACGTCATGCCGGGCTGGATCACGGTCGTCGCGTGCGGGCTGTCGTAGTGCGGGACGATCAGTCCGCTGTGGAACGACGAGTTGATGCCGTGCCCGGTGAAGTCCCGCACGACCCCGTACCCGAACCTCTTCGCGTACGACTCGATGACCCGGCCGATGATGTTGATCTGGCGGCCCGGCTTCACTGCCTTGATGGCGCGCTCCAGGGACTCACGGGTGCGCTCGACGAGCAGCCGCGACTCCTCGTCGACGTCGCCCACCAGGTACGTGGCGTTGTTGTCGCCGTGCACGCCGCCGATGTACGCCGTCACGTCGAGGTTGATGATGTCGCCGTCCCGCAGCACCGTGGAGTCCGGGATGCCGTGGCAGATGACCTCGTTCACGCTCGTGCACAGCGACTTGGGGAAGCCGCGGTAGCCCAGCGTGGACGGGTAGGCGCCGTGGTCGCACATGTACGCGTGCGCGATGCGGTCCAGCTCGTCCGTCGTCACGCCCGGCGCGATGGCCTTCGCCGCCTCGGCCATCGCCCGCGCCGCGATCCGGCCGGCGACGCGCATCGCCTCGACCGTCTCGGGGGTCTGCACCTCCGGACCCTTGTACGGGGTCGGCGCGGGCTTGCCGACGTACTCGGGGCGCCGGATGTTCCCGGGCACGGAACGGACGGGGGACTGCTTCCCCGGGACAAGGGCAGTGGGTGACGACTGCGTCGACTGGCCAGACATGCCAGCGAGTGTAACGAGCGGCCGTGGGGGACCATGGCCATGAGGAGAGGAGTCACCGTGGCCCTGTTCAAGAAGCGGACCGTCGGGAAGCCGGGCGAGTGGTACTACTGCCTGGAGCACGGCAAGGTCGAGGAGGGGCCCGACTGCCCCGCCAAGGACCGGTTCGGACCGTACGCGTCCCGCGAGGAGGCGGAGCACGCGATGGCCACCGCCCGGGAGAAGAACCTCAAGTGGGAGAACGACCCGCGCTGGCACGACGCCAGCGCCCGCGGCGAGGACGACGACGGCTGATCCCCGGCGCGCCCCGTCACCAGCGGGCCGGCGGCGGCGCCGTCAGATGGTCCGCCAGGCGGGACAGGCGGTCGCGGAAGCGGCGGTGCCCGCGGCCG
>NZ_JAAGMG010000267.1 GCF_010548525.1 Streptomyces sp. SID14478
CGCTGGCCGCCGCCCAGGAGGAGGCCGCACGGCGCCGCAGGGAGGCCGAGGAGACGCTCGGCAGCGCGCGCCAGGAGGCCGACCAGGAGCGCGAGCGGGCCCGCGAGCAGAGCGAGGAGCTCCTCGCGGTGGCGCGCGCCCGGGTCGACGAGGCGCAGACGGAGGCCGCCCGGCTCGTCGAGGAGGCGGACCAGCGGGCGACCGAGATGGTCACCACCGCCGAGCAGACCGCGCAGCAGGTCCGCGACTCGGTCGCCGGACTGCAGGAGCAGGCCCAGGAGGAGATCGCCGGGCTGCGCAGCGCCGCCGAGCACGCGGCGCAGCGCACGACGCAGGAGGCGCAGGAGGAGTCCGACCGGGTCCGCTCGGACGCGTACGCGGAGCGCGAGCGTGCCACCGAGGACGCGAACCGGGTCCGCAGCGAGGCCACGGCCGAGTCGGAGGCCGCCAAGTCCCTTGCGGAGCGCACGGTCGCGGAGGCGATCGCCGAGTCCGAGCGGCTGCGGGGCGACGCGTCCGAGCACGCCCAGCGGGTGCGCACGGAGGTCGCGGAGCTGCGGACGAGCGCCGACCAGGACGCCTCCCGTACGCGCGCCGAGGCCCGCGAGGACGCCAACCGCATCCGGTCCGACGCGGCCGCGCAGGCCGACACCCTCATCACCGAGGCCACGTCGGAGGCCGAGCGCCTGACGACGGAGACGAACACGGAGGCGGACCGGGTCCGCGCCGAGTCCGTCGCCAAGGCCGAGAAGCTGATCGCGGACGCGAGCGGGGACGCCGAGCGGCTGCGCGCCGAGGCCGCCGAGACGGTCGGCTCCGCGCAGCAGCACGCCGAGCGGATCCGCACCGAGTCCGAGCGGGTCAAGGCGGACGCGGCGGCGGAGGCCGAGCGCCTCAGGGCGGCCGCGCGGGAGGAGTCCGAGCGCGCCCTGGACGAGGCCCGCAAGGACGCCAACAAGCGGCGTACGGAGGCCGCGGAGCAGGTCGACAAGCTCATCACGGAGTCCGCCGCGGAGGCCGACAAGCTGACGCGCGAGGCGCAGGAGTCCGCGCAGAAGACGACGGCGGACGCCGAGGCGCAGGCCGACTCGATGGTCGGCGCGGCACGCAGCGAGGCGGATCGGCTGGTCTCCGAGGGCACCGTCGAGGGCAACGCGCTGGTGGAGAAGGCCCGTACGGACGCGGACGAGCTGCTCGTCGGCGCGCGCCGGGACGCGACCCAGATAAGGGAGCGGGCCGAGGAGCTGCGCGACCGCATCACGGGCGAGATCGAGGAGCTGCACGAGCACGCCCGGCGCGAGTCAGCGGAGGCCATGCGGAACGCGGGCGAACGCTGCGACGCGTTGGTCAAGGCCGCGGAGGAGCAGCTCGCCGAGGCGCAGACCAAGGCCAAGGACCTGCTCAACGACGCGAATTCCGAGGCCGGCAAGGTCCGTATCGCCGCCGTCAAGAAGGCCGAGGGGCTGCTCAAGGAAGCCGAGCAGAAAAAGGCCGACCTCACGCGCGAGGCGGAAAAGATCAAGGCCGACGCCGAAAGCGAGGCGGCTGCCATGATCGACAAGGGTCAGCGCGAACTCGACGTCCTGGTCCGGCGCCGCGAGGACATCAATGCCGAGATCTCCCGTGTCCAGGACGTGCTGGAGGCGTTGGAATCTTTTGAGTCACCGTCCAGCGGGGGGAACAAGGACGGCGGCGTCAAGGCAGGAGCGGCGGCAGGGGCCACACGTTCGGGTGGCAAGGGCTCCGAGGGGTAGCCAGGAAGGCAACTGTCGTGCTCGACAAGGACCTTCGGCCCTTCATCTGGCAAGCTCTCCGCCGCTACGCCACTCAAAAGGGGTGTCATTCTCCAGATCAAACGGGCATCTGCTCGATGACACGCCGCTTGGACCCCTAGGATTCCCTCTATCACCTCACCGGTCTCATTCGACAGGAACCCCATGAGCGACACTTCCCCCTACGGCTTCGAGCTTGTGCGGCGTGGGTACGACCGCGCTCAGGTGGACGAACGCATCTCGAAGCTCGTCTCCGACCGTGACAGCGCTCTGGCCCGTATCACTGCTCTGGAAAAGCGCATCGAGGAACTCCACCTCGAGACGCAGAACGCCCAGGCTCAGGTGAACGACGCGGAGCCGTCGTACGCCGGCCTCGGCGCGCGCGTCGAGAAGATCCTCCGCCTCGCCGAGGAGGAGGCGAAGGACCTGCGCGAGGAGGCCCGTCGCGCCGCCGAGCAGCACCGCGAGCTCGCCGAGTCGGCGGCCCAGCAGGTGCGCAACGACGCGGAGTCGTTCGCCGCCGAGCGCAAGTCCAAGGCCGAGGACGAGGGCGTTCGGATCGTCGAGAAGGCCAAGGGCGAGGCGACCGCGCTGCGCACCGAGGCGCAGAAGGACGCGCAGTCCAAGCGCGAGGAGGCGGACGCCCTCTTCGAGGAGACCCGCGCCAAGGCCGCCCAGGCCGCCGCGGACTTCGAGACGAACCTGGCCAAGCGCCGCGAGCAGTCCGAGCGCGATCTGGCCTCCCGTCAGGCCAAGGCCGAGAAGCGCCTCGCGGAGATCGAGCACCGCGCCGAGCAGCTCCGCCTGGAGGCCGAGAAGCTCCGCACGGACGCCGAGCGCCGCGCACGCCAGACGGTGGAGACGGCCCAGCGCCAGGCCGAGGACATCGTGGCGGACGCCAACGCCAAGGCGGACCGTATCCGCAGCGAATCGGAGCGCGAGCTGGCGGCGCTGACGAACCGTCGCGACTCGATCAACGCCCAGCTGACCAACGTCCGCGAGATGCTGGCCACGCTGACCGGTGCGGCCGTCGCCGCCGCCGGTGCCCCGGCCGAGGACGAGCCGATCTCCCGGGGCGTGCCCGCGCAGCAGTCCCGCTGATCGTTCGGCACACCGGAAGCCCCTTGCCACATCTAAGTGGCAGGGGGCTTTTGCCCGTTCTAACGTGACCGCATGATCGAGCTAGAGGGGCTGACCAAGCGGTACGGCGAGAAGATGGCCGTCAACAACCTGACCTTCACCGTGAAGCCAGGCATCGTCACCGGCTTCCTGGGACCGAACGGGGCCGGCAAGTCGACGACGATGCGCATGATGCTCGGTCTCGACAACCCGTCCGCCGGATCGGTCCGGATCGACGGCAAGCGCTACGCCCAGCTGAAGGACCCCCTCAAGTACATCGGCGCGCTCCTCGACGCCAAGGCGATGCACGGCGGCCGCAGCGCCTACCACCACCTGCTGTGCCTGGCGCAGTCCAACGGCATTCCGCGCGGCCGGGTCAACGAGGTCCTGGACACCGTCGGCCTGACCGCCGTCGCCAAGAAGAAGGCCAAGGGCTTCTCGCTCGGCATGGGCCAGCGGCTCGGCATCGCGGGCGCGCTCCTGGGCGACCCGCAGATCCTGATGTTCGACGAGCCGGTCAACGGGCTCGACCCCGAGGGCATCCACTGGATCCGGAACCTGATGAAGTCCCTCGCGGGGGCCGGCCGTACGGTCTTCGTCTCCTCGCACCTGATGAGCGAGATGGCGCTCACCGCCGACCACCTGGTGGTCATCGGCCAGGGCCGCCTGCTGGCCGACACGTCCATGGCGGACTTCATCCGGCAGAACTCCCGCAGTTACGTCCGGCTGCGCTCGCCGCAGCGCGAGCGGCTGCTCGACGTGCTGCACGAGGCCGGCATCACGGCCGTCGAGGCGGGCAACGGCACGCTGGAGGTCGACGGCCACTCCCCCGAGGAGCTCGGTGAACTGGCCGGGAGCCACCAGCTGGTCCTGCACGAACTGAGCCCCCAGCAGGCCTCGCTGGAAGAGGCGTTCATGCAGCTGACGGCCGAGTCCGTCGAGTACCACGCGCACACCGACGCACCCGCGCAGGCCGCGGCGCCGCAGGGCTGGGGCGGGACCTGGCAGCAGCAGGGCAACGACAAGAAGGGGGCCTGAGATGGCCGCGGCCCAGGTCCTCCGGTCCGAGTGGACCAAGATCAAGTCGGTGAACTCCACGGTGTGGACGCTCGCCCTCGCCGTGATCTTCTCGGTCGGGCTCGGCATGCTGATCAGCGCCCTGACCAAGAACGACTTCAAGAACCTGTCCACCAAGGACAAGCTGACCTTCGACCCGACGTTCATCTCGTTCTCCGGGCTCAGCCTGGGCCAGCTCGCCCTGGTGGTCTTCGGGGTCCTCGTGGTGGCCAGCGAGTACAGCACGGGCATGATCCGCACCTCGCTCGCGGCGGTCCCGCAGCGCGGCACGTTCCTGTTCTCCAAGGTGGCGGTCGCGGCGCTGCTCACCCTGGTCATCGCCCTGATCACAGCCTTCGCCTCGTTCTTCCTGGGCCAGGCGATGCTGGGCGACCACCACACGACGCTGAGCGCGCCGAACGTCCTGCGCGCCGTCCTCGGGGCCGCCCTCTACATGACCCTGATGGCGATGTTCTCCATGGGCGTCGCCTCGATGCTCCGCTCGCCCATGCTGGCCCTGGGCATCCTGATGCCGTTCTTCTTCCTGGTCTCCCCGATCCTCAACAGCGTCTCGGCCACGCAGAAGGTCGCCCGCTACTTCCCCGACCAGGCCGGCCAGCGCATGATGCAGGTCGTCACCTCGGGCGACGACGTGCCCTACGGCCCCTGGGGCGGCTTCGCGATCCTGCTCGTGTGGGTGGCCGCGGCGCTGATCGTCGGGTACGTCCTGCTGAAGAAGCGGGACGCCTGACGTAGTCTCCGGCGCCATGGCGCTCACCGGTCCCGTCCGTACCCTCACGGCACTCGGCTACGACACCGTCCCGGCCCTCGTCCCGCTCAGCTACCCCGGCCGGCCGGTGCCCGTACCGTCCCTGCTCCTCGGTGACGAGCTGCTGGAGCTGGCCGCCGACGGACCGGCCGGGCACTGGCTGCTGTCCGGCAACGGGGCGCGCCTCGACGACGTCCTCGTGGACCGGGGCCACGCGCCGACGACCGCCCGCACCCCCGTCCTCGCCGTCGGCTCCAACGCCTCCCCCGCGCAGGTCGCGCACAAGCTCGCCCGCCTCGGCCTGCCCGTGGCCGTGCCGATGGTCCCGCTGCGCGTCCGCGGCATCGGCATCGGCTGCTCCGCCCACATCGGGCGCAACGGCTACGTGGCGGCCGCTCCGTACCCGGACCCGCGGGCCGCGCACACGCTCGTCGTCTCCTGGCTCGACGAGGCCCAGCTGACGGCCGTCGACGCGACCGAGCTGCCGAACTACCGCAGGACCGCCCTCGCCGATCCCCCGCTCCCCGGCATCCAGCTCTACGTCAGCGAGCACGGCGTCCTGCGCGATCCGCTCACCGGTGCCCCGCGGCCAGGCGGCGGGGACCAGGCGCGGCTGCTGAGCGCTCTCATGGCCGGATCCCCGGCGCTCCGGTCCCTGCTCGGGCCGGCCCCGGACGACTGGGTGCGGCGGGCGGCCGCCTCCGCCGCTGTCCGCGAGGAGGGCACCCGGCTGCTCGGCGGCGGTCTCGGGCCCCGCTGACGGCTTTACCCGCTCTTGGCCGGAACCGTCAGCACACGGATATCCTCCTAACCCTTACGGGGGCCTGTGCCCCGACGTCCTGAACCTTGTCGAACCGTTCAGAACTTCCGATGGGTGCGGAGAATGATCGAGGCAGTCGGCCTGACGAAGCGCTACGGCGCGAAGACAGCCGTGTACAACCTTTCCTTCCAGGTGCGGCCGGGGACCGTCACCGGCTTCCTCGGACCCAACGGTTCGGGCAAGTCGACGACGATGCGCATGATCCTCGGCCTCGACCAGCCGACCTCCGGCCAGGTGACCATCGGCGGACACCCGTACGGCAAGCTGCCGAACGCGCCGCGCCAGGTCGGCGCCCTGCTCGACGCGAAGGCGATGCACGGCGGCCGGGCCGCCCGCAATCACCTACTGTGCCTGGCGCAGCTGGCCGGCATCCCGGCCCGCCGGGTCGACGAGGTGCTCGGGGTCGTGGGCCTCCAGGAGGTCGCCAAGCAGCGCTCCAAGGGCTTCTCGCTCGGCATGGGGCAGCGGCTCGGCATCGCGGCGGCCCTGCTCGGCGACCCGCAGGTGCTGCTCTTCGACGAACCGGTCAACGGCCTCGACCCCGAGGGCATCCTGTGGGTCAGGAACCTCATGAAGCAGCTCGCGGCCGAGGGCCGTACGGTCTTCGTCTCCTCGCACCTGATGAGCGAGATGGCGCTCACCGCCGAGCACCTGATCGTCATCGGGCGCGGGCAGCTGCTCGCCGACATGAGCGTGCGGGACTTCATCTCGCACAACTCGGCCGACTTCGCCCGGGTGCGCACCCCGGAGGGCGAACCGCAGCAGCGCGAGAAGCTGACCGCCGCCCTGACCGGGGCCGGCGGCCAGGTGCTGCCCGAGCAGGACGGCGCGCTGCGCATCATGGGCCTGCCGCTGCCGCGGATCAGCGAGCTCGCACACGGCGCGGACGTACGTCTGTGGGAGCTGTCGCCGCACCAGGCCTCCCTCGAAGAGGCGTACATGCGGATGACGCAGGGCGCCGTCGACTACCGCTCCACCGCCGACCAGCGGGAAGGGCTGCAGCAGCCGATGCCGCCGGGCATGGTCCCGCCGCAGCAGCTGCCGGTGGCCGGCCAGGGCCAGCCCGGCTGGTACGCCCCGCCGCCGCCCCAGGCGCAGCCGATGCCGCCGCAGCAGCCTCCGGGCCAGAACCCG
>NZ_JAAGMG010000314.1 GCF_010548525.1 Streptomyces sp. SID14478
GGGCCCGGTCGGCCTGGTGCTCACCGGGTGCGTCTCGGTGCAGTTCGGCGGCGCGCTCGCGGTGAGCCTGATGCCGCGCACGGGCGCGGTCGGCGTCGTGACGCTGCGGCTCCTGGTGGCGGCGCTCGTGCTGATGGCGGTCTGCCGTCCCCGGCTGCGCGGCCACTCCCGCGCCGACTGGGGCACCGTGGTGGCCTTCGGCATCGCCATGGGCGCCATGAACCTGCTCTTCTACCAGGCCGCGGCCCGCATCCCGCTCGGTCTCGCGGTCACCTTCGAGGTGCTGGGCCCGCTGACCCTGTCCGTCCTGGCCTCCCGCCGCGCGGTCAACTTCCTCTGGGCGGGCCTCGCGCTGTGCGGCGTGTTCCTGCTCGGCGGCGCCGGGGACGGGCTCGGCGGCCTGAACCTGGTCGGGGTCGGCTTCGCGGTCGCGGCCGGCGCCATGTGGGCGACGTACATCCTCTTCAGCGCCCGCACCGGCCGCCGCTTCCCGCAGGCCGACGGGCTCGCGCTCGCGATGGCCGTGGCCGCGGTGCTCTGCCTGCCGCTGGGCGTGGCGTCGGCGGGCACGAAGCTGCTCGACCCGGTGACGCTCGGCCTCGGCGCGGCGATCGCGGTCCTCTCCTCGGTGCTGCCCTACACCCTCGAACTCATCGCCCTGCGCCGCCTGCCCGCGTCCACGTTCGCGGTCATGATGAGCCTCGAACCCGCCATCGCGGCCCTGGCCGGCTTCCTCGTCCTCAGCCAGGCCCTGTCCTTGCTGCAGGCCCTGGCGATCGCCCTCGTCATCGGGGCGAGCATGGGGGCGGTGCGGACGCAGGTGGGGCGTGGCGCGGCCCGGCGCGGCAAGCGGCCCGCGCACAACTGACCCCGCTCCTTCGCGGGTTCACGTCTCAGGCCCCGGCCAGGAACGGGCGCAGGACGGCGAGCAGGGCGCGGGGTCGGTGCAGCGGGATGATGTGGCCGCAGTTCTCGATGACGTGTCCGGTGAGGTCGTCGCAGAGGGGGCGGAGCTGCTGTTCCAGGGCGGCGCCCACCGGATGGGAGCCGAGCGCCAGGGTCGGCATCGGCAGGCGGGCGCGGCCGACCGCCCGTGCGAGCTGTGCCGCACTCTCGGGCAGGGCCCGGTAGTACGAGAACGCGCAGCGCAGCGCCTCGCGGCCGGTGTACGCGCGGACGAAGGCGTCCCGGACGGCGGGGCGCACGCCGTCGCCGAGCGTGCCGGCGCGCAGGAACCAGTCCACGTACGCGGCCTCGTTGCCCTCCAGGACGGTCTCGGCGAGGCCGGGCGCGGCGGAGTGGAAGCCGAACCACCACGGCGGTCCGTCGGCGAGGAAGTCCTCGGCGCCGGGCAGTCTGCCCAGCAGGGACTCCATGACCACCAGGCGCCGGACGAGGCCCGGGTGGTGCAGGGCGAGGAGTACGGCGGGAGGCGTGCCCGCGTCGATGCCCACCACCGCGGCCGAGGCCACCCCGAGCGCGGTGAGGAGCGCCGCGGCGTCCTCGGCCAGGGTGCCCGCGTCGTACCCGGAGTCGGCCCGGCCGCTCGCGCCGAACCCGCGCAGGTCCGGTGCGATGACGAGGTGGTCGGCGGACAGGTCCGCCATGACGTCCGTCCACAGCTCCCAGGTGTGCGGGAAGCCGTGCAGCAGGAGGACGGCCGGGCCCGATCCGGCGAGGGCGACGTTCAGTTCGACGCCGTTGACCGGGACGCGGCGCAGCTCGGCCATGGCGGACTCCAGGTGGTGAGTGGGGTGAGGGCCGGTGACAAGGTCACGCTAGGGAACTAGCCTGGTCGGCCCAAGACGGCACTTTCCCCTCAGGTGGTGAGCTCCGGGTGACCACGTCGAGGGCCGGTGAGCGCGGCGACCTGATGGATCCGCTCTGCCCGACCCGCCAGCTGCTCGACCGGATCGGCACCAAGTGGACGTCGATGGCCGTCAAGGTCCTGGCCGAAGCCGAAGCCGAAGCCGAAGCCGAAGCCCTGGGCGGAGTCGGCACCGAAGTGGCCTCAAGCGGAGTCCGCGCCGAAGTGGCCCCGGGCGAGCTGCGGTTCGCCGAGCTGAAGCGCCGTATCCCGGGCATCTCGCAGAAGATGCTCTCCGTGACCCTGCAGAGCCTCGCCCGTGACGGACTGGTCGCGCGGCGCGTGGAACCCACCGTGCCGCCCGCCGTCCACTACCGCCTCACGCCGCTCGGCCTCTCCCTCGAAGGACCGCTCTGCGCCCTGCGGGCCTGGGCCGAGGCGCACATGCCGGAGATCGACCGCAACAACCGGGCCGCCGACGAGGGGACCTCCGCCGACTGACCGAGGGCGCGACCGCCCGTCGGCGCATCCCGCGCCGATTTCCATGCAAGCACGCTTGATTGTTTCCCGGGGCGCTGCCATGCTCCAGACACGCCGCACACCGCCGTGCCCCCAGGGAGCGCACCGTGTCCGAACCGCTGTCCGTCTTCGATGACTTGCGGGACGAGAGTGAGCAACTCGACCGACTGGTAGCGGAGTTGGAGGGGCGGGCGTGGAGTACGCCCACGCCCGCCGCCCGCTGGACCGTCGCCCACCAGATCGCCCACCTCGCCTGGACCGATCACGCCGCACTGCTCGCCATGGGCGACCCGGACGCGTTCGCCGGGGAAGTGGAGAAGGCCCTCGCCGCGCCGGAGTCGTTCGTCGACGACGGCGCCGGGGCCGGGGTCGCCCAGGGGCCCGCCGCGCTGCTCGCCCAATGGCGCGACGGGCGAGCCGAGTTGCAGAAGGTGCTGCGGGGCGCCGCCGCGACGAAGACCAAGTTCCCCTGGTACGGGCCGCCGATGTCCGCCGCGTCCATGGCGACCGGACGGCTCATGGAGACCTGGGCCCACGGGCAGGACGTCGCCGACGCGCTCGGTGTCGTACGCGAGCCGACCGACCGGCTGTGGCACGTCGCGCGGATCGGCGTCAGGGCGCGGGACTTCGCCTTCGCCGTGCACGGACTGCCCGCGCCGGAGCAGGAGTTCCGGGTCGAACTCGTCGCGCCGAGCGGTGAGTTGTGGGCGTACGGGCCGGAGGGCGCCCCGCAGCGCGTCACCGGCACCGCGCTCGACTTCTGTCTCCTCGTCACCCAGCGTGCCCACCGCGACGACCTCGGCGTCCGTGCCGAAGGGGCCGACGCCGACCGCTGGCTCGGCATCGCGCAGGCCTTCGCCGGGCCGCCCGGCCAGGGGCGCCCGGCGAAGGGGAACCGGCCGTGACCCGGCCGCCCCTGCGCATCGGGAACGCCTCCGGGTTCTACGGCGACCGGTTCGACGCCATGAAGGAGATGCTCGACGGCGGGCGGCTCGACGTGCTCACCGGTGACTATCTCGCCGAGCTGACCATGCTGATCCTCGGGCGGGACCGGATGAAGGACCCCGGGCGCGGGTACGCCCGCACGTTCCTGCGGCAGCTGGAGGAGTGTCTCGGGCTCGCCGTGGAGCGGGGCGTGAAGGTCGTCGCCAATGCCGGAGGGGTGAACCCGGCCGGACTCGCCGCGCAGGTGCGGGAGTTGGCGGAGCGGCTCGGCGTCCCCGTGCGCGTGGCCCACGTCGAGGGCGACGACCTGCTCGGCACCGGGCGGTTCCCCGGCGCCCTCACCGCCCACGCCTACCTCGGCGGCGCCGGGATCACCGCCTGCCTGGAGGCCGGCGCCGACATCGTGGTCACCGGACGCGTCACCGATGCCGCCCTGGTCAGCGGGCCCGCCGCCTGGCACTTCGGATGGGCGCCGGACGCGTACGACCGGCTGGCCGGGGCCGTCGTCGCCGGGCACGTCCTGGAGTGCGGGACCCAGGCGACGGGCGGCAACTACTCCCAATTCGCCACGCATCGAGGTCAGTTGCGGCGGCCCGGGTTTCCCCTCGCCGAGATCCACGAGGACGGGTCCGCCGTCGTCGGCAAGCATCCGGGCACCGGCGGTCTCGTCGACGTCGGCACCGTGACCGCGCAGCTGCTGTACGAGACCGGGGGCGCCCGGTACGCCGGGCCCGACGTCACCGCGCGGCTCGACACCGTCCGTCTGGAACAGGAAGGCGCCGACCGCGTTCGCATCCACGGCGTACGCGGAGAGGCGCCGCCGCCCACCCTCAAGGTCGGACTCAACCGGCTCGGCGGGTTCCGCAACGAGGTCGTCTTCGTCCTCACCGGCCTCGACATCGACGCCAAGGCCGCGCTCGTGCGGGAGCAGATGGAGGACGCCTTCGGGCGCGCCAAGTCCCGTCCCGCACACGTGCGGTGGGAGCTCGCCCGGACCGACCGGCCCGACGCCGACACCGAGGAGACCGCCAGCGCGCTGCTGCGGCTCGTCGTGCGGGACCGGGACCAGGACGCGGTGGGCCGGGCGCTGAGCGGGGCCGCGGTGGAGCTGGCCCTCGGCTCCTACCCGGGGTTCCACGTCACCGCCCCGCCCGGCAAGGGCTCCCCGTACGGGGTCTTCGAGGCCGCGTACGTCGACCGCGGGGACGTCCCGCACGTCGCCGTCCTGCCGGACGGGGAGCGGCGGGACGTACCCGCGTACGACGGGCCGACCCGCCCGCTCGCCCCAGTCGAGGAGCCCGCGCCGCCCGCACCGCTGCCCGCCGGGCCCACCCGGCGTGCGCCCCTCGGCCGTGTCGTCGGAGCCCGCAGCGGCGACAAGGGGGGCGACGCCAACATCGGCGTGTGGGCCCTGGGCGAGGACGCCTGGCGGTGGCTCGCCCACGCCCTCACCGTCGACGTGCTCCGCGAACTGCTGCCCGAGACCGCCGACTTGACGGTCACCCGGCACGTCCTGCCGCACCTGCGCGCCCTGAACTTCACCGTCGAGGGCATCCTCGGCGAGGGCGTCGCCGCGCAGGCCCGTTTCGACCCGCAGGCCAAGGGCCTCGGCGAATGGCTGCGCTCCCGCCACCTCGACATACCGGAGGCTCTGCTGTGACCGTCCTGGCCAGCGCCCTGGACACCCGGTCCGACGACTACGCCGCCCATCGCACCGCCCTGCTCGACAAGCTCGCCGCGCTCGACGGCGAACACGCGAAGGCGCTGGCGGGCGGCGGCGAGAAGTACGTCCAACGGCACCGCAAGCGCGGGAAGCTGCTGGCCAGGGAGCGGATCGAGCTGCTCCTCGACCCGGACACCCCCTTCCTGGAACTGTCGCCGCTCGCCGCCTGGGGCAGCGAGTATGCCGTCGGGGCCTCCCTCGTCACCGGGATCGGGGTCGTCGAGGGCGTCGAGTGCCTCGTCACCGCCAACGACCCGACCGTGCGCGGCGGGGCCAGCAACCCCTGGTCCCTGAAGAAGGCGCTGCGGGCCAACGAGATCGCCTTCGCCAACCGGCTGCCCTGCATCTCGCTCGTCGAGTCGGGAGGCGCCGACCTCCCCTCGCAGAAGGAGATCTTCATCCCCGGCGGCGGGATCTTCCGGGACATCACGCGGCTGTCCGCGGCCGGCATCCCGACCGTCGCCGTCGTCTTCGGCAACTCCACCGCGGGCGGCGCGTACATCCCCGGCATGTCCGACCACGTGATCATGGTCAAGGAGCGCGCCAAGGTGTTCCTCGGCGGGCCGCCGCTGGTGAAGATGGCCACGGGTGAGGAGAGCGACGACGAGTCGCTCGGCGGCGCCGAGATGCACGCCCGCACTTCCGGGCTCGCCGACTACTTCGCCCTCGACGAGCAGGACGCGATCCGGCAGGCCCGCCGCGTCGTCGCCCGCCTCAACCACCGCAAGGCGTACGCAGATCCGGCCCCGGCCGCGCCGCCCAAGTACGACAGCGACGAGCTGCTCGGCATCGTGCCGGACGACCTGAAGGTGCCGTTCGACCCGCGCGAGGTCATCGCCCGGATCGTCGACGGCTCCGACTTCGACGAGTTCAAGCCGCTGTACGGGGCGTCGCTGGTGACCGGATGGGCCGCGCTGCACGGATATCCCGTCGGGATCCTCGCCAACGCCCGGGGCGTGCTCTTCAGCGAGGAGTCGCAGAAGGCGGCGCAGTTCATCCAGCTCGCCAACCAGCGGGACATCCCGCTGCTGTTCCTGCACAACACCACCGGATACATGGTCGGCAAGGAGTACGAGCAGGGCGGCATCATCAAGCACGGCTCGATGATGATCAACGCCGTCAGCAACAGTCGCGTACCGCATCTGTCCGTGCTGATGGGGGCCTCGTACGGGGCCGGGCACTACGGCATGTGCGGGCGCGCCTACGACCCCCGCTTCCTGTTCGCGTGGCCCGGCGCCAAGTCCGCCGTCATGGGGCCGCAGCAGCTCGCGGGCGTCCTGTCGATCGTCGCCCGCCAGTCCGCGGCCGCCAAGGGACAGCCGTACGACGAGGAGGCCGACGCCGGACTGCGCGCCATGGTCGAGCAGCAGATCGAGGCCGAGTCCCTGCCGATGTTCCTGTCCGGGCGGCTCTACGACGACGGGGTCATCGACCCGCGCGACACCCGCACCGTCCTCGGCATCTGCCTGTCCGCGATCCACACCGCACCGTTCGAGGGCGCCCGCGGCGGCTTCGGCGTCTTCCGGATGTGAGGGTTCAAGTGATCTCCAGTGTGCTCGTCGCCAACCGCGGCGAGATCGCCTGCCGCGTCTTTCGTACCTGCCGCGAGCTGGGCATCCGCACCGTCGCCCTGCACTCCGACCCGGACGCCGACGCGCTGCACGTGCGCGAGGCCGACCTCGCCGTGCGGCTCCCGGGCGCGACCCCCGCCGACACCTATCTGCGCGCCGACCTCGTCGTGAAGGCCGCCCTGGACGCGGGCGCCGACGCCGTCCACCCCGGGTACGGGTTCCTGTCGGAGAACGCCGGCTTCGCGCGGGCCGTCACCGATGCCGGGCTCGTCTGGATCGGGCCGCCGCCCGAGGCGATCGAGGCGATGGCGTCCAAGACGCGGGCCAAGGAGCTCATGGGTGTCGCGCCCCTCGGGGAGGTGACCGAGAGCGATCTGCCGGTGCTGGTGAAGGCCGCCGCGGGCGGCGGCGGCCGCGGCATGCGCGTCGTCCGCGAACTCGCCGACCTGGAAGGCGAGGTGACGGCCGCACGGGCCGAGGCGCTGGCCGCCTTCGGCGACGGGGAGGTCTTCGTCGAGCCGTACGTGGAGGGCGGCAGGCACGTCGAGGTGCAGGTGCTCGCCGACACGCACGGCACCGTGTGGGTGCTCGGCACCCGGGACTGCTCGCTGCAGCGCCGCCACCAGAAGGTCATCGAGGAGGCGCCCGCACCCGGCCTCGCCTCCGGCGTGACGGCTCACCTGTACGAGGCCGCGGAGCGAGCCTGCCGCGCCACCGGGTACGTCGGCGCGGGCACCGTCGAGTTCCTCGTCACCGACGGCGGCGCCGCGCACTTCCTGGAGATGAACACCCGGCTCCAGGTCGAACACCCCGTCACCGAGGCCGTGTTCGGCATCGACCTCGTCGCCCTGCAGCTGCGGATCGCCGAGGGCGAGGCCCTTGCGGACGAGCCGCCCGCCCCGCACGGGCACGCCGTCGAGGCCCGCCTGTACGCCGAGGACCCGGCAGCGGCCTTCGCCCCGCAGACCGGCGTCCTGCACCGCCTCCGGGTGCCGGACGCCCGCCGCGCCACGGCGCAGGGGCACTGCC
>NZ_JAAGMG010000355.1 GCF_010548525.1 Streptomyces sp. SID14478
GTCGCCGCGCAGCATCCGCCAGCCGCCCGCCGCGGCGGCGTCCGGCACGGCCACGGCGCAGCGGTCCGCGTCCGGGTCGTTGGCGATGACGAGATCCGGCCGCTCCCGCCGCGCCGTCGCGAACGACAGGTCCATCGCGCCCGGCTCCTCCGGGTTCGGGAAGGCGACCGTGGGGAAGTCCGGGTCCGGCTCGGCCTGTTCGGCCACGAGGACGGGCTCGGGGAAACCGGCCCGCGCGAAGGCGGCGAGGAGCGTGTCCCTGCCGACGCCGTGCAGAGCCGTGTAGACGGTGCGGGCCGTGCGCGCGGACCCGGGCGCGAGGACCGCGTCCGTACGCGCCAGATAGGCGTCCAGGACCTCGTCGCCGAGCGTCTGCCAGCCGCTGTCGGGCCGCGGCACGTCGTGCAGCGAGCCCACCGCCGCGATCTCGGCGGCGATCTCCGCGTCCGCGGGCGGCACGATCTGCGAGCCGTCGCCGAGGTACACCTTGTAGCCGTTGTCCCGCGGGGGGTTGTGCGAGGCGGTCACCTCGACGCCCGCCACCGCGCCCAAGTGCCGTATGGCGAAGGCGAGTACGGGGGTGGGCAGCGGGCGGGGCAGCACCGCGGCCCGCAGCCCGGCCCCGACCATGACCGCCGCCGTGTCCCGCGCGAAGTCCGCGGACTTGTGCCGCGCGTCGTAGCCGATGACGACCACGCCGTCCGCCTGGCCCGTGCCCTTGAGGTACGCGGCCAGGCCCGCGGCCGCGCGGATGACCACCGCGCGGTTCATCCGCATCGGGCCCGCGCCCAGCTCCCCGCGCAGACCGGCCGTGCCGAACTGCAGCGTCCCCGCGAAGCGCTCGGCGAGCTCCGCCGTGTCCCCGGCGTCGATGAGCCCGGCCAGCTCCTCGCGGGTCTGCGGGTCGGGGTCCTGCGCCAGCCAGCTCTTCGCCCGGTCGAGCAGTTCGCTGCCAGATACGGTCACGGGTTCGCTTCCTTCAGACGTACGGGAACGGTCGATCGGCGATCGGCACGGAGGTCGGGACCGGCCTCGGTCAGATCTTGGCGAGGACCTTGGTGAGCAGCTCGCCCATGCTCGCGGCGGAGTCGCGGCCGGCCTGGAGGACTTCCTCGTGGTTCAGCGGCTCGCCGGACAGGCCCGCGGCCAGGTTCGTCACCAGGGAGATGCCGAGCACCTCCGCACCCGCCTCGCGGGCCGCGATGGCCTCCAGGACGGTGGACATGCCGACCAGGTCGGCGCCGAGGATGCCGGCCATGCGGACCTCGGCCGGGGTCTCGTAGTGCGGGCCGGGGAACTGGGCGTACACCCCCTCCTCCAGCGACGGGTCGATCTCCTGGCACATCGTGCGCAGACGCGGCGAGTACAGGTCGGTGAGGTCGACGAAGTTCGCGCCGACGATCGGCGACGTGGCCGTCAGGTTGATGTGGTCCGAGATGAGGACCGGCTGGCCCGGACGCATGCCCTCGCGCAGGCCGCCGCAGCCGTTGGTCAGCACGACGGTCTTGCAGCCCGCGGCGGCGGCGGTGCGCACGCCGTGCGCGACGGAGGCGACGCCGCGGCCCTCGTAGTAGTGGGTGCGGCCCAGGAAGACCAGGGCACGCTTCTCCCCGACCTGGTACGAGCGGACCTTGCCGCCGTGCCCGGCCACGGCCGCACCGGTGAACCCGGGCAGCTCGGTGAAGGGGAACTCGACGGCCGGTGCGCCCAGCGCCTCGGCGGCCGGTGCCCAGCCGGAGCCCATCACGAGGGCGACGTCGTGGGTCTCGGCGCCCGTGAGCTCGCGCAGGCGCGCGGCGGCGGCGTCGGCGGCGGCGTAGGGGTCGCCCTGGAGGTTGTCCGGAGTAACAGATGCGTTCACGCGCTTGAGGGTAGCCGGTCAAGTCCTACGCGCGTAGATGCCGGGCCTCACGGGAATGCGATCGTTGTCTTGTCGTTTCCGACGAATGCGCTCCGCCGCATGCGCTCCGCCGGGGTGCGGGAGGGACGGGCGCCGTTCGGCCCGGGGGCCGTTCGCCGCCTGCGGGCCGGTGGGGCTTCTCGCGCAGTTCCCCGCGCCCCTGAGACGCGCACTCCGTGCGGCATCTCGGGCGATGCGCACTCGTTCCCGTGTCAGCAGGGGCGCTTGCGCATCTCCATCACGTAGTCGTGCGGTGCGCCCGCCGACTCGGCCGCGTCCGCGAGCTCGCCGAGATAGCGCGCGGAGGGCAGGCCGCCCTCATATCCGTTCAGTACGTACACCCACGCGGGCTCCTCGCCCTCCAGGGTGTCCACGCGGACCCGCATCCGCCGGTAGATGTCGAGCCCGACGCCCTCCCAGCGGTCCATGGAGTCCTCGTCCATGGGCGCGACGTCGTACAGCGCGACGAAGACCTGGGAGCGGGGTGCCTCCACGATCGTGGCAAGCGCTCCCTCCCAGCCCATGTGCTCGCCCCCGAACGTCAGCCGCCAGCCGTTGAGCCAGCCGGTCGCGCGCAGCGGCGAGTGGGGGGCGCGGCGCGTCATGAGCCGCGGGTCGAGATTGCCGGCGTACGCGGCGTAGAGCGACATGTGGTCGAGGGTACGGCAGTTGCCCGGCGTGCTCTGAGCGAAGTGCCCGGCACCCCGGCCGGGCGGCCCCTTGAACGGTGCGGGACAATGGCCTACGTGACTCGGATCGTGATCATCGGTGGCGGACCTGGCGGATACGAAGCGGCCCTGGTGGCGGCCTCGCTCGGGGCGGAGGTGACCGTCGTCGACTGCGACGGTCTGGGCGGGGCGTCGGTGCTGACCGACTGCGTGCCGTCCAAGACCCTGATCGCCACGGCCGAGGTGATGACGACCTTCGACTCCTCGTACGAAGAGCTGGGCATCATCGTCGAGGACGACACCCCGGACCCGGACAGCCCGGCCCGCGTCGTCGGCGTCGACCTCGGCAAGGTCAACCGCCGCGTGAAGCGCCTCGCGCTCGCCCAGTCGCACGACATCACCGCCTCGGTCACCCGCGCGGGCGCCCGCGTCCTGCGCGGCCGCGGCCGGCTCGACGGGCAGCAGGACCTGGACGGCTCCCGCAAGGTGATCGTCACCGCGGCCGACGGGACCGAGGAGACCCTCATCGCCGACGCCGTGCTGATCGCCACCGGCGGCCACCCGCGCGAGGTGCCCGACGCCCTCCCGGACGGGGAGCGCATCCTCAACTGGACGCAGGTCTACGACCTCGACGAGCTGCCCGAGGAGCTCATCGTGGTCGGCTCCGGCGTCACCGGCGCCGAGTTCGCCGGCGCGTACCAGGCGCTCGGCTCCAAGGTCACCCTCGTCTCCTCCCGCGACCGCGTGCTGCCCGGCGAGGACCCGGACGCCGCCGCCGTCCTGGAGGACGTGATGCGCCGCCGCGGCATGAACGTCATGGCGCGCTCCCGCGCCGCCTCCGCCAAGCGCGTCGGCGACCGCGTCGAGGTCACCCTCTCCGACGGCCGGACCATCTCCGGCACGCACTGCCTGATGGCGGTCGGCGCGATCCCCAACAGCGAGGGGCTCGGTCTGGAGGGCGCCGGCGTCAAGGTGAAGGACTCCGGTCACATCTGGACCGACAAGGTCTCCCGCACGACCGCTCCCGGCGTGTACGCGGCCGGGGACGTCACCGGCATCTTCGCCCTCGCGTCCGTGGCGGCGATGCAGGGCCGCATCGCGATGTACCACTTCCTGGGCGACGCGGTGACGCCGCTGAACCTGAAGACGGTCTCCTCGAACGTCTTCACCGACCCCGAGATCGCCACCGTCGGCGTCTCGCAGGCCGACGTCGACGGCGGCAAGTTCGACGCCCGCGTCGTCAAGCTGCCGCTGCTGCGCAACCCGCGCGCGAAGATGCAGGGCATCCGGGACGGCTTCGTCAAGATCTTCTGCCGTCCGGGGACGGGAATCGTCGTCGGAGGTGTGGTCGTCGCGCCCCGCGCTTCGGAACTGATCCACCCCATCTCGATCGCGGTCGACAACAATCTGACGGTCGAACAGATCGCGAACGCGTTCACCGTGTACCCGTCGCTTTCGGGCTCGATCGCCGAGGTGGCCCGCCAGCTGCACACGCGGAAGATCGCCGAGGAGAGCTGACCGTTCCCCGGCCCGGGATCAACTTCTCGCAGGTCACGGTGAGTTGCGGCCCATGCGGGCGGCATAGGCGCGACGGGTAGGACTCCCGATCGCGCCTATACCACTTCCTGGGGTGTTGTGCGAACAGAACCTGTAATTCGGCGCAAACAGCTGAAAGCAGACGGTCGTTGGGGTTACTGTCAGTTTCGTGTTCGCTGCAGAACGTCGTCAATTGATCCTCGAAATGGTGCGAGCGAATGGAGCGGTATCGCTCCGGGAGCTCGCCCGCGTCGTCCAGACCTCTGAAGTGACCGTACGGCGGGACGTGCGCGCACTGGAGGCAGAAGGACTCCTCGACCGCCGACACGGCGGTGCGGTATTGCCGGGCGGATTCACGCGGGAGTCCGGCTTTCCGCAGAAGTCACATCTCGCGACCGCAGAGAAGACGGCCATCGCCGATCTCGCCGCGGGTCTCGTCGAAGAGGGCGAGGCCATCGTGGTGGGCGCGGGGACGACCACGCAGGAGCTGGCCCGCCGGCTCGCGCGTGTGCCGGGACTGACCGTCGTCACCAATTCCCTCCTGGTGGCCCAGGCGTTGGCGCATGCCAATCGCGTCGAGGTCGTCATGACCGGTGGCACTCTGCGCGGTTCCAACTACGCGCTGGTGGGCAGCGGGGCCGAGCAGTCCCTGCAGGGGCTGAGAGTGTCCCGGGCCTTCCTCAGCGGCAGCGGCCTGACGGCCGAGCGCGGTCTGTCCACGTCCAACATGCTGTCGGCGTCGGTGGACCGGGCTCTCGTGCAGGCGGCGGCGGAGGTCGTCGTGCTCGCCGATCACTCCAAGCTCGGGACGGACACCATGTTCCAGACCGTGCCGACCGATGTGATCACGCGGCTCGTGACCGACGAGCCACCCGCGCACGACGACCGGGCCGCCACGGAGCTCCAGGCGCTGGCCGACCAGGGCGTGCAGATCGCTGTCGCGGGTGCGGCCCCTTCGTCGGCCGGGGGCGGTGATCCCGTCCCGGCGCGGCAGCCGCGCCGGGATGTCCCCCTCCCGGGCCAGCGCCGGGGCCAACTCCCCGGCGG
>NZ_JAAGMG010000399.1 GCF_010548525.1 Streptomyces sp. SID14478
CGGCGACGTGGGTCCGCACGAGATCCCGCAGCCGCAGCTCGCGGCGCAGGCGCAGCGAGACCGGGCCGTCGGGGGCGAGGCGCAGCACGTGCCGGGCGCCGACCCACCACGTGGAGTGCTCGCCGCCCTCGGTGACGGGCCGCAGCTCGGCGCCGCCGCCGTCCGGGAGCAGGGTCTCCAGAAGACGGCGGACCGTGTCGGTGCGCGGATGCTGCTGCGGCACGGCCGCTCAGCCCACGATCGCCATGTCCCGCGCGGTCGCGTTGAGGCGGCGTCCGCCGTCCTCGGTGACCGTGACGATGTCCTCGACGCGGACGCCGAAGCGGCCGGGAAGGTAGATGCCGGGCTCGACGGAGAAGCACATGCCCGGCACCAGTTCCTGCTCCTCGCCCTCGATCATGTACGGGGGTTCGTGCGTGGTGACGCCGATGCCGTGACCGGTGCGGTGGATGAAGTACTCGCCGTACCCGGCGTCGGTGATGACCTTGCGGGCGACCCGGTCGACGTCCTGGCAGGCGATGCCGGGCCGCACGGCGTCACAGGCGGCGGTCTGTGCCGCGCGCACGACGTCGTGGACCTCGCGCTCCTCGGCGGTGGGTTCGCCGACGTGCACGGTGCGGGTGGTGTCGGAGCCGTAACCGTGCTTGAGGCCGCCGAAGTCGAGGACGACCATGTCCCCGTCCTGGATGACGCGATCACTCGCCTCGTGGTGCGGGTTGGCCCCGTTCGGCCCGGACCCGACGACGGTGAAGTCGACCTGCGAGTGCCCGAACTTCCGCAACAGGGAGGCGAGTTCACGGGCGATGTCGTTCTCCTCGCGCCCGCTGAACCTGACCTTCCTGATCTCCTCGTACGTCGCGTCGGCGGCGGCGCCCGCGGCCGCGAGGCGCTCCAGCTCGGCGGCGTCCTTGACCCCGCGCAGCATCGGCAGGGCCTCGGTCAGGGAGACGTACGAGGTGTCGGGCAGGGTGTGCTGCAGGCCGAGCAGGTGCATGGCCCAGGCGTTGTCGCTGACGCCGAAGCGGCCGGTGACGTCCAGCAGCGGCGCGGTGACCGCGTACGGGTCCTTGCCGTCGGTCCAGTCCCGCAGGGTCATCGCGGCGGCGCCCGCGGCCTTGGCGGCGTCGGGCGCTTCCAGGGTGGGCACGACGAGGGTCGGCTCCTGCCCCGCGGCGAGCACGAGGAGGGTGAGCCGCTCGGTGTCGGCCGGTACGTGGTAGCCGGTGAGCCAGACCAGGTCGGGTCCCGGCGCGACGAGCACCCCCGCGAGCCCGGCGTCGGCCGCGGACCGCGCGGCACGGTCCATGCGGGCCTTGTAGTCGGCGGCGGTGAAGGGTGCGGGTGTACCGGTCGTCATGGCCGGGCCTCCTTGGCGTAGCGACACATACGGGCGAGGGGCCTACGGCAGCATCCTGCCCGGCGGCGGGAAGGGGCGCGAGTCCGCCCCACGGCCCGCCCATCGTGGGGTCACGCGCGCGTACGGCACCAGCGATTAACGGTAAAGCATTGCCTACCCGTTAGCGCTAATGGTTAGATCCCAACAATCCGTTAACCTTTGGCCGCTCGTCGCGGACTCTTCGAAGGACGTACGCCCATGCTCGTGCTGGCCCAGATCAGCGATCTGCACCTGGACGGAACCCCCCGCGCCACCGAGCGGGCGCGCCGCGTCCTCGCTCACCTGCGGGCCCTGCCGGGGCCCGTGGACGCCCTCCTGGTCACCGGTGACATCGCGGACCACGGCGCCGAGGCGGAGTACGAGGAGGCGGCGGAGCTGTTCGGGCTGCACGGCCCGGCCGCGCCGTTCCCCGTCCTGACCTGCCCCGGGAACCACGACAGCCGCGTCGCGTACCGCAAGGCCCTGCTGCGCGAGCCCGCGGCCGAGGGGCCCGTGAACCGCGCGCACCGGGTGGGCGGCGCCGCGATCCTCATGTGTGACTCCAGCATCCCGGGCGCGGACGAAGGGGCGCTCGACGAGGAGACGTACGCCTGGATCGAGGAGGAACTCGACGCGCTGGACGGCGACACGCCCGTCCTGCTCGCCTTCCACCACCCGCCGCTGGCCCTGCACCACCCGCTGCCCGACAGCTATCAGTTGACCCAACCCCGCGCCCTGGCAGGCCTGTTGGAGCGCCGGCCGGAGATCGTCGCCGTCATCACGGGGCACGCGCACACTCCGGCGGCGACGACGTTCGCCGGGCGCCCGCTGATGGTGGGGCCCGGCGTGACGTGGACGCTGCGGCTGCCCTGGGAGGGCGAGCAGATCGCGGACCGGGAGGCGCCGGTGGGCCTCGCCTTCCATGTGCTGGACGACGCACGGCGGTTGACGACACACTTCCGCACGGTCTGAAGGCCTGAACGGGCTGGGCGGACCGAAGGGGCCGGCCGCCCTCGGTGGCAGCTCACGTCACCACTCCCGGTGTGACCGCCAACTCCTGTCGCTGGCCGCTGTCATGACGGACCTTCAGCTTCAGCTGGTGGCCCGGGCGGGCGTCCGACACGACCGCCGCGAGGTCGCTCGCCGACCCGATGCCCGCCTTGCCGAGGCTCAACAGGACGTCGCCGCGCACCAGTCCGGCCGTGTAGCCGGGGCCGGGCACGTGCACGGCGACCACGAGCGCGCCGGGCCCCTGGGGCGCGTCGACCACCTCCACGCCGAGACTGGCCCGCACGGCTGCCGCGGTCGGCGGCGTGGGAGTGCGGCTCGGGGCCGCTACGGGCGGCTTCGCGTGCG
>NZ_JAAGMG010000442.1 GCF_010548525.1 Streptomyces sp. SID14478
CGCGGCGAGCCGGTGGCGGCCAGCGCCCCGCCCACCGCGAACCACAGTGCCCCGTGATTGGCGGCCCGGCTCAGCCGCGGCAGGACCCGCTCGGCGCCGGGCCAGCGGGATCCGGCGGCGAACTCGAAGACACGCAGGTCGAGCGCGGCGAGACGGTCGCGCAGGGAAGATCCGGTCCGGGCGGCGTCCGCGGCGGGCGAAGTGATGTCGATGTCGGCACACATGCGACGACGGGTACCCCGCTACGGGCTTCGCACCCAGGACCGAAGGCCCTAATGGTTTGCCCGTCACCCGCACGGCCGTCCAGAATGCGGACCATGGGACATCTGGAAGCCGCACACCTCGAGTACTACTTGCCGGACGGGCGGGCGCTGCTCGGTGATGTCTCCTTCCGCGTCGGCGAGGGCGCCGTCGTCGCCCTCGTCGGGCCGAACGGGGCGGGCAAGACGACCCTGCTGCGGCTGATCTCCGGCGAGCTGCAGCCGCACGGCGGCTCCGTCACCGTCGGCGGCGGGCTCGGCGTGATGCGCCAGTTCGTCGGGTCCGTGCGTGACGAGACCACCGTGCGCGACCTGCTCGTCTCCGTGTCCTCGCCGCGCATCCGCGAGGCCGCGAAGGCCGTCGATGCGGCCGAGCACGCGATCATGACGGTCGACGACGAGGCCGCGCAGATGAGCTACGCGCAGGCGCTGTCCGACTGGGCCGAGGCCCAGGGCTACGAGGCGGAGACGCTGTGGGACATGTGCACCACGGCCGCGCTCGGCGTCCCCTACGACACGGCCCAGTTCCGCGAGGTGCGCACCCTGTCCGGCGGTGAGCAGAAGCGCCTCGTCCTCGAAGCGCTGCTGCGCGGCACCGACGAGGTCCTGCTCCTGGACGAGCCGGACAACTACCTCGACGTGCCCGGCAAGCGCTGGCTGGAGGAGAAGCTGCGCGAGACCCGCAAGACGGTGCTCTTCGTCTCCCACGACCGGGAGCTGCTCGCGCGCTCCGCCGAGAAGATCGTCAGCGTCGAGCCGAGCCCCGGCGGCGCCGACACCTGGGTGCACGGCGGCGGCTTCGCCACGTACCACGAGGCCCGGCGCGAGCGCTTCGCCCGCTTCGAGGAGCTGCGCCGCCGCTGGGACGAGAAGCACGCCCAGCTGAAGAAGCTCGTGCTGAACCTACGGCAGGCGGCCAGCGTGAGCCACGAAATGGCCTCGCGCTACGCGGCCGCGCAGACCCGGCTGCGCAAGTTCGAGGAGGCGGGCCCGCCGCCCGAGCCGCCGCGCGAGCAGGACATCACGATGCGGCTCAAGGGCGGCCGCACCGGACTGCGGGCCGTCACCTGCAAGAACCTCGAACTGTCCGGCCTGATGAAGCCCTTCGACCTGGAGGTCTTCTACGGCGAGCGGGTCGCCGTCCTCGGTTCGAACGGCTCGGGCAAGTCCCACTTCCTGCGCCTGCTCGCCGGGGACGGGTCCGTGGCGCACCAGGGGGAGTGGAAGCTCGGCGCCCGCGTCGTGCCCGGCCACTTCGCCCAGACCCACGCCCACCCCGAACTGCAGGGCCGCACCCTCCTCGACATCCTGTGGCGCGACTACGCCAAGGACAAGGGAGCCGCGATGTCCCGCCTGCGGCGCTACGAACTGACGGCCCAGGCGGAGCAGAAGTTCGAGCGGCTCTCCGGCGGCCAGCAGGCCCGCTTCCAGATCCTGCTGCTCGAACTGGAGGGCGCCACCGCCCTGCTGCTCGACGAGCCCACGGACAACCTCGACCTGGAGTCCGCCGAGGCGCTCCAGGAGGGCCTGGAGTCCTTCGACGGCACGGTCCTCGCGGTCACCCACGACCGCTGGTTCTCCCGCTCCTTCGACCGCTACCTGGTCTTCGGCTCGGACGGCAACGTCCGGGAGACCCCGGAACCGGTCTGGGACGAGCGCCGCGTGGAGCGCGCCCGCTGAGCCGTGCCCGGGGTGCCTGACCAGGTCGTCGCGCCGGGGCCCACCGGACCGGCACCGGGGCCCCATGGCCCGTCGCGCCCTCGGAAGTCTCGCCGTACGCTGCTGAGTTGGGCGCGTACGACGAGGCATCATGAGGAGACAACGTGGCGAGGACGTCCTTGCGGACGGTCGACGTCGAACAGGCCATGGAAGCGATCAAGGTCGCCTTCTACACCAACCGGCTCGACGTGCTGGCCACCCCGGAGCGGTTCGGCGCCGCCTTCGAGGTGCTCGAACTCGGCGGCATCACCGTCGGCGACCTCCGCTGCGGCGCCGATGTCCGGGTCAGCTGCGGGGAGTTGGGCACGTACCACGTGAACATCCCCGTCGGTGCCCCGATGTCCTGGCACCAGGGCAGCCGCGCCGAGGTGACCACCACGCCCGGCCGCGCCGCGCTGTTCCAGCCCGTCGGCGCCACCGTCGTGGACCACTGGGCCGGTGCCGGGCAGATCCTCGCCCTGAAGGTGGAACGGGAGCTGCTGGAGCGCCGCGTCGAGGAGCTGACCGGGCGCACGCCGCGCACACCCCTGGTCCTCGCGCCCGAACTCGACCTGACCCGAGGGCGCGGCAGGGCCTGGTCCCGGCTCGTCACCACCCTCGTCGACGACGTGTACGAGACGACACGGCTGCTCGAACACCCCCTGGTCGCCGCTCCGTTGAGGGACGCCGTGCTCAACGGCCTGCTGCTGGCGACCGATCACCGCTACCGCGACCAACTCGAACGCCCCGCGGGGGAGTTGCGGCCCGCGCCGGTGAAGCGGGCGATGGACGCGATGCGGGAGTGCCCCGAGCGTCCGTTCACCACCGCGGAACTCGCGGCCGAGGCCAGGGTCGGTGTCCGCTGGCTCCAGGAGGCGTTCGCCCGCTACGTGGGCATGCCGCCGATGACGTACCTGCGGAGCGTGCGCCTGGAGCGGGCGCACGCCGAACTGGTCGCGGCCGACGCGCGCGTCACCGCCGTCAGCGAGGTCGCGTACCGCTGGGGCTTCGGCCATCTGGGCCGCTTCGCCGAGCAGTACCGGGCCAAGTACGGCCGGGTGCCGTCCCAGACCCTGCGCGAGCCCGCGCCCTGACACCGGGCGGGCCGGTGCACCGCGCTATCCGGACAACGGCCTCGCTCCGCGGATCGTGACCACGAGCCGGGCGATCTACCGTCGAACCGTTGCCGGGGGCCGGTCCCCGGCCTCGGGTACGCGCCGTGCCCGGGCCGTCGACCGTGACGGATTCCGGTGACACCCGGCCCGGCACTACCTCGCCGGGCCGGCACCAGCCTGCGGGCCCGGGCTCCCCCCGGACACAGCTCCGGGCCCGTCGGCGTGGGTCGCGGACCGTTCCCGGGCGCCGTCGGCGCAGGCACCCTCCGCCGCACCGGACCCGGCCAGGTCGCCGAGGCTCACCATGCCCACGGCGCGACCGTCCTCCATCACCGGGAGCCGGCGCACCGCGTGCCTGCGCATCAGCGTCGCCGCCGTGGAGGCCGCCTCGTCGGGGCCTATCGCCACCGGGCTGGGCGTGCACACCGCATGCGCGCTCACCGTCAGCGGATCCGCGCCGTCGGCGACGGCGCGCAGCGTGATGTCCCGGTCCGTGAGGACACCGAGGACCCGCGCCCCGTCCGCCACCAGGACGTCGCGCAGGTCCTGGGCGCGCATCAGTTGGGCGGCCTCGACGAGCGAGGCGTCGGGGTGCACCGAGGTCACGCCGGGAGTCATGACGTCCCTCACCAAGACGGCCATCCTTTCGGCCCTTCCGCTCCTGCGGGCCCGCCCGCCCCACCCGTTCCCGACCCGCTTCCCGTCCACCCTGCGACCCTGGCGCAGTACCCCTGGGACGGGGACCTATGTGTGTTTGTGTCCGCGGTCCGGGGGCAGGCGGAAGACAGTGCTTCGGACAGGAGGCACGTCCGTGGGAGGGATGCCCTGACATCCGCCCCGGGTGTGTCGAACGCCCGCCCGCAGGCGTGACTCCCACGGTGACCACCGAACCCAAGGCACCCCTTGAGGGAGTTGCGATCATGCGCACGCCCACCAGCGCACCCCTGAATCCGGTGAAGAGCGGCCGCCGTCATCCGCACGACGACGCGCCCGACACCGCTGAAGCCTTCGCCACCCTGTCCACCCTGCCCGCGGGCCCCGAGCGCGAGGAACTGCGGCAGGAAGTCGTCGAGGCCTGGCTGCCGATGTCCGACCGCCTCGCCGCCCGCTTCCGCAACCGCGGCGAATCCCTCGACGACCTGCGCCAGGTCGCGGCGCTCGGCCTCGTCAAGGCCGTCGACCGCTACGACCCGGAGCGCGGCAACGCCTTCGAGAGCTACGCCGTGCCCACCGTCACCGGCGAGATCAAACGCCACTTCCGCGACCACATGTGGACCCTGCACGTGCCGCGCCGCGTCCAGGACCTGCGCAACCGGGTCCGGTTCGCCCAGCAGGAGCTGTCCCAGACCATCTCGGGGCGCACCCCGACCCTCGCCGAGATCGCCGAGCACGCGAACATGACCGAGGCCGAGGTCCGCACCGGGCTCGACGCGCTGGACAGCTTCACGGCGCTCTCCCTCGACGCCGAACTGCCCGGCAGCGACGACGGATACTCGCTGTCCGACGCCCTCGGCACCGCGGATCCGGCCCTCGACGTCGTCGTCGACCGGGAGTCGGTCAAGCCCCGCATCGCGGCCCTGCCCGAGCGCGAACGGCAGATCCTGTACATGCGCTTCTTCGGGGACATGACCCAGAGCCGCATCGCCGAGCAGTTGGGCATCTCGCAGATGCACGTGTCCCGGCTCATCAGCCGCTGCTGCCACCGGCTGCGCGACGAGGTGCTGTCCGGCGCCGCCTAGATCCTCTGTCCGGCGCAAGGAGGCGCGGCCCGGCCCGGGCCGCGCCTTTCCGCGTCCGCGTCTCCGGTCGGGCCCCGGCGTTTCCGCTCATCTGCCCATCGCCAGGGCGATGTGACGGGACATCACGTCCAGCGTCTGCGCCTCCGCCATGGAGTACGCGACGCGGCCCGCGGAGCGGAACAGGGTGAGCACGCCCTGGACCGGCTCGCCGGGGGCCGGGATGAGCGGCACGCACAGCAGGGACGTGACGTCCGCGCGGATCAGGACCGGCGCGCCGGACGCGTCGTCGCCCATCGCCCCCGAGTCCTCCGGGCGCACGAGCAGGGCCGGGGAACCGCCGCGGGCCGCCTCCACCGCGAGGGGGCTCGCGGCGGGGTCCTGCGCGGCGAAGTCGACCACGGCCTCGTCGTCGGGGCCGAGCACGATCGTACGGACCGGG
>NZ_JAAGMG010000488.1 GCF_010548525.1 Streptomyces sp. SID14478
CGACCACCAGGCACGCCGCGCCGATGGCGGCGCCGACGCCGAGCGCCGTGCCGGACGACCGGGCCACCGCCGCACGCCAGGACGCGTGCGGCACGGCGCTGAAGCGCACCACGAGCGGGTCGGTGGCCAGGCCCCGGGAGACGCTGAGCACCACGCCGTAGGTCACCCAGGCCAGGCTGAACACGCCGAACGCGGTCAGCCCGAGCGAGCGCGCGACGTAGATCCCCACCGCGAAGTTGCTCACGCTGGAGGCGGCCTGGTCGGCCAGTCCCCAGGACAGCCTGCCGACCATGGCGCGCTTGGCGGTCCTCCCCGCGTCGCCCGCCGTGGCCGCCGGGGTCGTGGCGGGCTCGCCTTCGGTGGTCATCGGCGTCATGCCTTGATCAGCCCGGCCGCGCCGAGGGCGTCGGCCGCGGTGGTGACGGAGTCGAAGGGCAGCCCGGACCGTTCGGCGACGTCCAGCAGACTGTGCGCCCCGTCGGAGAGGCTGAGCACCCACAGCATGGCCAGCTGGGCCTGCTGGGTGTCGCTGCGGCCGCCGAGCGCCTCGTACAGCCCGCGTCTGCCCAACTGTGGTTCGCCGTAGGGGCTGAGGTTGAGGTAGCTCCGGTTGCGGTCGAGGACGGCGAACGCCTCGCGGCAGACCGCGAGGGTGTCCGCCATCGCCTCCGGGGAGACGAAGTCCGGGTTGTCCGCCGAGGTGTGGTACTCGGGGTAGTCGGCGTACGGGGTCCGGCTGAGCGAGCCCACGCCGAGGTTGAACCCGGGTGAGCAGTACTGCCGCTCGTCGTAGCCGTATGGCATGAACTCCTTGACGTGGTGCGGGCGTTCGGAGGCGGCGAGGACGTGGCGCATCACCCGGTCGATCTCCGCGTCGCCGCGTCTGCTCTGCTTGTACGTCAGCTGCCCCCGGTCGCCGGCGCAGGCCAGCACGAGCCCGTGCTTGACCTGGTCGATCCGGTGCGCGTTGCGGGCCAGCCAGGTGATCGCGCCGATGGTGCCGGGCGCGTAGATGAACCGGTAGGTGTAGTACGGGTTCTGCTCGGCCAGCGCCCGGGCCAGGAACGTCGCCACCGCGATGCCCGCCAGGTTGTCGTTGGCCAGGGACGGGTGGCAGACGTGGCAGGAGACGATCACCTCGTCGGGGACCTGCCCGGGGACCACGTGCTCGGCGTAGGTGAGGTGGCCGTCGGCGAGCGTCGAGTCGATGCGCACCTCGTAGTCGCCGTCCGGCAGCGCGTCGAGGGTCTCCTGGGCCAGGCAGAACCCCCAGTCCGGTTTGTAGTAACTGGTGCGGTACGGCACCCAGGTGGGGTGGTCCGGCAGCGTGTGCAGGTGCGCGCGCAGCTCGGACAGGGGCATGGTCGCCGCGACCGGGACGCTGTAGCCGAGCACATGAAGGCTGGACGCCGCGAAGTCGACGACCCTGCGGCCGGCGGGGTCGGCGACGTACGCGTCCCGGATGTTCCACTCCTGCGGCACCGTCCAGTCGAGCACCTGCTCCCCGGTGGGCACCTCGTGCACCTGCAGCGGGACGTACTCGCCGACGATGTCCAAGGTGGCACGCACGCCGTCGCCGGTGATGCTCCGGCACAGCGGGTACAGCCGCTCCACCAGCGCGTGCATCTGCGCGCCCGCCGTGGTCATGCGCGCCGCCGCAGGGTGTCGTCGACGGCGCCGGCCTCGGACGCCGCGCGCAGTACGGCGAGGCGGGTGAAGCGCTGCTCGAAGTCCTCTCGTGTCAGCCCGAAGTTCCGGTAGGCGTCGCAGAGTTCGAGCGCGCCCCGCTTGACCGTCCACTCGCAGTCGAAGCCGGGGATCGCGGCGCGGAAGCGGGCGAAGTCGACCCGGTAGGAGCGCGGGTCGGCGCCGTTCTCCCCGGTGATCCTCACCTTGGAGCCGGACACCGCCTCGGCGACCTGTTCGGCGATCTCGGCGACCGTGACGTTGTTGACCTCGCTGCCGATGTTGAACGCCCGGTCGTGCACGGCTTCGCGGGGCGCGGTCAGCGCGGCCGCGAAGGCCCGTGCGATGTCACCGGCGTGCACCAGCGGCCGCCAGGGCGTGCCGTCGGACATCACCAGGACCTCGCCGGAGAGCAGTGCGTGGCCCACGAGGTTGTTCAGCACGATGTCGGCGCGCAGCCGGGGCGAGTAGCCGAAGGCGGTGGCGTTGCGCATGTACACCGGGGTGAAGTCGTCGTCGGCCAGCGCGTGCAGGTCGTCCTCCACCCGCACCTTGGACTCCGCGTACGGGGTGACGGGGCGCAGCGGGGCGTCCTCGCCCACCAGCTCGTCGCCGCCCGCGGCGCCGTACACGGAGCACGTCGACGCGTACAGGAAGCGCCTGACCCCGGCCTCGCGGGCGAGCCGGGCGAGCCGTACGGAGGCGTGGTGGTTGATGTCGTAGGTGAGCTCCGGGGCCAGCGATCCCAGCGGGTCGTTGGAGAGCGCGGCCAGGTGGATCACGGCGTCCACCCCGGCGACGTGTTCGGCCGTGACGTCGCGCAGGTCGACCCGGTGTCCGGACGGGTCCGCGGGCGGCGGGCCGAGGACGCAGTCGGCGAACAGGCCGGCGTCGAGACCGACGACTTCGTGTCCGGCGGCGGCCAGTACCGGGGCCATCACGGTGCCCAAGTAGCCCTGGTGTCCGGTGAGCAGTACGCGCAAGGTTCATTCCCCCACAGTGGAAGTGCCGAGATCGAGCGTGAGTTTGGTGACGGCGAACGCCTCCGCGTAGCGCGCGTGGCATTCGATTCCGCGGATGCTGGCGAGGCCGAGGAAGGCCTCCCGGTCGTACCAGGGCCGGTGCCGCTGCGAGGGGTAGTGCTCCTGCAGCAGCCGCACCTTCTGCTCGGCGGTCCCGGGCGTCAGCGGCTGGTACGCCGAGGGGCGGCCGAGATCGCCGTCCCACTTGACGATCTCGTAGCCGAGCACGAGGTGGTCGCGGAACGCGGTGGGCAGCAGCCGCGCGAGGCCGCGGTGGTCCTGGTGCGCGTCGTCGGTGCGCGGGGCGAGGACGAGGTCCGGGTCGCTCTGCGCGCGCAGCTCCTCGACCGCCGCCTTGGCCTCCTCCCAGTGCGCGGGCATCCGGCCGTCCGGCAGCTTGAGCACGGTCAGGCGCAGGTCGGCGCCCGGGCAGAAGGCGGCGAGCGCGGCCCGCTCCTCCTGCTCGCGCTCGCTGCCGCCGCCGGAC
>NZ_JAAGMG010000530.1 GCF_010548525.1 Streptomyces sp. SID14478
CCACCTGATGGGCTGACCCGGGCCCCGCTCCTCACATCGTCGAGACCGGTGCGAGAGGGCGGGGCCGCCTGTTCGCCACGGACCGGGAGATCGGCATCATGGCAACCGCCCCCACACCATCCGCGCCCTCCGCCCGCCGCCGCATGGCGTCGTGGGCCGTCCTCCTCGTACTCGCCGCCTGCATGATCTACCGCATCGCCGACAGCGGCGAAGACACAGGGACGCCGCCGCGGCCCAGCGCCGCACAGGCGCCCTCGAGCGACAGCGCGCCGGTCCGCGAGGCCGCCTCGTCCGTGGCCTCGCTGCCGGAATCGGCACCCGTGCGCATCAAGATCCCCAGCATCAGCGTGGACGCCCCCGTCCAGGGCCTTTCCAGGAACGAGGACGGCGGGCTGAACGCACCCCCTGCCGACGACACCAACCTCGCCGGCTGGGACGCCGCAGGCATCCCGCCAGGCAGCACCGGCACCGCCGTGATGGCCGGACACGTCGACACCCGCACCGGCCCCGCCGTCTTCTACGGCCTCGGCTCACTGAAGAAGGGCGCCACCGTCACCGTCAGCCGACAGGACGGCAGCACGGCCCAGTTCACCGTCGACGGCGTCCAGGAATACGAGAAGGCCAACTTCCCCAGCCGGAAGGTCTACGCCCAGCAGCCCCGGCCCGAACTCCGCCTCATCACCTGCGGCGGCACCTACACCACGACCGACGGCTATTCAGGAAACGTCGTCGTCTACGCCCACCTCACCGGAACGGACTGAAAACGCCGAACTCCGGCCCGCGGGCCCACTACCTGTTGTCAGGTGGCGGGCTCGCGGGCCGGGCGAGTGGGTCAGCTGCAGTGCCGGATCGGCGGCGAGTAGCGGACCAGGTGCTCAGCCACATAGCCCGAACCGTCGGCGACCTTGAACCACTTGTTGTCATTGCAGGTGACCGGGATGAATGTGTCGGCCGCGACTTGGCGGACCACCTTGCCGCCCGGCTTGTCGACGATGTCGAGCTTCTGCTTGGCGCTCACGCCGTACAGAGGTGAGTGGTACTTGCTGGAGTCGATCTGCCACTCGGCGTGCGCCTGGTCATCTCGGGAGTGAACGTCCATGCCGCCGGTGAACCGTGGGATGCCCTCAGCGCCACCCTTCTCCACGACCTCGAAGGTGACCCTTACGCCGTTGTCCTGTGGCTGGATCGGCACATCCCCCTGGCAGTCCAGCTGGACCTGCCCGGTGAAGTTGCACTTCATCACGCCGGCATGGCCGTTGACGAGGACCTTCTTGTCCGTGTCCGGGCTGAAGCTCAGACCGTCCGGCGCCTTCAGGCTGATGCCGGTGACGAGGCTCGCCCCGTCCCAGTTGGCATGCACCGTGACCGGCGTCGGCTGGATCGGGTCGGTCGAGGAGATCGACTCCTGATAGGAGTAGAAGTCCGGGAGGTCGGCGGCCGAGGCGGGGACGGCCACGGCGAGGGAGCCACCGACGGCGACGGCTGCCGCGGCTGCTGCTGAGCGAAGACGGAACATGAATGCCTCTCTGGGGACTTTCAACCGCCCAATCGGACGATTCATATGAATATGTCCACGACGGCAGTCAGTTCCCACCCGGCCCGTACCCACTTACCTCGAACGTGTTTACGCGAGAACGAATGCACCTGCGATCAGGCGACCGCCCACCATGGACTTGAGCCGCCGCCAGAAGTCTCGCCGACGCCGCATCTGGGACGTTGAGGTCCCTGACGCAGCATCGGTACTGAGACCGAAGAGTGTCTGCGGCGGAACCACCACCTGGCGCACCGCGGCTCCTCCCGCGCGACTCCCCCGCCGGCCGCCCACAGGGCGAACCCTGTGATCCGTCTTTCCGCACACGATGCAGCTGAGAGCCGGTCACGCATCCTTCCAGCACCCGGTTTCTCCGGTGCATCGAGCATCCGGGCGCAGCCCACTCAAGACGAACGGCTGCCGTATCCGCGTAGAGGCCTTCCCACTGCGGCCCAAGGCCGGGGCGCTGTAGCCCACGAAGGATCTGCCGCTCCAGATGGCACACGCGTGGCAAGCCGGCGGCCGCCAGGACGCCATGGGCGGAATCCGCAGCTTCCTCGCAGGGCCGTTCCGAGGGCCAGGCCCGTTCGACCGAACCGGACGAACTCACCGACGGGCTGGGGGCATTGGACGCGGCCCCGGTGTTCGCGACGGGGTTATCGGTGGTGGGCCAACCGCCCGGGCGGCGGAGACCGCTGCTTGGCAGTCTGCCGGGAAGCCGTATTCGGCTGGCTGGAGGCCGGTGTGGCGTCATGCGCCTTGGTGCGGATGCCGAGAACTCTGCTCGCGCACGTGACGCCGATGATGCCCGCGCCCGAGCCCCTGCTCGTGCTGCCGCCATTGCCCGGTCTCGGTTGATCGCGGGCGGCCTTATGTGGCGACGGCGGCCGCCCCGCCGGGAGGAAACAACCATCCCAAAGCAGGCGCTCTTCCTCTCCGCCCTACATCACCAGCCAGTTCCTGGTCCGCGAGGTGGGCGTTCGGCCGCAAGTCGTACCCGAGGGCTCCGTCAACCTGGCCTTCCCCGGCCAATACGCCGACTCCGGATCCATCAGGCTCCGGACCGCAGCTGAGGAGACACGCTGAGCCCCCTCGGCCGCCGGGATCAAAGACGCCTGCTGCTATCAGCGCACGGTGACCTTCACAATGGGCGAGACCGCCGAACCGCCCACCATGCGCAGCTGGTTCACGCCCCTGAGCCCGAGCTTGACCCGCAGGTTGTAGGCACCGGTACGGGTGGTGTTCATCGACACCGGAAGGTACTTCCACACGTTGCCCTGCTTCTGCTGCAACGTGACCCGCGTGCCGACCCTCATGTGCGCGGACTGCCCGTAGATCCGAAACTCCTGCCAGAGCCTGACACTGCTGGCCGTGGCCCTGGCCGTCAACGTCGCCTTCGGAGTCGGCGGCGCTTGCACGTTGACTTTCACGAT
>NZ_JAAGMG010000561.1 GCF_010548525.1 Streptomyces sp. SID14478
GCACCGCCCGCACAGATCACGGCGTGCGCGGTGCCCCATCCCCGGTGGTCACGCCACAGCAGCCGCTCCACGGCCCCGGCGGCCCGGCCGAAGCCGGCCACGGGGTGCCCTCGGCGCGGATCGCCAAAGAGGGAATCGGCGAGAAGTCCGGCGGCGGCGCCGTACGCGAAGACGCGCTCGGCCCGCGCCGCGCCGCGCAGGGCGAGCATGGCGGTAGTTGTCCTCACTCAGGGTGTCCACGCCCTGGTTCGACGAGACCGGCAGCGAGAGTTCCTGGCTCACCCCGTCAGGGGTTCACAGTGGCGGGACCGCGCCGGATTCGCACCGGCTTCCTCACCTGCTGCCGCTATGGCGTGGGAAGTCCACCACGCTGCGCGAACGCACGTCAACTTGCCGTTGACCAGTGGGACGTTCCTCATACGACGGTGGGGTGCGAGACGCCGGAAGCGGTCTCGCACCCCACCGTGACAGGGCTGTCGGGCGTCAGGCCACGATCAGGAAGATCCCGTACGCCACGGCCGCCGCGCACAGCGCGAAGCACAGGTACGCGCCGGAGGTGGCGACCGTCGCGGAGCCGCCCCGCTGCGCCGCCGACTCCTTCTTGGAGAGGCCGACGATGCCGAGGGTGAACAGGCCCACCAGGGCCACGGTGACCACGAGGCTGACCCCGAAGACGGAGGCGAGAGCCGCCCAGTCGATCGTCATAGCTGGTCCTGCTTCCTTACAGCGTGGCGCCGGCGGGGCGCACGGGGTCGGTCACGGCCGGGGCCGGAGCGGGGATCGTGGACCGCACGGCCGAGGACTCGGCCTCGACGAGGGTGCCGACGGGCGGCGGGGTGACGGCGGCGATGGCCGTGGTCACGACACCGGCGGGCTCCTCGACGGGGGCGGCGCCGACAGCGGCGACGTCGTCGTCGGCGACGTTGGTGTGGTCGATGGAGTTGCGGCGCGACAGCTTCCAGATGACCGCCGAACCGGCGATCAGCAGCGCCGCCGTCAGGCCGATGCCCCACGGACCCTGCTTGGTGAGGAACTCGGCGCCCGCGCCGACCAGACCCGCGGCCGGCAGGGTCAGGCCCCACGCGACGAACATCCGGGTGGCGGTCGACCAGCGGACGACACCGCCCTTGCGGCCGAGGCCCGAGCCCATCACGGCGCCGGAGCAGACCTGGGTGGTGGAGAGCGAGAAGCCGATGTGCGAGGAGGCGAGGATCGCGGTCGCGGCGCTGGTCTGCGCGGCGAAGCCCTGCTGCGGCGCCAGGTCGGTCAGGCCCTTGCCCATGGTGCGGATGATCCGCCAGCCGCCCAGGTACGTGCCCATCGCGATCGCCAGACCGGCCGAGACGATGACCCACAGGGGCGGGTTGGCGCCGGGGTTGAGGACGCCGCCGGTGATCAGGGCGAGGGTGATGATGCCCATCGTCTTCTGGGCGTCGTTCGTGCCGTGCGCGAGGGAGACGAGCCCGGCCGAGGCGATCTGCCCGGCGCGGTAGCCCTTGGAGGTGGCCTTCTCGTCGGTGTGCTTGCTGATGCGGTAGGTCAGGCGCGTGGCCAGCATCGCGGCGATGCCGGCGACGAGGGGCGCGGCGACCGCGGGCAGCAGCACCTTGGTGACGACGGTGCCGCCGTTGACCGAGGACCAGCCCATCGACATGACCGCGGCGCCGATGAGGCCGCCGAACAGGGCGTGCGAGGAGCTGGACGGCAGACCGACCAGCCAGGTCAGCAGGTTCCACAGGATGGCGCCGACGAGCGCCGCGAAGATGACCTCTGTCTTGAGGCCGTCCTCGTTGATGATGCCGCCGGAGATCGTTTTCGCGACCTCGACGGAGAGAAACGCTCCGACCAGGTTCAGCACGGCGGACATGGCCACCGCCGTCTTCGGCTTGAGGGCGCCCGTCGAGATGGTCGTCGCCATCGCGTTGGCGGTGTCGTGGAAACCGTTGGTGAAATCAAAAACCAGCGCGGTAACGATCACGATCGCAAGGAGCAGCGTGATGTGTTCCATTTACCCAGGCTTCGTTCGGACGTCAGTGGCACGCTGAACGTAAGCAAGCCGAGTGAACGGAAGATGAACTGGGTGGGGCGTAGCGGTGACCCGAACCGGAGCGCCGCCGCTCCGCTTGGCGCAGGGCGGCGGCACGCGTTCCGGATCGACCCCTCGGGAGCCCCGGAACCAAGGGTTCCGTGGGACTTTCGGCCAGGCCGGACTACCCCCGCGCGAACCTCTTCAACTGGGCCGTCGAACCGTTGAAGAGATTCTGGTCACCCGGCAGGCCGCCGCCGTTGTCGTACTGCCAGAACGTCCAGTAGCCCCACCCCTTGGGCAGCGCCCCCGCGCTCGCGTCGTAGCGCGCGATCCACAGGGCGTGGTCGCCGGCGAAGGCCCCGCTGTTGCCGGTACAGGTCTTCCACCAGTGGTAGGTCGTGTAGAGCACCGGGCGCCGCCCGGTCCTGCGCCTGACCTCGTCGCTGAAGGCGCGGATCCAGCCGACCAGTGCGGTCCTGCTCATGCCGTAGCACTTGTGCCGCGCGCTGTACGGGTTGTACTCGATGTCGAGCGCGGGCGGCAGCGTCCAGCCGTCCGCCCGCCAGCCGCCGCCGTTGCGTACGAAGTACGCGGCCTGGGCCGCGCCCGACGCCTTGTCGGGCCGGGCGAAGTGGTAGGCGCCCCGGACGATGCCCGCACTGCGGGCGCCCCGGTACTGCTGCGCGAAGTAGGGGTTCTTGTAGGTGGTCGACTCGGTCGCCTTCACGTAGACGAACCGCGCGCCCCTGCTCTTCGCCTTCTGCCAGTCGACGTTCTTCTGGTGCGAGGAGACGTCGTGCCCCTTGGGCCGGGCGGCGGCCTGCGCGGGCAGCTGTGCGAGCGCGGTTCCCCCCACGGTCAGGACCGCCGCGCAGACCACCGCGGCGACCCGGGCACGGCGACGGGACGGTTTGTGATCACGAGCCATGTTTCCCCCCGGATGGCGACGTGCATGACAAATCTTCCAGAGGTTACCGGAAGACCCGACATGCCCGTCGAACCCCAGCCAATCGACTTTCCGGGCTGATCCATGCCCATACGCGACCTTCCGGACGCCCCCTCTCCCGGATCGGGTCCGCACGGTGCGGCTGGCAGGATGCGCGCCATGAGCGGACTCGGGCAGGCATGGGAAGAGCTGGTGGCGACGGCGCGCAGGACCGTGGCCGACGGACTGGTCGTGGGAACCTCCGGGAACGTCTCCGTACGCGTCGGCGACACGGTGCTCGTCACCCCCACCGGCGTCCCCTACGAACGGCTCGGCCCGCAGGACCTCGTCGCCGTCGACCTCGACGGCGCCCGACGCGCCGGCACCCTCGCCCCGACCAGCGAACTCCCCATGCACCTCGCCATCTACCGGGACACCGGAGCACGTGCCGTCGTGCACACCCACGCGGTGCACGCCACCGCCGTCTCCACGCTCGTCCCCGAGCTGCCGCCCGTCCATTACATGACGGCGGCCCTCGGCGGCCCGGTCCGCGTCGCCCCCTACGCGACGTACGGCACCGAGGAGTTGGCCGAGAACATGCTCGCCGCCCTGCGAGGGCGCACAGGCTGCCTCCTGCAGAACCACGGAACCATCACATACGGGGACACTCTCGCCGCCGCCTACGACCGCACCGCGCAGCTGGAGTGGATGTGCCGCCTCTGGCTCACCGCCCACTCCGTCCCCGGCCGCACCCCCTCGCTCCTCACCGACGCGCAGCTGCACGAGGTGGGGGAGCGGCTGCGCGGGTACGGGCAGGGGGACGGTGGGGGCCGAGCGGGTTCGGGTCGGGGCTGAGCCGGTTCCGCCCGGAAAAATCTCGCCCCACCCGCCCCGGCAGCCACCGGACGTCACCCGCACCCGCCGTCCCGCTGGCCGGGGCGGGCCCGGCCCCCGACACTGGACGAGTGCGTACCGCCAGAGCGACGGCCGCTGCCGTCACCGCCGTCATAGGGGCCTCGGCCGCCGCGATCGCCGCCGGCCGGCTGGCCAGCGACGCCGCGCTCAAGGCGCCCGCGGGACGCCCGCTGCCCACCGAACCCAGGCTCACCGTCCACGCCACCGCCGCGGGCCGGATCACCCTCACCCGCGACCTGGCCTCGCTGCGCCCGGGCACGTACGGCCTCGCCGGCGACGGCTACCACGCGGTCGTCGGGCCCGTGCTCGAATCGGCGCCGCACGCCGCGGACACCGTCGTGCGGCGGCTGGAGCGCGTCACCCACGGCACCCTCGAACCCGGCGCGAAGGCCTGGCTCACCCCGCAGGTGTACATCGGCGACCCCAAGGCGGCGCTCGGCCTCGACCACGCAGACATCGACGTACCCGGTGAACTCGGCGCCCTGCCCGCCTGGTTCGTGCCCGGCGTGCGCGACACCTGGGTCATCACCGTGCACGGCCTCGGCACCACCCGCGAACACCCCATGAACCTCATGGGGTTCCTGCACCACCACCGCTTCCCGATCCTCGACCTCGCCTACCGCGGCGACCTCGGCGCGCCCCGCTCCCCGGACGGCCTCGGCCACCTGGGCGAGACGGAGTGGCGCGACCTGGACGCCGCGATCCGCTACGCCGTGCGCTACGGCGCCCGGCACGTCATCGTGCTCGGCTTCTCCACCGGCGCCGCGATGGCCCTGCACGCCGCGGCCCACTCGGCCCTGCGCGAGCGCATCAGGGGCCTGGTCCTCGACTCCCCGGTGCTCAGCTGGGAGGCGACGCTGCGCACCCTGGCCCGCGCCCGGCGCAC
>NZ_JAAGMG010000609.1 GCF_010548525.1 Streptomyces sp. SID14478
CGGGATCGCGGCCGGCGGGGCGACCGACCTGGGCACGGACGGGGCGCTGCTCGGCCTCGGCGCCGGTGTCTGCGCGCTGATCGGCCATCGCGTCGCCTCGTACGACTACCCGTCGCGCTTCGTCCACATGACGGCGGGCGTGGCCCTGCCGCTCGCGGCGGCGGCCCCGGCGGTCTATCTGCTGGGCCGCGCGCTCGGCTGATCACCGGCCGTCTTTGATCGACAAGTTGGGAACAAGTGGACGGGTGGCCGTCGCCCGTGCGTTCGGCGACGTACTCTCGCGGCATCAATCACTCCCGGCGGGGGGACAAAAAGCGCCGGGGGACGTCGGACGTGGGGGAGCCTCAAGGCCATGCGCGCACTGCGAATACTGCTGATCTTCGTCGTCATCGTCGGCGGCCTCTTCGTGATCGCCGACCGCATCGCGGTGAACGTCGCCGAGGGCAAGGCCGCCGACAAGGTGCGTTCGAGCGAGGGCCTGGCCAGTACGCCCGACGTGTCCATCAACGGATTCCCGTTCCTGACCCAGGTCGCCGGCGGCACCCTTGACGACGTCGAGATCCGCATCAAGGACTACGACGCCAAGAGCGGCAGCGACAGCATCCGCATCGCCGACCTGAAGGCCGAGATGCACGGCGTGGAGTTCAACAGCAGCTTCAGCTCCGCCACCGCGGACTCCGCCACCGGCACGGCCCGGATCTCCTACGACGAGCTCCTGAAGGCCGTGAAGCAGCAGGACGCGGCCGCTGTCGCGCCGGGCGTGACCGCGCGGATCGACGGCCTCTCCTACGGCGGCGGGGACAAGGTCAAGGTGGCGGTCACTGTGACGACGCCGGTGGGCACCCTGCACCCCACCGTGCTCAGCACGGTCAAGGTCACCGACGGCAAGGTCTCGGCCCGCGCCGACAGCCTCCCCAAGATCGGCGCGTTCGACCTGGCCGAGGGCCGGGTCCGCGGGGTCACCGACTTCCAGCAGGCGATCGACAACCTGCCGGCGGGCATCAAGCTGGACAAGGTGGCGGCCGTCCAGGACGGCGTCGAGATCACGGTGAAGGGCTCCCACCTCGACCTCGTCGGGTGACGACGCCCCCGCGGCGCCGTCCGAGGAGCGAGACGGCGCCGTCCGTACCGTAGGAGTGAGCGGAGCCACAGCGCCCCCGGCGCCGGGCCGTGCGGGCGTCCGCTCCCTCCATTTCTCACATGCCGGACGATCGTGTCTCATTATCCGACACGCCGGTGACACGGCCGCCGTTGCGTCCTTACGATCGGACACATGCAGCGACAGGCGGATCTCACGAAGCGGCGGGCAGTAGACCTGTGCCGCGTCGCCGCCATGCTCTGTCGCACCTTCTGAGCGGGCCCTCGGCCGACCAGGCCAACTCCCGCTTCTCCAGGACCCCTTGAGGTGACTCGGGGTCGCCCCCGTGCCCCTTGCGCACTCCCCTCTCGTATGCCCCCGCAACTGCCCCGGAGGAAGACAGCATGAGCCGCAGTGACGTCCTGGTAGACGCCGACTGGGTCGAGGCCAACCTCGACAACGACAGCGTGGCGATCGTCGAGGTCGACGAGGACACGTCCGCGTACGACAAGAACCACATCAAGAACGCGATCCGCATCGACTGGACCAAGGACCTGCAGGACCCGGTCCGCCGTGACTTCATCGACCAGGAGGGCTTCGAGAAGCTCCTGTCGAAGAAGGGCATCGGCAACGACACGACCGTCGTCCTCTACGGCGGCAACAACAACTGGTTCGCCTCCTACGCCTACTGGTACTTCAAGCTCTACGGCCACAGCGACGTCAAGCTCCTCGACGGCGGCCGCAAGAAGTGGGAGCTCGACTCCCGCGACCTGGTCGACGGCTCGCAGGTCCCCGACCGCGCGGCCACCGACTACAAGGCCAAGCCGCAGGACACCTCGATCCGCGCCTTCCGCGACGACGTCGTGAACGCGATCGGCAGCCAGAACCTCGTCGACGTGCGCTCGCCCGACGAGTTCTCCGGGAAGCTGCTCGCCCCGGCCCACCTCCCGCAGGAGCAGTCGCAGCGTCCGGGCCACGTCCCGTCCGCGCGCAACATCCCGTGGTCGAAGAACGCCAACGACGACGGCACCTTCAAGTCGGACGACGAGCTCAAGGAGCTCTACGCCGACGAGCAGGTCGACCTCGCCAAGGACTCCATCGCGTACTGCCGCATCGGTGAGCGCTCGGCGCTCACCTGGTTCGTGCTGCACGAGCTCCTCGGCGTCGAGAACGTCAAGAACTACGACGGCTCGTGGACCGAGTACGGCTCGCTGGTCGGCGTGCCGATCGAGCTCGGCGCCAACAAGTAACCGCTCTTTCTCTTCTAGGAGTTCAAGTATGTGTGGAGCGAAGGCCGGCGGACCCGACGCCTCGACGATCAAGCCCGGTGAGACCACGATCCAGGGCCAGGTGACCCGCGACGGCGAGCCGGTGACCGGCTACGTGCGCCTCCTCGACGCGACCGGCGAGTTCACCGCCGAGGTCCCCACCTCGGCCACGGGCCAGTTCCGCTTCTACGCGGCCGAGGGCACCTGGACGCTGCGCGCGCTCGTTCCCGGCGGCACGGCGGACCGTACGGTCGTCGCGCAGACCGGCGGGCTCGCGGAGGTCGCGATCGCCGTGTGACGGTGGCGCCGCGACGCGCGAAGAACGGCTGAAGGGCCGCACCTCCGGGGGTTGGACGCCACTGGTACGGGGTGCGGTCCTTCGGCTTACCCTGGAGTCATGTACGCGCGGCGGAAGCACATGTACTTCGCCATGATGGGCCTGTGCATCGGGCTGTTCGTCCTGGCCTGGGGCGTCGTGCGGCTCTGGTCGATCCCCGCCGCCGTGGCCATGTGCGTCGTCGCCATGGTCATCCCGCCGGCCGCCGCCATCGTCGCCAACCGGCGCGGCCCCGATGACCGCTGGTGGGACGACCCCTCGGGCGACCGGAAGTCCGACGAGTGGTGGGACGAACTGGACGGCAAGAAGCGCAGGCCGTAGGCGCGCGCGACAGTAGCCGGTTCGTAATCAACTTCCGTGCAACCAGCAGGGTTTGTCGTGGGTCTCCTGTGCGCGCGGATACGGAATCCGCGCCTCGCGTTCCGTGGGGGGACCCGTTGGATTACGTACAGGACGCTGCCCAGGCGCCGCCGGAAGCGGCACCTGAAGCGCCGCCCGTGGTGCAGGCGGAGGCGCCGCCGCAAGCGCTGCCGGAAGCGCAGCAGGACGTGCCGCCGCAGGCTCCGCCGCGCCGCCGCGGCCGCACCACCCTGCTGATCGCCTGCGCCGCCGTGCTCG
>NZ_JAAGMG010000641.1 GCF_010548525.1 Streptomyces sp. SID14478
GCTCGGCCCGCAACCGCCACCCCGCGCGCCGCCGCCGCATCACGCTGTCCGTGGCGGGCCTCGTCCTCGCGGCCGCGATCGGCGGCGGCATCTACGCGGCCACCTCCTCCGGCCAGGACGAGGCGCCACCTGGCGACAGCGGCAATTCGGCGCCCCAGACGCCGTAGCGGGCCCGCGGTGGCCCCTGGCGGACGGCCGGGACGGATCACTTGCACCAGCCGTTAGGCTGGTCTCGTGGCAGTCGTCGATGTTTCCGAAGAGCTGAAGTCCCTCTCCTCGACCATGGAGTCGATCGAGGCCGTCCTGGACCTCGACAAGATGAGGGCAGATATCGCCGTGCTCGAGGAGCAGGCGGCCGCGCCGTCCCTGTGGGACGACCCGGAGGCGGCGCAGAAGATCACGAGCAAGCTGAGCCACCTCCAGGCGGAGGTGCGCAAGGCGGAGACGCTGCGTGGCCGTATCGACGACCTCAGCGTCCTGTTCGAGATGGCGGAGGAGGAGGACGACCCGGACACCCGCGCCGAGGCGGAGTCCGAGCTGACCTCCGTGAAGAAGGCGCTGGACGAGATGGAGGTCCGCACCCTCCTGAGCGGCGAGTACGACGCCCGCGAGGCGCTGGTCAACATCCGCGCGGAGGCCGGCGGCGTCGACGCCGCGGACTTCGCCGAGCAGCTGCAGCGCATGTACCTGCGCTGGGCCGAGCGCCACGGCTACAAGACCGAGGTCTACGAGACGTCGTACGCGGAAGAGGCCGGCATCAAGTCGACCACCTTCGCCGTCCAGGTCCCGTACGCGTACGGGACGCTCTCCGTCGAGCAGGGCACGCACCGCCTCGTGCGCATCTCCCCGTTCGACAACCAGGGCCGGCGCCAGACGTCCTTCGCGGGCGTCGAGGTGCTCCCCGTCGTCGAGCAGACCGACCACGTCGAGATCGACGAGTCCGACCTGCGCATCGACGTCTACCGCTCCTCTGGCCCCGGCGGCCAGGGCGTCAACACGACGGACTCCGCGGTCCGGCTGACGCACATCCCCACCGGCATCGTCGTCTCCTGCCAGAACGAGCGCTCGCAGATCCAGAACAAGGCCACGGCGATGAACGTGCTGCAGGCCAAGCTCCTGGAGCGCCAGCGCCAGGAGGACCGCGCCAAGATGGACGCGCTCAAGGGCGACGGCGGCAGCTCCTGGGGCAACCAGATGCGGTCGTACGTGCTGCACCCGTACCAGATGGTCAAGGACCTGCGCACCGAGTTCGAGGTCGGCAACCCGCAGGCCGTGCTCGACGGCGAGATCGACGGTTTCATCGAGGCCGGAATTCGCTGGCGCAAGCAGCAGGAGAAGTAACCCCGCGATTTATCGACAAGGCAACTGCCGCTCACCGAGCGGCAGTTGCCTTGTGCGTTTCGGGGTCTCGGTCCCGGTTGTGAAGGAGTTTCGGCCTTTTACGTCACAGTCACATGTCCGTACGACGGTCAAGCCGCCTTATTTCGGGCATCACGCGCGCAACGACCTTGACGCTGATCTGAAAACTGGGAAGGCTGGCGCGCGGCATGCGTATCAGTGGGACGCGTGTGAACGGGGGCCGGGTCGAACGAGACCCCTGCTGTCCTCGGTTGAACCTCGTCCCGGGCGCTGCTCCATTGACGATTGGCTACTGGGGGTAGCAGACAGATGACCAAGAAGACGCGGATCCGTGTAGCGCGGATAGCCGCCGGCGCGGTGATCGCCGCCGGTGCTTCGCTGACCGCCGCGGGTGCCGCCTCGGCCCTCGAGGTGGACGTTCCGGGCCTGGCGCACGTGAATGCCGGCGAGGACGGCGTGGGTGTCAACCTGATCGGCGGCTCCGGTGACGACACCGAGGGCACGACGGAGGGCACCTCCGAGGGCACCTCGACCGGCGTGAGCCAGGGCACCTCCGAGGGCACGTCCACGGGGACCTCCGAGGGCACGTCGACGGGTACCTCGCAGGGCACCTCCGAGGGCACCTCGACCGGTACCTCGCAGGGCACGTCCGAGGGCACCTCGACCGGTACGTCCACGGGGACCTCCTCGGGCACGTCCACGGGCACCTCGCAGGGCACCTCCGAGGGCACCTCGACCGGTACGTCCACGGGAACCTCCTCGGGCACCTCGACCGGCTCGTCCGAGGGCACCTCGAGCGGCAGCGGTAATTCCGGTGGCGACTCCGGCGGCCACGGCAACTCCGGTGGCAACGGCAACTCCGGTGGCAACGGCAGCGGTGGCGGCTCGTCCACCGGTGGCGACAACACCAATCCCGACGGCAACAACAACCCCGTCGAGCAGGGCCAGGGCAAGGACAGCCTGCAGGACACCGGCTCCACGCCGGCCGAGCAGGCAGGCTCCCAGAACAAGGGCGGCGAGCTGGCCGAGACCGGTGCCGACGGCACCACGGTCCTGCTGATCGGCGCCGCGACGATGATCGCGGGCGGTGTCGGCTTCCGTCTGCTGCCGCGCTTCGCCGGCAACCGTGGCGGCGGCGCTGCCGCGTAACCCGTACGCGCGTACGTAAGACAGAAGGGCCCGGAGCCATCGGCTCCGGGCCCTTCCGCGTATGTCTCTCGGCGGGGCTACACCGTCTGATGGGCGAGCAGCGCCACGGCCGCCACGAGAACGGCGACGAGCGCGATCAGGGCCATCGGATTGAGCCCGGACAGCGGGCTCTCCTGCTGGAGGCGCTCACGGTTCGCCCGGCACACCGGGCAGCGCCCCTCGCTCACAGGCGCCGCACAGTTCGCGCACACCAACCGGTCATAGGTCATGCGCTCGTCCTCCTCCCGCGCGGCGGAGCCGGCTGAGTGGTCTGGCCAGCTTCCCACTGGTTCTCTCCGCTCAACGCTCCGGGAAACGCAACCGTTCCCCCTACCACTGTGCCAGCTTCCCGGATTTTCGGCGCGCCCCACTTCCTCGAACCGTCCCTGACCAGGCACGGGGCGGACAAAAGCGGCACCCCAGTCGGCCTCGGACCGGGACAAAACGCTCAACCGGGGACGGCGCCTGCGCTCCGCACGCCGCTTCGCGTATGGTCACGCTCACCGAGGGGGTGCCTCGTGGAGCCCCCACCCCGACGCCCCCGACCCTCCGAGGCGCATCCGTGATCCGATTCGACAACGTCTCCAAGGTCTACCCCAAGCAGACCCGGCCCGCCCTCAGGGATGTCTCCCTGGAGGTCGAGCGTGGCGAGTTCGTCTTCCTTGTCGGCTCGTCCGGCTCCGGCAAGTCGACGTTCCTGCGGCTGATCCTGCGCGAGGAGCGGTGCAGCCACGGCCAGGTGCACGTCCTGGGCAAGGACCTCGGCCGCGTCTCCAACTGGAAGGTCCCGCAGATCCGCCGCCAGCTCGGCACGGTCTTCCAGGACTTCCGCCTGCTGCCCAACAAGACGGTCGCCGAGAACGTCGCGTTCGCGCAGGAGGTCATCGGCAAGTCCCGCGGTGAGATCCGCAAGGCCGTCCCCCAGGTCCTCGACCTCGTCGGCCTCGGCGGCAAGGAGGAGCGGATGCCGGGCGAGCTGTCCGGTGGTGAGCAGCAGCGCGTCGCCATCGCGCGCGCCTTCGTGAACCGGCCCAAGCTGCTGATCGCGGACGAACCCACGGGCAACCTCGACCCGCAGACCTCCGTCGGCATCATGAAGCTGCTCGACCGCATCAACCGCACGGGCACCACCGTGGTGATGGCCACCCACGACCAGAACATCGTGGACCAGATGCGCAAGCGCGTCATCGAGCTGGAACACGGCCGTCTCGTCCGCGACCAGTCGCGCGGCGTCTACGGCTACCAGCACTGAGAAGTACCGAGAGAGAAGCTGCGAAAGGCTCAGTAAGCGCTATGCGTGCCCAATTCGTCCTGTCGGAGATCGGCGTCGGTCTCCGCCGCAACCTCACGATGACCTTCGCCGTCATCATCTCGGTCGCCCTCTCGCTCGCCCTGTTCGGCGGCTCGCTGCTCATGAGCGACCAGGTCAACCAGATGAAGGGCTTCTGGTACGACAAGGTCAACGTCTCGATCTTCCTGTGCAACAAGGGAGACTCCGAGTCCGACCCGAACTGCGCCAAGGGCCCGGTCACCGCGGAGCAGAAGAAGCAGATCCGCAGCGACCTGGACAAGATGGGCGTCGTCGAGAAGGTCGCCTACGAGTCCCAGGACCAGGCGTACAAGCACTACAAGGAGCAGTTCGGCGACTCCCCGCTGGCCAGCTCCCTCACGCCGGACCAGCTGCAGGAGTCGTACCGCATCAAGCTGAAGGACCCGGAGAAGTACGAGGTCATCGCGACCGCGTTCAACGGCCGGCCCGGCGTGCAGTCCGTGCAGGACCAGAAGGGCGTGCTCGACAACCTCTTCCGGCTGCTCGGGTACCTGAACTGGGCGGCGGGCGCGGTGATGGCGGTGATGCTCGTGGTCGCGCTGCTGCTCATCGTGAACACGGTCCGGGTGTCCGCCTTCAGCCGGCGCCGCGAGACCGGCATCATGCGGCTCGTCGGCGCGTCCGGCTTCTACATCCAGGCGCCGTTCATCATGGAGGCCGCGGTCGCCGGACTCATCGGCGGCGGCATCGCGTGCGTCTTCCTGGCGGCCGGACAGTACTTCGTCATCGACAACGGAGTCGCGCTCTCCGACAAGCTCCAGCTCATCAACTTCATCGGCTGGGACGCCGTCCTCACGAAGTTGCCGCTCATCCTCGCGGTGAGCGTGGTGATGCCGGCGCTGGCCGCGTTCGTCGCGTTGCGCAAGTACCTGAAGGTGTGACGAGAGTCCCCCGGCAACGCGGGGCGCCGTGCGGGTCAACAGCCCGTACGGCGCCCCGCGTTGTCCTAGACTCACCGACATGTCAGGCCCGGTGCTCTCCTCCCGGCCCCGCCGCATCGGCCGCGGGGCGGCCCTGACATTGGTCTTCGGCTGCGTCCTCGCGACCGGCGCCGCCACCGGCTCCTGGCCCGCCGACGGCCGAAAACCCCCCGAGGAATCCGGCAGTTCGGTTGCCGCGGCCGCGCACGAGCGGCCGCTCGACGACCCGACCGAGGCGGCCGCAGAGGCGATGGAGGACGGCAAGTCCCCGACGCAGGCCGCCGAGGAGGCGGTCAGCCGCAGCGGCGACCGCTGGGGCGCGGTCTACTCGCAGGGCGAGTACCAGGAGTTCGAGCAGGCTCTGGACGGCGAGTACACCGGCGTCGGGCTGTGGGCGCGGCGCACCGCCGACGGCCGGGTCCAGGTGACCAGAGTGCGCTCCGGTTCGCCCGCGCAGCGCGCCGGCCTCCGCGAGGGCGACCGGATCGCGGCCGTCGACGGGAAGCCGGTCACCGGGCGCCCCGTGACCGAGGTACTCGCGCTGCTGCGCGGC
>NZ_JAAGMG010000681.1 GCF_010548525.1 Streptomyces sp. SID14478
CACCGGCTTCCCGCGCTCCGCCCCGGCGGCCACGACGGCGCGCAGCACCTGCGCCGCCTCCTCGGTCTGCACCGGCACCTCGACGCACTCGATGCCCAGGTCCCAGGCGCGTACGGCGAGTTCGACGGACTTGTCGGCGGGCATGCCGCGCAGGATCGCCATCACGGGCACCCCCGCGAACAGCTCCTCGAACGTTACGGTCACGGACGCCATCCCAGCTCCTTGGAGATCGTCTCAGCGGTGGCCACCAGGTCGGGCAGCACCTCGGTTTCGAGGGCGGGCAGATCCGCCCTCGCCTTGAGCGCGGTCACGGACACCGCGGCGATCACCTCGCCGGTGCTGTCCCGCACGGGGACCGCGACACAGTTCACGTAGTCCTCGTACTCGCCGTCGTCGACGGCCCAGCCCCGCGCGCGTGCCGCGTCGAGGGCCTCGCGGTAGGCGGCGGCGTCGGTGAGCGTCGCGTCGGTGTGCCGCTCGAAGCCGCAGCTGGCGAGGAGTGCGGCGGCGCGTTCGCGCGGCAGGTGCGCGAGGATCGCCTTGGCGACGCCGGCGGTGTGCAGCGTCACCGGGCGGCCGATCTGCGCGTACAGCCGCACCCCGTCCACCGGGTCGACCTTGTCGACGTACACGATCCGGTCGCCTTCCAGCGCGGCGAGGTGCACGGTGTGCCCGCACCGCTCGCCGAGCGCGCGCAGCCCCTCGCCCGCCACGTCGGCCAGCCCGAACTGTTCCCGGGCGAGGTGGGCGAGCCCGGCCAGCCGGTACCCGACCGCGTACCGCCCGTCGGGCAGGCGGCGCGCGAGACCGCCCTCGGCGAGCGACTCCAGGATGCGCAGCGCCGTCGACCGGTGCACGCCCAGGTGCTCGCCGACCTCGGTCTGGGTGCGGGGCTTGCGGGCGACGAACTCCAGGATGTCGATGGCCCGCCGCACGGTCTGCGACACGACGTCACGTCCCTTCCGGGGCCGGCGCGACGGCGGGCACGTAGTCCTCGATGCTGCGCAGGGTCCGCCCGGCCAGCCGGTGCCCGAGCGCGAGCCGCTCGCGGGCCGTCGCCCCGCTGAGCACGCCGCCGAGATACCCGGCGGCGAAGGCGTCCCCGGCGCCGACGGCCTCGACGACGTCCACGGCGGGCGCCGCCACGAACTCCCGTGCCCCGTCGGTGAATTCGGTCGCGCCGATGGAGCCGTCCTTCACGACGAGGGTGCCGCGCGGGGCGAGGTGGTCGCGGACGTCGTCGGCGGTCGGGGTGGACCACAGGGCCTCGGCCTCGTCGCGGCCGACGAGCACGAGGTCGGCGCGGCGGGCGAGCCCGTCCAGCATGTTCGCCGCCTCGTCGCGCGAACCCCAGAGCGCAGGGCGGTAGTTGACGTCGAACGACACGAGCGTGCCGGCGTCGTGTGCCCGGTCGAGCAGCGTCCTGACGAGCGCGGCGCACCCCTCGGACAGGGCGGGGGTGATCCCCGTCAGGTGCAGCAGGCGGGCGCCGGTCAGGTCGACGAGGTCGGCGTCGGCGGCCGACATCCGGGAGGCCGCCGACCCGCTGCGGTAGTAGTGCACGCGGGTGCCGTCGGGTCCCGGGTCCTTGAAGTAGACGCCGGTCGGCGCCTGCGCATCGGTGCGTACGCCGCTCACGTCCACGCCGCGCGAGGCGACCGCCGCCACGATCCGCCGCCCGAACGGGTCGTCCCCGACCCGGCTCACCCAGGCCGCCCCGTGCCCGAGGTCGGCGAGGTACTGCGCGACGGTCGACTCCGCGCCCGCCACGGCGAGCCGCAGCTCCCGGCTGCGCTCCAGCCCTTCCCCGTCGGCGGGGGTGACCTGCGCCATCGTCTCGCCGAGACAGACGGCGACGGTCCGGTGCCGTTGCACGGTGATCGTGTCCCTCCGGTAGGTGTCCCGGGGACGGTAACAAACCCCGCGCAACGACCGTGCACATGCTGCAACAGCTGGCGTACGCGCTGGTCAGATGGGTCGGATCGGCGGTGACCGGCGCCCCGGTCGCGTCTAATCGGGTGCGCGGGCGGGCGGGGTGCGGCCATGATGCGGATCATGCCGATCGAGACCTCGCCCGTCATCGCGCCGGGCACGCTGTCCGCCGTCCCCCAGCCGACCCTGGCAACCGCCGACGGCGACCTGCTGCTGCGCCCTTTGGAGCCGGGCGACGCCGCCGCCGTCCACGCGGCCTTCCAGGACCCGACCCTGCGCTACTGGCACGCGCGCCGCATGGACTCCCCGCAAGAGGCCCTCGGCTGGATCGAGGGGACGCACGAGACCTGGCGCACCGAGACGGCCGCGCAGTGGTTCGTGACCGGGGCCGCCGACGGCGAGCCGCTGGGTCGGATGGCGCTGCGCGAGATGATCCTCGCCGACGGCGTCGCGGAGATCGGCTACTGGGTGCTGCCCGCCGCCCGCGGCCGGGGCGTGGCCCCCAGGGCGCTGGCCGCGCTCACGCAGTGGGCGCTCGCGGCGGGCTTCCACCGCCTGGACCTGAAGCACTCGACCCGCAACGAGGCCTCGTGCCGGGTGGCCCTCAAGTCCGGCTACGACCTGGAGGGCACGGCCCGCAGCTCGGTGCTGCACACGGACGGCTGGCACGACATGCACATCCACGCCCGTATCCAGGAGGCGTGAACCACGAGAGCGCGTGCCGGGCGTCGCGGGGCGGACGGGGGTCTGACGACAGGTCCTAGGACAGGACGAGCGCGGCGACCACCGGGGCCGCGTACACCAGCGGAAACGGCACGTGGGAGAACCAGCGCGCCCGCACCACGGTGATCACGGCCCCGGCGAAGTACAGGACGAGGCCGATCGCGGCCGCGACGCCGACGGCGGGCACGGCGAGCCCGACGAGCAGGCCGACGGCGCCCGCGGCCTTGGCGGTGCCGAGCCACGGTGTCCACGAGGCGGGCACCCCGTAGTCGGCCATCGGCTTGACGGCCCACTCGGCGCGGGCGAAGACGGAGTAGGCGGAGAAACCGGCCATGACGGCGGCGACAACGGTGACGACGGTGTGGGCGACAGACATCGGGCACTCCTCAGCAGGCGTTTTGTCGGGCGGAAGTGATCCGCTGCCTGACTGACCCGCGCCCCCGCACGAATGTGACACGCAGCCCCGAACTGATCCTGAGGGAAGCACTCTTGACAGCGTGCGTACTGTTTCGCGACCTTTGAGCCCCATGGGGGAACAGGGGGGCGTCCTCAGGTGAAGATCACGACCTGCAGACCCGAGGAGCTGAGCACCGCGCTCCGCGGGGCCTGGCACGAGACGATGGACCAGTCGCCGGACTACCAGAATCCTTTCCTGGCACCGGAGTTCGCGACCGCCGTCGGCAGACACCGGGGGCGTGCGCAGGTGGCGGTGCTGCACGAGGGCGGCGAACCGGTCGGCTTCTTCCCGTACGAGAAAGGCCCGTTGGGCGTGGGCCGCGCCATCGGCCTGGGACTGTCGGACTGCCAGGCGCTGGTGCACAGGCCCGGGATCGGCTGGGACGCGCAGGAACTGCTGCGCGCCTGCGGCCTGGCGGTCTTCGAGTTCGACCACCTCGTGGAGGAGCAGAAACCCTTCAGCCGGTACGTCACCGGCACCTTCGCGTCACCGGTGCTCGACCTGAAGGACGGCGGCCACGACTCGTACGAGGAGTGGCTGCGCGCGGCCTACCCCGGCCAGGCGAAGACGACCTTGAAGAAGGAGCGCCGCCTGACCCGCAACGTCGGGGAGATGCGCTTCGTCTACGACGAGCGCGACCCCGAGGTCCTGCGCCGGCTCATGACGTGGAAGTCGGCCCAGTACCGCAGGACGGGCCGGATGGACCGCTTCGCCCGCCCCTGGATCGTCGCCCTCGCCGAGCACCTCTTCCACGTCCGCGAGGACCACTTCAACGGCGTCCTCTCGGTCGTCTACGCGGGCGACCGCCCGGTGGCGGCCCACTTCGGCCCGACCTCCCGCACGGTCTTCGCGGCCTGGTTCACCGCGTACGACCCCGAGTTCAGCTACTACTCACCCGGCCTGCTGATGCACCTGCGCATGGTCGAGGCGGCCGGCCGGCAGGGCATCCGCCTCATGGACTGGGGGCGCGGCGAGAAGGAGTACAAGGACTGGCTCAAGACCCGTGAACTGCGCGTCTCCGAGGGCTTCGCGGCCCGCCACGCCCACCCCGTGGCGACGGCGCACCGGCTGTGGCGGCGGCCCGTGCGGGGGCTGCGCAACACGGTCAACGCGCATCCGGAGCTGCGGGAGCGGGCGGACCGGCTGCTGAAGACGGCGGGTTCCCTGCGCAAGTGACGGGGGCGCCGGCGCCTCACCCGGTCTTGCGGGCCACACCCCCGTAGAACCCGATCGTCGCCTCCGCCGCGGGCGGCGGGGAGTCGGGCCGCCAGTACGAGACCTGGGCGAGCCCCGGCTCCACCAGCTCGAACCCGTCGAAGAACCGCTCCACCTCGCCCTTGGACCGGAGGTTGAGGGACGCGGAGGCCTTGCTGCTGTACCCGGCCTCGGCGGCGCTGCGATCGGCGAAGTCGCCCGTGGCGTGCGACAGCACCAGATAGCTCCCGGCGGGCAGCGCGTCGCGCAACTCGGCGACGACACGGGCCGGTTCGTCCGCCTCGGTGAGGAAGTGCAGCACCGCGACGAGCAGCAGCACCACCGGCTCGTCGAAGTCGATGAGCCGGCGCACCTCGGGGCTCCCGGTGACGCTCCGCGGGTCCCGTACGTCACCGAGGACGATGCCGGTCGTCCCGGCGCGGCTGAGCAGGGCGTCCCCGTGGGCCTTCACGATCGGGTCGTTGTCGACGTAGGCGACGCGCACGGCCTGCGACGTGACCTGCTCGGCGAGCTCGTGCACATGGGGCGCAGTGGGCAACCCGGCCCCGATGTCCAGCACTTGGCGCACCCCCTGCCCCACGGCATAGCGCACGGCGCGCTCCATGAACGCCCGGTTCGCCCGCACCCCGATCCGCGCCTCGGGCGCCGCGGCGATCAGCCGCTCACCGGCTTCCTGGTCCACCGGGTAGTTGTTCTTGCCGCCCAGCAGGTAGTCGTAGATCCGCGCGGGGTGCGGCTTGCTGGTGTCGATCACCACGGCACCCGATTCGTCCTGCCTCACGCTGCGCTCCCTCCGGCACCGAGCCCACGACTCGGTCAAGTGTGCCAACAGGGCTGAAGCGTAAGGGTGCTTGCGGTGCCACCGCGACGATGTCGATCTCGCGGGGCGGGGACCAGCGACGGCGCGGCGCTTCCTACGGGCCCCAGGGCGGCCCGGCCGCCCTGGGCAGCGGCCCGTATCCAGGTGTGGCCGGCCCCGGACTCCCCGGCGAAGGTCGTCAAACGGTGGCCGTAGCCCGCCTTTTGTCCTTCTCGGTGGCGACGGCCGAGGCGGACAGGAGGGTCGAGGCGGTGAGGCTGCCCCACAGGGCGGCGGGTCCGTGGGGTGCGAGTGCGGTGATGACCGCGGGGGAGACGGCGAGGCCGAAGCCGGTGGAGAGCTGGAAGCGGGCGAGGGCGCGTCCCAGGACGTGGGGCGGGGCGAGCGCGGTGACGAGGGCGGTGGCGCTGCCGGCGTAGAGGATCTCGCCGACCGTGCAGACCACGGACACCGCGGCGACGGCCGGTGCGACCCAGCCGTGCCCCAGCGAGGTGGCCGCGAGGAACCCGAGGTAGGACGCGGCAAGCACGACGCCGGAGAGGGCCAGCACCGCCCGCCGCGGGAAGCGGGACAGCAGGACGGTGACCGGTACCTGCAGGGTGACCACCAGCACCGTGTTCGCCACGAAGACGGCCGCCGGCCACGCCGAGGAGGCGTGGAGCTGGGTCACCAGGACGAGGGGGAGCGCGATCTCGGGGACGTTGAGGCAGAAGACGTAGATCACGTTGGCGGCGAGGAGCGCGCGCATCCGGGGCGCGGGCCCGGCGCCCCGCTCCCCGGCCGCGGTGGCGTCCGCCGGGCGGG
>NZ_JAAGMG010000710.1 GCF_010548525.1 Streptomyces sp. SID14478
CTCCACCACGGCGGCGCTGCGCATGCGTTCGAAGGCGTCGAGTGCGGCGTCGACGACCACCCGGGAACCGGACTCCACGGCGGCCTCGACGAGGTCGTACACGTCGGGGTCGTGGGCGTCGGCGAGGTAGCGCAGCGCGGTGCAGCGCGCCCCGTCCGTGCCGTCCTGCGCGGCCCGCACGATCTGGGGGCGGTCCTCTGGCCCGGCGACCGCGGTCAGGCAGCGCGCGGCGGGCACGTACAGGACGGCCCCGCGTTCGAAGCCCTCCTGCGCCCAGTCGAAGACGGCCTGCACGCTCCATTCGGGGCGCGGGCCCGACGGGCGCATCTGGCGCTGCCAGCGGTCGAACGACCCTGATTCCTGAGCGGCACGCACGCGTGCCCCCACGTGGGGCCGGGGATCGTCGGCCCACAGCCGCCAGGGCCGTGGTTCGAACGCGTCGCGCACGGCGACGACGAGCTCGCCCTCGGCGTCCGCGGGGAATCTGGCGAGGATCGGCTCGGCGAGGGCGCGCAGGCCCGCGTCGTCGTCGCGCAGGGCCAGCTCGTCCAGGGCCCAGGCCCAGTTGCCCCCGAAGGCCGCGTACCTGCGCAGCAGCTCCAGGGCGTCCCGCCTGCCGTACGAGGCGAGGTGTCCGAGGACCGCGAGCGCGAGCCCGGTGCGCGACTCGTCGCGGTCCACCAGGTCGTCGGGGTCGAAGAGGTGTCGCTCGATCTCCCCGAGCTCGCCGTGGAGGTCGAGGTAGAGGCGGGCGTAGTACAGCGAGCGGTTCTCCACCTGCCAGTCGTGGCGGGGGTCGCTCAGCACACAGTGATTGAGAGCCGCGAGCGCCTCGTCCCGCGGCGCCGTCAGCGCGTGCAGCGTGCCGTCGCCGCGACCGCGCTGCAGCAGGCCGAGCAGCGTACCGCTGGGCGCTATGACCGGTTCGAACATGGGAAACAGCCTCACATCAAGCGTCGACGCAACCGGGAATCCGCACCTACCTGGCCACGCGACAACACGTCGGAGCGCCCGCCGTCTCTTGCTTGCTGTAGACCATCTCTCTGCCTCTCGTCCAAGGCCCTGAACGGGCCGTTCACGGCCCGCGCGGCACGTGGGCACCACCTGCCCCGCCGTCGCGTCCGTAAATCACGCCGTCATCATGACCCAGCGGTTCCGCCCGCCGCGACCACATTTCCTGCACCCCCGTTTTGCCTGGTCAGAGCCAGTGCCTCAGGAAGCTCCGAAGAGCTCCAGCAGCTCCGCCTTGCCGAACATGCGGGCCGTGTCGAGCGCCGACGGGGTGCCCGCGGCCGGATCGGCGTGCCCGTCGAGCAGGGCCCGGATCACGCCCTCCTCGCCCTTGAAGACGGCACCCGCGAGCGGGGTCTGGCCCTTGTCGTTGGCCCGGTTGGCGTCGGCTCCGCGCGCGAGGAGGGCACGGACCGCGTCCGCGTGCCCGTGATACGCGGCGAGCATGACGAGCGTGTCGCCACGGTCGTTCGTGAGGTTGGCCGGAACGCCCGCGTCCACGTACCCCACGAGCGCCTCCGTCTCGCCCCGGCGGGCGAGATCGAAGATCTTGGTGGCCAGCTCCACGACCTCCGGGTCGGGGGCTTCGCTCATCGGCCGGACCGCCTTTCGCATACGTGCTGATACGGCCGTGCGGCCGTACGAGTGAATCGACAGAGTACTGCCCGCCGGGGCACATGACCCGACCCCGCCGAGGCAAAGATCACCACCAGTGCGGACGACCGTCCGGCGGCAGGCACGGGTGGCCCACCAGCCATCTGCCGACTGGGTGAAATCAGCGAAATTCAACCCGTTTGCACCTTTTGTCGTATAGATACATGCTGTGAGCCTGGAAGAACTCATGGTGACTGTCCCCATCAACCAGGAGAACCCTCATGATCCTGTCCATCTCGGGCGTCGTGCTGCTCGGCATCATCGTCTTCCTGTTCTTCCGCAAAGACGGCCTGAAGGCCTCGCACGCACTGGTCTGCGCCCTCTTCGGCTTCTACCTGGCTGGCACGGCCATCGCCCCGAGCATCAAGGCGGGCGGCGCGAGCCTCGCCAGCCTGCTCGGCGGGATCAAGTTCTGACGGCACACTCACCCGCACACACCTTCAGGAGACCGACGTGGCCAGGCGACCACTCCCCCGCATTCTGAGCAACGGCAGCGCCCCGATCGCCCGGAGCCGGGAAGTGGCTGCCCGAAGCCGGGAAATGGCGCGGACGGCCGCCGACGGCGCCACCGACGTCCTCCATCCCCTCATCACGATCACTCGTGGACTGCGCCGGCTGGCAGCCGCCGGACGGCGCAAGTGGTCGGGCACCCCCAAGGACCGGCGCGGACCGCTCCTCTTCTTGGTGGCCGCCGTGATCCTGGTCGTGGTGTTCCTTCCGTACGGGCCGCTGCTGGCGCTCATCTCCCTGATGGCGGCGGCCGCATGGAAGGGACGGGATCCCAAGCAACCGGTGCAGACCGGTCCGGACGAGTCCCAGGTGCAGCGACTGTCCTCGCTGTACGAGGCACTCGTTCCGTACTTCTCCGTTGCCGAGGACCCGAGCCCCCTGTACGCCCACGGGGGCGAGTGGGAGAAGGCCTTCGAAACCTACGACTTCGACGGCGACGGGCGGTTCGACCGCCTGTCGATCCGTTACCCCGCCTATTTCACCGACGGTGAGGCCGAGTCCCGCGCCCGGATCGAGCAGCTGCTCAACGCGAAGCTCGGCCGGGGCCGCGAATACCACTTCGTGTGGGACGAGGAAGCCAACCACCTGACGGTGAACGTCCTCGAACCCCTGCCCACCGACATCTGCGCGCAGCGCTTCGTCACCTCCCCCGGCGAGACCGTCCTCGGCTTCACCGACGGGACCGGCGTCCAGCGCACGCTGCCGGTCATGGACGGCGAGGAGCAGCGGGACGTCCCGCCGGTCGTGTGGCGCACCGGAATCCGCTCCACCGAGCCCCACCTGCTGATCGTCGGCCAGCCCGGCAGCGGCACGACCTCCCTCATGCGGGCGATCGCCCTGCAGGCGCTGCAGCACGGCGACGTCCTCGTCATCGAGGGCAGCGGCACCGGCGACTACTCCTGTCTGGTCGGCCGGACCGGCGTCCTGGCCGTGGAGTGCGGTCTCGCCGGCGCCCTCGCCAGCCTCGAATGGGCCGCGCACGAGACGGAGCGGCGGCTGATCGCGGCGAACCGCGCACGTCAGTCCGGGCACCCCACGCCCGACGACATCAAGCGGCCCCTGTGGATCCTGCTGGACCGCCCCAGCGCGCTGGGGCACCTCGCGGCCGCGGACGGGCGCACGGACCCGCAGACGCTGCTCCAGGTCCCGCTGCGGCACGGCCGCGCGGCGGGCGTGACGGTGGTCGTGGCGGAGCAGTTCGACGCCTTCGACGGCCTCATCGAGCCGGTCCGCCAGCACACCCGCGCGCGCGTGGTGCTGGGCCCGGCCACGGCGGAGGAACTCCACGACGTGCTCGGCACCCTCCCCCAGACGACGCCCACCGCCGACATCCCACCCGGCCGTGGCTACGCCCGTCTGGGCACCGGGCAGGTCCACCGCCTCCAGGTGCCCGCCACTCCCGACCCGTACGACGAGGCGACGAGCGAGGTCCACCGGCAGGCGGTCATGAGCCTGCTGCCGGTCCGTTCCACGCCCGCCGACGCCGAGGCCGACGCCGATGAAGCCACCGGCGTCGAGTCGGTCCCCGACGAGGCCGAGGCGCTCGCGGAGCGGTGACGGTCAGGCGATCAGGGTGCGCGGCACGTCCCCGCCCGCACCCTGCCCCGCCCCGACGAGCCGGGCCGCGGCCGCCAG
>NZ_JAAGMG010000745.1 GCF_010548525.1 Streptomyces sp. SID14478
GCCGTGCCCAGCTCACCGACCCCGCCCCCGGCGTCCGCTCCGCCGCCCGGCGACTGCACCACCGCACCCACCCGGTACCGCTCGCCGTCTTCGACAGCGGCGACCTCGGCGACGCCACCCGGGTCGTCGCCGACTGCGCCCTCGTGCCGGACCTGGCCCGCCGTCTGGCCCGGCACCCGGACACCGCACTGCGCCACGCCCTCGCCGGCAACCCGCACCTGTCCCCGGACCTGATCGCCGTACTGGCCGAGGACCCCGACCCCTCGGTGCGGGGCGCCGTCGCCCTGCGCCCGGACCTCACCGAGGCCCAACGGTCCGCCGTCCCCTACGACTTCGACCTCTCCAGCCGCAGCCACACACTGCCCTGGGTGCACGCGCTGCACGACGACCCCGACGCCATGCGCCGGCTCGCCGCCTCCGCCCACCCCCTGATCCGCCGCTCCGTCGCCCGCGCCCGCCACCTCCCGGCGGACGTCGTCGACCGGCTCGCCCACGACGAGGACCGCGTCGTCCACCTCTTCCTCGCCGAGTCCTGCGACGACGCCCCGCCCTGGCTGCTGCTCCAGGTCTGGCACTGGTGGAACGGCAGCCTCTCCTCCCCCGGCCGCCCGCGCACCCACCCCAAGTTCCCGCGCACCGGCCTGCTGAAATACGCCGACGACCCCGACCCCCGACTGCGCCAACTCGCCCTGGACGACCCGGAGTCCACCGCCGAACTCGTCGAACGCTGCACCCTCGACCCGCACCACGAGGTCCGTTTCCGCGCCGCCGACGACCCGCGACTGAGCCGCCTCGGCGCGGTCCGCCTCCTCGACGATCCCGACGCCTCGGTCCGCCGGGCCGCGGCACGCTGCCCCCGCCTGCCCACCCGCGTCCTGGTCACGCTGCTGCGCGAGCGCCACACCGCGCAGTACGCGGCCCAGAACACGGCGATCCCGCCCGGCATCATCCGGAGGATGGCCGAGCGGGATCACCATGCGCCGGAGGAAGGCCCGGGGATCACTCCCCGGCCGGCTCCAGCGTGAGCGAGATCGAGTTGATGCAGTACCGCTGGTCCGTCGGCGTCGCGTAGCCCTCGCCCTCGAAGACGTGCCCGAGGTGCGAGCCGCAGCGCGCGCACCGCACCTCGGTGCGCAGCATCCCGTGCGAACGGTCCTCGACGAGCTCGACCGCGGCCGAGTCCTTCGGGTCGTAGAAGCTCGGCCAACCGCAGTGCGACTCGAACTTCTCGGTGGACGTGAACAGCTCGGCGCCGCACGCCCGGCAGGAGTAGACGCCCTGCGTCTTGGTGTCGGTGTACTCACCGACGAAGGCGGGCTCCGTGCCGGCCTGGCGCAGTACCGCGTACTCCGCCGGGTTCAGCTCCGCGCGCCACTGCTCGTCCGGCTTCTCGACGTCGTACGACATGGAGGCACTCCCCTTTTCAGCGCTGTGCGAGGTGGTCCAGGATGCGCGGGCCGAGGTCGGTGACGTCGCCCGCTCCCATGGTGAGAACGAGATCACCGGGCTTCGCCATTCCCGCGATCGCCTCGACGGCCGCGTCCTTGTCCGCCGCCGCCCGGACGTCGGCGCCTGCCGCGCGCGCCGCGTCGACGATCAGGGCGCTGGTGATGCCGGGGATCGGGTCCTCGCGCGCCGGGTAGATGTCGAGGACGACGGAGGCGTCCGCGAGGGCGAGTGCCTGGCCCATCTCCGTGCCGAGCTCCTGGGTGCGGGAGAACAGGTGGGGCTGGAAGAGGACGAGGAGGCGCGCGTCGGAGGCCGCCGCGCGCATCGCCTCCAGGTCCGCCGTCATCTCGGTGGGGTGGTGCGCGTACGAGTCGATGACCTGCACGCCGTTCTCCTCGCCCTTGAGCTGGAGGCGGCGCTTGACGCCCGTGTAGGACTTCAGCGCCCCCGCCAGGTTGCGGGAGGGGATGCCGAGCGCGACGCCTGCCGCGAGCGCCGCGACCGCGTTGTGCGCGTAGTGGCGGCCGGGGACCGAGACGGTGAAGGTGAGCAGCTTGCCGTCCAGAAGGACCGTTACCTCGCTGGTCAGACCGCGGGGCGTGATCTTGTGGATGCGGATGTCCGCCGACTCGGACTCGCCGTAGGTGACGACCTTGAGGGACGTCGTGTCGCGGATGCGGCGGGTCAGTTCGACGGCGCCGGGGTGGTCGGCGGCGATGACGAGCGTGCCGCCGGGGACGATCTTCGACGTGAAGATCTCGAAGGAGTCGTAGATCTCGTCCATCGACGCGTAGTTGGCGTGGTGGTCGAGCTCGACGTTCAGGATGATCGCGACTTCGGGCCGGTACTTGTGGAAGCTGCGGTCCGACTCGTCGGCCTCGGCGACGAAGATGTCGCCCTCGCCGTGCAGCGCGTTCGAGCCGGGGACGTCGAGGTCGCCGCCGATGGCGTAGGACGGGTTCAGGCCGAGAGAGCTCAGGGACACGGCGAGCATCGACGTGGTGGTCGTCTTGCCGTGGGTGCCCGCCACCGCGATCGGGCGCAGGCCGTCCATGAGCGAGGCGAGGGCGTCGGAGCGGTGCACGACCGGGATGCCGAGTTCGGCGGCGCGGGCCAGCTCCGGGTTGTCCTCGCGGATCGCGGACGACACGACGACGCAGGTGGCGTCGGGGGCGAGGTGGGCCGCGTCGTGCCCGATGTGCACCGTGGCGCCGAGCGCGCGCAGTGCCTCGGCCGTGGCGGACTCGCGCGCGTCGCTGCCCGCGACCCGCGCGCCGCGCTGGGCGAGGATCTTGGCGATGCCCGACATCCCGGCGCCGCCGATGCCGATGAAGTGCGGTCGGTCCATGGCGGCGGTAGAAGTGGGCAGGCCGGGTGCCATACGTGTCTCTCCCCTGAGGTGCTCGGATGTGCCGCTCCGTGGGCAGCGCGCCCGCGGAACGGGCCCAGCCTATTGCCTCGGCCCCGCCCGTCCCGCATCCGAGCCCGGCGTCACGCCTTGCTGTACGAGAACAGCTTCAGGACGGGCACGCCCACCTTGTGCCGGGCCCGCGAGGCCCAGTCCCGGTGGAAGAACTCCTCGACGTAGTGCGGGTCGGTCAGCACGATCACCTCGTCCGCCTTGACCTCGTCGACGAGCGCCTTGAGCGCGTCGAGGGGGTGGTCCTCGACGATCCGGCCGACGGCGGCGCTACCCGCCTGGTGCAGCGCGGTGAGGGAGACGTTCAGGGCCTGTTCCGCGGGCTCCTTGGCCTCGTCGCCCTCGGGGACCTCGTCCTCCCGGCTCGCCTCGTCCAGCTCGCCCATGGCGACGTCGTCGATGGCCCGCAACAGGCGGTCCGCCTGGTCGCCCCGGGGCTGGAGCAGCACGTGGAAGGAGACTTCCTCGTCGCCGTGCAAAGTGGTGACGAACTCCACGTCGGCGGACGTCAGGGCCTTCTCGATCATCAATACGCTCGTGAACACGACGGGCGCCCTTCTTCTCCTACCGTGGGTCGCCTCGCGGCGTACCCCTGGGGGACCTGCAAAAACCATCCTGCCCCGTAGTCGCACGGGGTCTGCGAGATTTAGTGTGCCCAGCGGAAGCTAAACGGAACGGATCATTCCGCCGAGTGTCGGGTCCGACGGTATCGGGTGAAGAGGAAACCGTCCTCTTCCAGGAGAGATGCCAGCTCGAAACGTTCCGGCACGGCGAGCGCGGAGCCCCACGCAATACGCTGCGCATCGCCCGCCGTGAGCATCGGGGACACCGTCAGGCACAGCTCGTCGAGCACCTGTGCGGCAACGAACTGGCCCAGCATCCGCGGCCCGCCCTCCGTGAGCAGCCGGGTGAGACCCCGCTCGGCCAGCTCCCGCACCGCCCGGTCCGGGTCCACCGCGCTGCCCTCGCCCGCGATCAGCACCTCGGTCCCGGCCTTGCGGGCCGCCGCGAGCCGGTCCGCCGGGGCGTCCGCGCCGGTGATCACGTACGTCGGCGCCAGCGGCTCGGTGAACAGCGGGAGGCCGAAGTCGAGATCGAGGCCGGCGCTGATCACCGCGACGGACG
>NZ_JAAGMG010000791.1 GCF_010548525.1 Streptomyces sp. SID14478
GCCCTGCTCGCCCGCCGCGCCGACCGGCTCACGGAGCTGGCGCAGAAGATCGCGGCGGACGGCGGCCAGGCCCTCGCGGTCGCCGCCGACCTCACCGACCCGGCCTCCGTGGACGCTGCCGCCGAGCAGGTGCGCGCCGCGTACGGACGCGTCGACCTCATCGTGAACGCGGCCGGGGTGATGCTGCCGAACCCGGTCACCGACGGCCGCGCCGACGAGTGGCAGCGCATGCTCGACACGAACGTGTCCGGAGCGCTCCGCGTCATCCGCGCCTTCGTGCCCGACCTGATCGCGGCCGCCGAGGCGGGCGGCACCGCGGACCTGGTCAACATCTCGTCGATCGGCGCGCACGTCCCGTTCCCCAACTACGCGGTGTACGGCGCGACGAAGGCGGCCCTGACGTACCTGTCGCAGTCCCTGCGCACCGAGCTCGGCCCGCGCGACGTCCGCGTCACGAACGTCGAGCCCGGCCTCACGGAGTCGGAGCTGGCTTCCCACGTCGACAACGCGGAGCTCTCCGGTCAGTTGGACGGCATGTTCGACGCGCTGATCGGGCTCGGTGCGGACGACGTCGCGGACCTCATCGCGTACACGACGAGCCGCCCCCGCCACGTGAACCTGCGCCAGGCGATCGTGCTGCCGACGCGCCAGGCGTGAGGCGCCGGACCCGGCTCAGCCCTCCCAGTCGCTCCCGTCCGCGTCCCGCCGCTCGCGCCGCCCGGAGCCGAACCGCGGCCAGCGGCCCGTGTGCAGCGCGTTCACGCCGACGATGCCGCCCCAGGCGATGAGCAGCCCCGGCAGGTCGGCGTTGACCACGGCGATGGCGGAGAGCGGGATCGCGAGGACGAGGGAGACGACCGCGAAGCCGAAGCGCTCGCCCCAGCTGTCGCTCTCGGAGCGGCCGCCGCGCGCGCCGCGCGCCACGACCATCTGCTGCTCGGCCAGTTGCCTGCGCACCCGCCGGTCCACGGCGGAGTCCAGGCGCTGCTCGACCTTGTCGAGGAAGGAGTCCACGAACGCGGACTCGTACTCCTCGCCCAGCTCCTTGCGGGCATGCAAGGTGGCGTCGAGGTCCTTCTTCAGTTCGGCGTCACGTGCGCGTTCGCGGGCTTCCATGCTGCTCCACGTTACGGAGCCGCTCGCCCGAAGACAGTGGGGCTAGCCCCCCTCTTGTCGCGGGGGCGGGCACCTCCGTGCCGAGGATCGTCGCCTCCGGCACGTGCGAGGTGTCGCGCCGGGCGAGCAGCCAGTACAGGGCCGCCGGGACGACGAGGCCCACGATCCAGGAGATGTCGGCGCCGCCGAGCGGGCCGACGAGCGGTCCGGTGTAGAACGAGGTGGCCAGGAACGGGAACTGGGCGACGAGCCCGACCGCGTAGACCACCAGGGCGTCCCCGCGCCAGGCGCCGTAGCGGCCGTGCGGATCGGACAGGGCCGGGATGTCGTACTTCTCGCGCGAGATCAGGTAGTAGTCGACCAGGTTGATGGCGCTCCACGGCGTGAAGAACGTCAGCAGGAACAGCAGGAAGTCCTTGAAGGAGTTCAGGAAGCTGTCCTTGCCGGCCAGGGCGACGGCCGTGCCCGCGACCATGATGACCGCGATGTAGAGGGCCCGGCCGCGCTGGGACAGGGCGCGCTGGCCGCGGAAGCCGCTGATGCCGGTCACCATCGACATGAACCCGCCGTACGTGTTCAGGACGTTGATGGTGAGCTTGCCGAACGCGATCACGAAGTAGAAGAGGGACGCCACCAGGCCCGCGCCGCCCAGCGAGACGACGTAGCCGACCTGGTCGTCGAGGAACTTCTCGCCCGCGCTCGCCGCGACCAGCACACCGAACGCCATCGACCACTGCGAGCCGAGCGCCGAGCCGGACAGCGTCCACCAGAACGTCGCCTTGGCGCTGGTGGTGCGCGGCAGATAGCGCGAGTAGTCGGCGACGTACGGCCCGAACGCGAGCTGCCAGGACGCCGAGAGCGAGACCGCGAGCAGGAACATGGGCAGCGAGAAGTGGGCGTCGCCCAGCAGGTCGCCGAGGTCGACGCGGTCCAGGAGCCGGATCCCCAGGTACACGAAGGCGAGGGCGCACACGACGCTCGCGACGCGGCCGAGGACGTGGATGACCCGGTAGCCGACCGCCGCGACCACGGCCGTGACGAGGGCGAACACGATGATGCCGGTGGTGTCGTTCGTGTGCGTCAGCTCGGCCGTCGCCTGACCCGCGAGTACGCTGCCGCTCGCGAAGAAGCCGACGTACATGAGGATCACGAGGAGCAGCGGCACGACGGCGCCCTTGACGCCGAACTGGGCCCGGGACTGGATCATCTGGGGCAGTCCGAGCTTGGGTCCCTGCGCGGAGTGCAGGGCCATGACGGCGCCGCCGAGCAGGTTGCCGACGACGAGCCCGATCAGCGACCAGACCACGTCGCCGCCGAAGACGACGGCGAGGGCGCCGGTGACGACGGCGGTGATGTGCAGGTTGGCGCCGACCCAGAGCGTGAACTGGTTGAAGGCGCGCCCGTGCCGGGCACTGTCCGGGACGACGTCGATGGAGTGCTGTTCCAGAAGTTCAGCCACGGTGCGCCGCCCTCTCAACCCCTACTGCATGACTTTATGCAGGATGAAAGAAGTTGAATGAAACGTCAATAGCCGTCAGGCGGCCGGAACCTCCGGGGTGTCCAGTGGGCGTAGTTCGTCCGCGTACGAGACGGAGATCCGGCGCATCAGCCCGTCCTCGGTGATGTCGTACTGCCCCAGGCGCCACAGCGGCGGCGAGTACGCGTGGATCGAGACCGCGTCGTCGGTGGCCCCGGTCAGGCGGTGGATGTGCTCGGGCCCGAAGCGGAAGGAGTCGCCCGCCGCGACCGTGACCGAGAGGTGGCTGCCGCCGATCCGCGGGTTGGACTCGTTCAGCGCGCCCTGGACGACGGCGACCGCGCCGGAGGACAGGTCGTGGTCGTGCCAGCCCGTGTCGTTCTGCCGCGTCCAGCACAGCAGCCAGACGTCGACGTACTCGTCCCGGTGCAGGGACACGTAATGGCGCTCCTCGTCGGAGAACGCGACGTGCTCGCGCCACAGTTCGGGACGGGACGCGAGCGAGTCCACGAGCTCCTGCAGCTCGCGCTTGTCCAGCGTGCGGTCCGGCAGGGCCTGGTACGTCATGGGGTCGATCCCTTCAGCAGTCGGGCGGGGTTGACGGTGCGCAGGGCGTGGACGGCGGCCTGCGCGCCGAGGTCGGGGACGGTGAGCGGCGCGTACGGCCGGTCGCTGCCGCTGACGACGACGTCGATGCCGACCGCGCGGACGACGGCGTCCACGGCGCGGGTGCCGTAGGAGGAGGTCTCGTAGAAGGCGTCGAAGTCGACCTCGCCGCGGCCGCCGCCGCGCGCCGCGAGCCGCTCGCCGTGCAGCGGGGCGAGTCCGGCCAGC
>NZ_JAAGMG010000847.1 GCF_010548525.1 Streptomyces sp. SID14478
CGACGCTGCGGGCGCCCGCGGGGACGCGCGCGGACGCCGTGCGGCTCGCGTGGGACGACGGCTCGGCCGCGCCGGTGGTGAGCGAGGTCGTCGTCAAGTAGCGGGACGGACAAGGACGGGCGGTGCCCGGGAGGCCGATACCGGCTCCCGGGCACCGCCCGTCTCGGCGCTACTGCGTCGCCGTGGGCCTGCGGGACAGCTTCAGCGCCTGTTTCACGTCGGTGAGCGGACGCAGCCGGTAGGTGTAGCGGTAGTCCCGGTCCGCGAGCAGCTTGTACGCGTCGTGGGTGTGGGCGCCCCAGCTGTCGTCGCCGCCGACGCCCATCTGCCGGTGGCTGACGCGCAGGACGACCTCGTCGCGGGGGTCGAGCTGGTAGTCGTGGCGCTGCCCGAGGGACAGGTCCTCGGGGGTGAAGTGGGAGGCGTTGATCTCCACGAGCCCGTCACCGCTGACGAGCAGCCCGCGCCCGCGCCGGTCGGTGAGCGCGGCCCAGCGCACGTCCGTCTTGTTGCCGTTCTCCTGCGGCCGCAGGTAGCCGCTCCACTGCTCGGCGACCGTCGCCGACCAACGGCCCACGTCCGTACCGTCGTTGCGGTCCCAGTGGTTCTCCTCGGGCCCGCGGCCGTAGTAGTGCAGCCGGTCGAGGCCGGCGGGCAGGCGCAGGAGCGTGCCGACCTCGGGGAGGTAGGGCAGGGACGCGGCGCCCGGGTGCAGCAGGTTGTCGACCTTGATCTCGCCGTTGCCGAAGACGGTGTAGGTGGTGGCGTACGTGGACTCGGTGGTCGTCGGCAAGGTGCCCTTGACGGTGATCTCGACCGCGCGGTCCCGCAGGGCACGCACGTCCACGCCGGTGACCTTGCGCCGGGTGCCGGCGTCCCGCCACGTCTCGTTGCGGGTGTGCTGGCCGTTGCCGTGGTCGTTGTCGGTCGGCGCGCGCCAGAAGTTGGGTGCGGGGCCCGACGCGACGAGCTGCGTGCCGTTCGCCTCGTAGGAGGTGAGCAGGCCGCTCGTCCTGTCGACGACGACCTTGAACCCCTTGCCGGTCACCGTGACCGCGTCGTCGCCGTCCTGGTACGACAGGGCCGGTACGTCGCCCAGCGGTACGGGCGTGACCTTCGGGCTGCCCGCGTCGAGGGGTATCTGTACGCGTGCCACCTCGAACCCGGCGTCCGCCCACGGCGTGTCCTCCTTCGTCGTGAAGGACAGCTGAAGGAAGTACTCGGCGCCGGGCGCGGGGGTGCGCGGCAGCTTCACCGGGACGGTGATCTCCTTGCTGCTCAGCGGGGCCACGTCGAGCTGGTCGCGGCCCAGCCGGCCGCGCCCCACCACGTCGCCGTCGCACACCAGCTCCCAACGCCCTTCGTATGCCCGGAGGTTGAGGAAGAGGTTCTCGTTGGTGAGGGTGACGTCACCCGCTCCCCCGCCCTTGGTCGGCGCCGCGTTGACCGCTTGGTAGATCCGCTTGACCTGGGCAGCCTTGCCGGTGTGCGCGCGGTCGGCGGTGACGATGCCGTCGCCCTGGAAGGCGCCGTCGTTGGGGTGGTCGTTCCAGTCGCCGCCGTACGCGAAGAAGGTCTTCGCCTTCGGCTTGACCTCCTTGAGCCCGGCCGTCCTCGCGTCGAACCAGAACCGCACGCCGTCGTCCTTGGGCCCCCGCCCCTCGTCGGCGAGTTCGGCGGGGCTCAGCGCACGCGCGTACACCCGGGCGCGGCGGACGGTTCCGCTGAACTCCCGGATCATGTTGTCGACGTCGACGGCGAGGGCGAGCGGGGCGGTGTTGCTCGTCGGCTTGCGCGTCGTGGCCTGGGTGCCCTTCGCCTCGCCGTCGACGTGCAGGGTGAGCTTTCCGGCGCCCGCGTCGAAGACGCCTGCGATGTGGTGCTCGCTCCCGCTCCACCCGTTTGCCGGAATGTCCCAACTCGCGGTGATCCACTGGCCGTCCGAGTGGATGAAGAACTCCAGCTTCTTGCCGGACTGCTTCAGCGCGTAGTGGGTGTCGCCCTTCGCCAGGATGGGCTGGTCGTAGCCGACGACGCCCGGAGTCACCCAGGCCTCCAGGGTGAGCGAGTCCGTCAGGTCGAGGCCCTTGTCGCGGGCGAAGATCGTGGCGCCGCTGACGCCCTTGTCGCGGCCGAACTCCCCCGCGGAGCTGATGATTTCGCCCCGCAGGCCCGCCGGGCCCGTCTCCGTGAGCTGCTTGCGCGCGGGGGTCGGCCAGGTGAGCGCCTGGTCGACGAAGTCCCAGATCCAGCCGCCCTGCAGGACGTCGCGGCGGCGCACGACGTCCCAGTACTCCTTGAAGTTGCCGGTCGAGTTCCCCATGGAGTGCGCGTACTCGATCATCACGTACGGGCGCTTGTCGGCGGTGTCGTCGGCGCGCTTGTCGATGTTGACGGGCGACTCGTACATCTTGGAGCGGATGTCGCTGACACCGGGGCTGTTGTCGCCCTCGTACTGGATCACCCGGGTGGTGTCGTACGAGCGGATCCACTCGTGCATGGCCTTGAAGGTGGAGCCGGAGCCCGCTTCGTTGCCCAGTGACCAGATGACGACGGCGGCGTGGTTCTTGTCGCGGTGGACCATGTTCTGGGCGCGGGCCACGCCCGCCTTGGTCCATTCCTCGTGGTCGCCCGGGTACTCGCCGTTGATGCCGTGCGTCTCCAGGTTGGTCTCGCCGACCAGGTACAGGCCGTACTCGTCGGCGAGTTCGAGCCAGTGCGGGTTGTTGGGGTAGTGCGAGGTGCGTACGGAGTTGATGTTCATCCGCTTGATGACCGTGATGTCCTCGACCATGTCGGCGCGGGTGAGGGCGGTGCCGCGGTCCGGGTGCATCTCGTGGCGGTTGGTGCCGCGGAAGGAGACGGGCTGCCCGTTGATGCGCATCAGCCCGTCCGTGAGCGCGAACTCCCGCAGGCCCACGCGGTGCGAGAGCGTCTCGACGACCTTGCCCGACGGGTCGCGCAGCTGCAGCACGGCCGTGTAGAGGTACGGCGACTCGGCCGACCAGAGGCGGGGCGAGGGGACGGCCTTGGCGTCCTGCACCGTGGTGTCGGCCGTGGACGGGGTGAGGGTCTGGGCGAGCGGGCGGGCCCAGACGGCGTGGCCGTCGGCGTCGTAGAGCTGGGTCTCGACGGTGTAGGACCCGCTCCTGGCGTCGCCGCCGTAGTCGCGGACCGTGGCCGTCACCGACAGCTCGGCGGAGGTGTGGCCGTCGCCGAGCGGGGTGTCGAGCTTGAAGTCGCGCAGGTGGACCGAGGGCGTGGAGTACAGGTACACCGAGCGGAAGATCCCGCTCAGCCGGATCATGTCCTGGTCTTCCAGCCAGTCGCCGTCGGAGTAGCGGTAGACCTCGACGGCGAGGTGGTTGGTTCCGGGGACGAGGTGGTCGGTGACGTCGTACTCGGCGGGGGTGTAGGAGTCCTCGTGGTAGCCGACCAGGGTGCCGTTGACCCATACGTAGTGGGCGGACTTGACCCCTTCGAAGTGCAGGAAGACGCGCCGGTCGGCCGTCCAACCCTTCGGCACGGTGAAGGTGCGCCGGTACTGGCCGACGGGGTTGTGGCGGGTCGGCGCGGCGGGCGGCTGCGCCTCCTCGCCCTCGCCGTTGGGGCCCCACCACGGGTAGGTGATGTTGATGTAGATCGGCTTGTCGTGGCCGTGCAGCTGCCAGACGGACGGCACCGGAGTCGACTCCCAGTGCGAGTCGTCGAGGTCGGTGCGGTAGAAGTCGTCGTTCTTGTCCGCGGGCCGGTCCACGTACGCGAACTTCCAGTTCCCGTCGAGGCTTTGGCGGTACGGGGAGCGCGTACGGTCGGCGGCGAGGGCCTGCTTGACGTTCTCGTACGGCATGAGGGTGGTGTGCGGCGGCTCGGTGCCGAGCTGGAAGACGTCGATGTGGCCGTTCCACTCGTCGCCCTGCGCGGCGATGCCGCGTGCGCCGCCCGTGCCACCGCTGTCGGCGGCGCGG
>NZ_JAAGMG010000886.1 GCF_010548525.1 Streptomyces sp. SID14478
GCTGGTGCGCCGCCCAGCCCATACCGCGCAGCGCCTGGGACCGGATACTGCTGCACACGGACGGTGCCAGCGAGGCACGCGATGCCACCGGCACGTTCTACCCCCTGGCCGAGCGCGCCGCCGAACTGTGCGCCACCCCGCTCGACTCCTTCACGGCCACGCTCGGCGCCGACCTGCTCCACTACGCGCAGGGCCGACTGCAGGACGACGCCACACTCCTCGCCGTCGAACCGGCCCCGAGGTCCTAGGTGTGTTGATCACCAGCGTTGACAACGCTCGTGATCAACACACCTAGGGCGCCACCGTCTCCAGGAACGCGGCCGCCGCCGGTGAGCGTCGCGTCCGGCTCCACACCAAGCGCTCCTCGCGCACCGGGCCGCCGTGCACCGGGACCACGGCCAGGTCGCGCAGGCGCGGCACGAGGCGCGACGGCAGCAGCGCGATGCCGAGCCCGCCGCGCACCAGGTCGGCAAGGAAATCAAGGCCCTTGGCCTCGAACGACACCTCGCGCCGCAGCCCGGCCGCGGCGAACGCCTCGTCGGTCTGCGCCCGCGCCGCGAGCCCCGCCGGGAAGTCCACGAACGCCTCGTCCGCCAGTCGGGACAGTGGCACGGGCGCGGCCGGGCCGGCGGCCAGCGCATGGTCCGGCGCCGTCACCACCACGTGGTGATCCACCACCAACGTGCGGCTGCCCACCTCGGGATCGTCCGCGGGGAACGACGGCGGCACCCCCAAGAAGGCCAGGTCCAGCGCCCCCTCTCGCACCCCGGCCACCTGGGCTTCGCTCGCGCCGTCGATCAGGCGCATCCTGACCTGCGGATACGCGGCATGGTAGGCGCGCATCAGGTCCGGTACATCGACGGCGGTCACCGAGGCGATCGCGCCGATGGTCAGGCGCCCGCGGATCTCCCCGGTCGCCGCGGCCACTTCGGCCCGAGCGCGCTCCGCCGCCTCCAGTGCCTGCCGGGCCGCGGGCAGGAACGCCTCGCCCGCCGCGGACAGCCGCACCCGCCGACTCGTCCGCTCGAACAGCCGCGCCCCGAGCTCCTTCTCCAGCTTGCCGATCTGGTGGCTCAGTGCCGACTGCACCACATGACACCGCTGTGCGGCCCGGGTGAACCCGCCGGTCTCGGCGACGGCGACGACGTAGCGCAACTGCTGAAGCTCCATACGATCCATCGTGATTGACGATCAGTTGGATGACAAGGATGTCTTGGACTCATCAATGGAGCGCGCCGCACGCTGAACCCATGACACAGCTGAATGCCCGTCCGCAGGCCGGAGCCGGCCCCCTGAGCCCGTCCCCGCCGTCGGGCGCCGCTCCGCGCCGGCCTCTGCTCCTCCTGCTGGCCGTCGCTACGGGACTGTCCTGCGCGGGCAACTACGTCGCCCAGCCGCTGCTCGACCTGATCTCCCGCGAACTGCACCTCGGCGGCGTCCTGGCCGGCCTCGTCGTCACGGCCTCGCAGGCCGGGTACGCGCTGGGCCTGATGCTGCTGGTACCGCTCGGCGACGTCGTCGACCGCCGCCGCCTCACGGTGACCCTGTTCTCGGCCACCGCGCTGTTCCTCACCGTCTCGGCCTTCGCGCCGAGCGGCCCGGTGCTCCTCGGGGCCACCGTCCTCACCGCGTTCACGTCGGTCGGCGCGCAGGTCGTCGTCGCGCACACCGCGGCGCTCGCGAGCGCCGAGACGCGGGGCCGCGCCGTCGCCGTCGTCGTCTCGGGCATCCTGCTCGGCGGACTGCTGGCCCGCACCGCCGCGGGCGTGCTGTCCGGGCTCGGGGGCTGGCGTACCCCGTACTGGGTCCTCGCCGCCCTCATGGCCCTCGCGGCCGTGACCCTGCACCGCTTCCTGCCCCGCCTCCCGGTCACCGCCGACCTGCGCTACCCGGCCCTGCTGCGTTCCACGCTCGCGCTGCTGCGCGAGGAGCCGCAATTGCGCCGCCGGGCCCTGCTCAGCGCCTTCTCGCTGGCCTCGTACAGCGTCCAACTCACCGCTCTCACCTTCCTCTTGGCCGATGCTCCCTATTCCTGGTCGGCGCCCGCCATCGGTCTGTTCGGCCTCGTCGGCGCCGTGGGGGTGGTGACGATGACGTTCGCGGCGCGGCTCAGTGACGGAGGGCGTGTCCGGCAGGTCACCGGCGTCGCGACCGCGTTGCTGATCGCCGGCTGGCTGGTGCTGCTAGCGGGGGAGCGCTCTCTGGCCTTGCTGGCGGTCGGCGTCGTCGCCCTCAACATCGGCCAGCAGGCCGTTTTGAACGCGAGCCAGACCGTCCTGTACGCACTGCGCCCCGAGGCCCGAAGCCGCATCAACGCGGCGTTCATGACGAGCTTCTTCCTCGGCGGCGCCGTCGGTTCGGCGCTCGCCTCCGTCGTCCGGTCGGCCGCGGGCTGGCCCGGAGTCTGCGCCCTGGGCGCCGCACTGGCCACGGGTTCCTTCGTGGTGTGGGCGACGGAGCGCACCAGCCCCGTTCGCTGACCTCCCGTCATTCCCCCTTCCGTTCCCCTGTAGTTGAGGAGTCACCACTATGAACATCACCGTCTTCGGAGCCGCAGGTGACGTCGGCCGCCGTGTCGTCGCCGAGGCCCTGGCCCGCGGCCACCGGGTGACCGCGGCCGTCCGTGATCCGGCCCGTGCGGGCGCAGTGCCCGCCGGGGCGCGGCTGCGG
>NZ_JAAGMG010000922.1 GCF_010548525.1 Streptomyces sp. SID14478
GCGCGCTGGGCGTCGGCGAGACGGCCGCGGCTGATCAGCACCTCGAGCTTCACCTCGGCGGCGATCTGCGCACTGGTGACGTCGGTGTCGAGGGCACCGACCAGCACGTTGACGGCCTCGTCGGTGGTACGGAGGTAGACGCTGCCGCCGTAGCCGGGCACTTCCTCGATCAGCTTGAAGTCGTAGTCGCGCCGTACGTAGGAGCCGTCCGTCGCGAACGTGCCGTACACGGCGCGAAATCCCCGGTCGACACTGCCGACGTTGATCAGGTTCTCCAGGACCCAGCGGGCGACGCGCTCGTGCTGCGCGGTGGGCCGGTGCGGCGCCTGCGCGGCGATGCGCGGCACCAGGCGGGCCACTATGTCGTCGTGGTCCGCGCCCGTGTCGAAGTCCATGTTCAGTGTGACGAGGTCGATCGCGGACAGGGCGACCTCGGCCATGCCGTACGTCGAGTACTCGCCCGCGAGGTTGGCCTTGCGCACATCGAGATCGTGCAGCGGCGCGGTGCAGGCGAGCGCGCGCAGGCGGCGCGCGAGCCCTTCGTCGGCGGCCGGGCCCGGTGCGGGGCGCGGCCCCGCGCTGAGCTGGGGCGGAACGGATTCCGTGGTGGCAGGCGAAGTCACGGAGCACAGACTAGGCGCTGGGTCTGACAACGGTCGAAACGACGCAGATGCGACGGTGGCCGCGGGCGGCTACAGGTCCCCGGGAACCCGCTGCCCGTACACCTCGACGAGGCCGTCGCGGGAGTCGTCGAGGTAGTCGGCGAGCAACGCCTCGGCGTCGTCGCGGCGGCCCTCCCGCAGCGTCTCGACGATTCTCACGTTGCGCGCGAGGTACGGCTCGTGCAGGCGGCGCGGGTCGTCCACGACGTGGAAGGCGAGCCGGAGTTCGGCCAGGACGCTGCGCATCAGTTCGTCGGTGCGTTCGCTGCCGGCGAGGGCGACGAGTTCCCGGTGGAAGTGGATGTTGGCGGTGGAGACGACCTTCCACTCGCCGGCCTTGGCGGCGCGCCGTCCGTCGGCGACGGCGGCCGCGATCCGGTCGAGGTCGTACGGGGGTTCACCGAGGGAACGCACGACGGAGCACTCGATCATGCGCCGGGTGCGGTAGATGTCCTCGACGTCGTCGACGCTCAGGACGCGCACGAAGACGCCGCGGTTGAGCCGGTGCTCGAGCAGCCGCTCGTGCGTGAGCAGCCGGAACGCCTCGCGCAGGGTGTTGCGCGAGACGCCGAGGGCGCCTCCGATGCTGTCCTCCGACAGCCGCGTGCCGGGCGGGAAGAAGCCTTCCGCGATCCGGCTCCTGAGGATGTCCGCGACGCGCTCGGCGGTACTGGTGCGCCCCAGCAGCGCGCGGTCGTCCGCGAGTGCGTTGAGTTCTTCGGTGGCCACGGCCGAATTCAAGCGTAGATACAAGAACGAAACAACATGGGTATTGAGGGATCGTTCAACGATCCTCTACCTTGGCGAAAGGACCGGAGCCCCGGACCCGGACCCGGTCCCGCGCTCGCCGCTCATTTCGTACGCACCGCCACGCACACTCATCCCCTGCGAGGTGCCCCATGAGCACGACTCCACCGACGCCCGGCGCGACCCTCCACGACGACTCCTCCGCCACGGCGCAAAGCCCCCAACAGGCCCCGTCCGACGGCGCGTTCGGCTGGCTGCGCGCGCTCGGCCCGCGTGGCCGACGCGCCTTCACCGGCGCGTTCGGCGGCTACGCGCTCGACTCCTACGACTACTTCACGCTGCCGCTGAGCATGGTGGCGCTGGCCGCCTACTTCGGCCTCGACAGCGGCCAGACAGGCCTTCTCACCACGGTCACGCTGGTCGTCTCGGCGATCGGCGGCGCGATCGCGGGCGTCGTCGCCGACCGGATCGGCCGGGTCAAGGCGCTGATGATCACGGTGATCACGTACGCGGTCTTCACCGTGGCGTGCGGTTTCGCGCCCACCTACGAGACGCTCCTCGTGTTCCGCGCCCTCCAGGGCCTCGGTTTCGGCGGCGAGTGGGCGGTCGGCGCGGTCCTGGTCGCCGAGTACGCGTCCGCGAAGCACCGGGGCCGCACGCTCGGCGCCGTGCAGAGCGCGTGGGCGGCGGGCTGGGCGCTGGCGGCGATCGTCTACACCCTGGTGTTCCAGTTCCTCGACGCCGGTCTGGCCTGGCGCGTCATGTTCTGGACGGGGGCGCTGCCGGCCCTCCTGGTGGTGTGGATGCGGCGCCGCGTGCAGGACGCTCCGAAAGCGTCGCAGACGCTCGGATCGAGCGCCCACAAAGGCTCGTTCGCGGAGATCTTCAAGCCTGACCTGCTGCGTACGACGCTCTTCGCGGTGCTCCTGTCGACCGGCGTCCAGGGCGGCTACTACACCCTCGCCACCTGGCTGCCCACGTACCTGAAGTCCGATCGCGGTCTCACGGTGGTCGGCACCGGCGGCTACCTGGCCTTCCTCATCTCCGGTGCGTTCCTCGGCTACTTGACGGGCGGCTACCTCACCGACCGGCTCGGCCGCAAGCGCAACATCGTCCTGTTCGCGGTCCTCTCCGCGGCGAGCATCCTGGCGTACACGAACATCCCGGACGGCGCGAACGGCCTCCTTCTGGTGCTCGGTTTTCCGCTCGGCTTCTGTATGTCGGCCATCTTCAGCGGCTTCGGCTCCTTCCTGAGCGAGCTGTATCCGACCGCGGTACGCGGCACAGGGCAGGGCTTCGTGTACAACACGGGCCGGGCGGTCGGTGCGGTCTTCCCCACCCTCGTCGGCTTCCTCGCGGACAGCTGGGGCGTGGGCGGCGCCCTCGTCTTCGGAGCGATCGGCTACGGCCTGGCCGTCGTGGCGCTGCTCGGGCTGCCCGAGACGCGCGGGAGGGAACTCCTGTGAACGGTACGGAAGCACGCACCGCCTCCTGGTCGCCCCGACGCACCCGCGCCCACTTCCGCGCGGGCGGGTGCGCACCCACCGCGGGCTGGGCCGACGGCCGCACGCAGGCCAACTTGGTCTCCGTACCGGCGGACTGGGCCTACGACATGCTGCTGTTCTGCCAGCGCAACCCGAAGTCGTGCCCGGTGCTGGACGTCACGGACGCCGGTTCCTGGACGACCGTCCTCGCACCGGGCGCCGATCTGCGCACGGACCTGCCGCGCTACCGGGTGTGGCGGGACGGCGAGTTGACCGCCGAGCCGACCGACGTGGTCGCGCACTGGCGTGACGACCTGGTGTCGTTCCTGATCGGCTGCAGCTTCACCTTCGAACGGGCGCTGTCCCGGGCGGGGGTGCCGCTGCGACACATCGAGCAGAACAAGAATGTGCCGATGTACGTCACCACGCGCGCGTGCCGCGACGCCGGGCGCCTGCACGGCCCGATGGTCGTGTCGATGCGTCCGGTGCCGCCGTACGCTTTGGAAGCCGCGATCCGGGAGAGCTCCCTGATGCCGGCGGTCCATGGCAGTCCCGTGCACATGGGGCTCCCGGATGTACTCGGCATCGCAGACCTGGCCGCCCCCGACTTCGGCGACCCGGTGGCCTCCGAGCCGGGTGACACCCCGGTCTTCTGGGCCTGCGGCGTCACCCCGCAGGCGGCCGTGATGGCCTCACGGCCGCCGTTCGCCCTCACGCACGCGCCGGGGCACATGTTCGTGACGGACGTCCGGGACGCACAGCACCGGGTCCTTTAGGAGGCGGCCCGGGAAGCCTCCTGGGGGACCGAGGCCGACAGCGCGGACAGGGCGGCGGCCACACCGGCCGACGCCCGCAGGTCGAGCCGGGCGCTGGTGCCGCGCATCCCGTGCCGCACCTCGTCGGCCGCCAGTGCCATGAGCTGGGGCACCAGGTCGGCGCAGCGCCGGGCCACCCAGCCGGTGCCCACGGTGGCCAGCCACAGTAAGCCGGCGGAACGGGTCGGCGCCGGCCGTTGGGGCTCGGTGTCCGGTGCCGGACCGCGGGCCGTCCCGGACGCGGCGAGGAGCGCGTGGAAACGGGCGGCCAGCAGCCGGTGCCCCCGCTCCCCCGGATGCAGGCGGTCCGCGCTCCACATGGCGCGGTCCGCCACCCAGTCGCCCTCGGCGGTGTGCAGATGGACGGCTCCGTAGCGTTCGGACAGGGCGTGGACCACGGAGTTCACCGCGCGCTGCCGTCGCGCGAGAGGGCGGGCCAGGGGCCCGGGCAGGCCCAGCATCGCGCCGGGGTCGGGCAGGCACGCCGTGAGCACGACCGCGCCCTGCCCGGCGCATGCGGCGTACACCGCGTCGAGGTGCGCGGCCACGGCACGGATGTCGAACGTGCAGCGCAGGGTGTCGTTCACGCCGACGACGACGGAGACGATGTCGGGCGCGAACGCGAGCGCCCCGGGCAGCTGCCGTCCCCGCACGTCGGAGGTCTGCGCACCGCTGGCCGCGAAGTTCCGGAACTCCACCGGTGCTTCGGCGGGCGCGAGTCCTTCGGCGAGCAGGGCGGCCCAACCGCGCCATCCGCCGTCGACCGGATCGCCGATCCCTTCGGTGAGGGAGTCACCGAGTGCGGCGAACCTGAGCGCCTTCATGCGACGTCCCGTTCCTGCACCCGCAGAGGCGCATCGTGAGCCGCAAGGAAGGCCTCCACTGCGGCGCCCCAGCCGAAACACTCGGCACGCGCGCGTGCCGCCGCCCTGCGCGCACATTTGGGCCGTCCCAGTACTTCCTGGGCGGCGGTCGCGAACGCCGCCCCGCTGTCGCCCGCGACGGCGCCCGCCGCGCCCACGACCTCCGGCAGCGCCGAGGACGCGCTGACGACGACCGGGGTG
>NZ_JAAGMG010000962.1 GCF_010548525.1 Streptomyces sp. SID14478
GGGCGCCCTCGCCGAGGCCCTGCGCACCGCGACCCGCGACGGCGCCCGGGCCCTGCGCGAACGCCGTGTCCCCGGCTGGAAACCGGTCCGCGAGGCCCTCGACGCCTGGGACGGCGAGGGCGTCCCGGACCGCGTCGTGCGGCGCGGCGCGGGCATGCTCCTGGAGACCCTGGAGGAACTCTCCGACGCGCTCGACACCGACGAACCACCGATGACGGTGAAGCCGCCGGAGAAGCCGCCCTCGGAGAAACCGCTCCTGGAGAAGCCCCCGCCGAGGTCCTCGGAGAAGCCCCCGTCGAGGTCCCCTTCGGGGTCCCCGGAGAAGTCCTCGGCGAGGTCCCCGGAGAAGCCCCCGTCGAGGTCCCCGGAGAAGCCGTCGGAGAAGACGGAGCCGCCCCCGGAGAAGCCCTCAAGGAAGCCGGATCCGCCGGACGCTGCCTGAGCCCGGGCGGCGGCCTTCCGGGCGGCGCCCGGAGTCAGTTCGTCGGCAGGCCGCTGGGCAGGCCCGTGGGGAGCTTTCCGTCCGCCGACTTCGTGAACGTGTCGCTCGCCCCGCCGTCCCAGGACACCTTCATCGTCTTGCCGTCGTTCGACTCGACCGACCCCGTGGTGCGGTCGGTGTTCCCGTCCGCGCACTTGAGGGTCAGCACCGGCTTGCCGGTGTCGGACACGGCCCCGGTGCACAGGTGCCCGTCGGCCGTGCTCAGCGACGCCTGCTTGCCGCCGACGACGAGGACGACGGCCTGGCCGTCGGTGGTGGCGCTCCAGATGCCCTCGGCGTCCTTCGCGGACCCGGCCGAGCCGCCGGACGAGGACCCTCCGTCGGGAGCGGAGGACGAGGGCGCCCCGCTGTCCGACGCCTTGTCCTTGTCCTTGTCGCCGCCGTCGTCGCTGCTGCAGCCCGCGACGGCGAGAGCCGCCACCACGGCCGCGGCGCCCGCGACGACCCGCATCTGTCCGGACCGGTTCCTGAAACGCACAACATCCCCCTAGATCACTGCCGAATGCCGCTGCAAGCTACCAGCCCGTAGGGGGAGGGGGAAAGGCCCAGGTCGGGCCTATTGAAAACGACAGTCATTTTCGTATAATGGGCGCATGGCACGCACCGAACTCCGACCAGTGATCAAGCTCAGGTCCACCGCGGGCACCGGCTACACGTACGTGACCCGCAAGAACCGCCGTAACGACCCCGACCGCGTGACCCTGCGCAAGTACGACCCCGTCGCGGGCCGCCACGTCGACTTCCGAGAGGAGCGCTGACCCATGAACAACGCCATCCACCCCGCCTACGGCCCGGTCGTCTTCCGCGACCGCGCCGCGGACCACGCCTTCCTCACCCGCTCCACGGCGACCAGCGAGCGCACGGTCGTGTGGGAGGACGGGAACACCTATCCCGTCGTCGACGTCGAGATCTCGAACGTCAGCCACCCCTTCTACACGGGCAACCAGCGCGTCCTGGACACCGCGGGCCGTGTGGAGCGCTTCGAGCGCCGCTTCGGCAAGCAGGCTGAGAAGCAGTCCGGGAAGTAGTCCGGCGGATGAGCCGGCTGCCGGTCGTGAGCGGCGGCGGCCCGCGCGCGAAGGCGCGGC
>NZ_JAAGMG010001001.1 GCF_010548525.1 Streptomyces sp. SID14478
GAGCGCGGCGCCGGCGGCCGCGCCTCGCCCAGGCCCTGCGCCTCGCGGGCGGCGATCTCCTTGAGCCGCAGCGACAGCTGCAGCGTGCTGGGCCGCTCCTCCGGGTCCTTGGCGAGGCAGGCGCGCAGCAGCGGCGCGAGGGCGTCCGGCACCCCGTGCAGCTGCGCCTCCTCGTGCACGACGCGGTAGAGCATGACCTCGGAACTGCCGTGCCCGAAGGGAGAGTCGCCCATGGAGGCGTACGCGAGGGTGGCCCCGAGGGCGAACACGTCGGTGGCCGGCGTGACGGCCGCACCGCGCACCTGCTCGGGCGCGAGGAACCCGGGGGAGCCGACCGCGGTCCCCACGTGCGTCAGCGTCGAGGCGCCCGTGGCCCACGCGATCCCGAAGTCGATGATCCGCGGCCCCTTGGGGGACAGCAGGATGTTGGACGGCTTGAGGTCGCGGTGCACGACCCCGGCCTCGTGGACGGCGACGAGCCCCTCCGACAGCGCGGCCCCGACGGCGGCCACGTCCGAGGCGGCCAGCGACCCCTCCTCGGCGACCTTGTCGTGCAGCGAGGGACCGGGCACGTACTGCGTCGCGAACCACGGCCGCTCGGCGTCGAGGTCGGCGGCCACGAGCCGTGCGGTGCATCCGCCGCGGATCCGGCGCGCGGCGGAGACCTCGCGCGCGAAGCGCGACCGGAACTCCTGATCCTCCGCCAGATCCGGCCTGATCACCTTGAGTGCGACCCGCTGCCCACGCCGGTCGGAACCGAGATAGACGACGCCCATCCCGCCGGCCCCGAGCCGTCTGTGCAGCCTGAACGAGCCGACGACGCGCGGGTCCTCGCGCCTCAGGCGCATCATCGCCATGTTCATCCCCGCTGCTGCCCGGTCTCGTCTGACGAGCGACAGCTTACGTATACGCGGCCGACTGTGTGCTCAGGCCGCGCCCTCCCGCCAGATTCGATTGTCAGTGCCGGGTGGGAAACTTGAAAGGTGGTCAGGGAGCGGGGGACCAGAGCGGCTTGATGCTGCCCGGCCCCCCAACCACCCGTCGCAGAAGGGGGATTGAGTCCATGAAGGGTGATCGGGTCGAGATAGTCGTGGACGCCGGGGACACCACGCGCACGTACGAGGTGGTGGCCAGCCGTGCGGGCCGCAGAGTGGAGACAGCGGTCCGCAGGGGGGTCGTGGAAGTGAGCGAAGTCACCCGCAGCGGCTCCGTGGTGCGCACCGCGCGCTTCATGGCGACGCGGGTCCTCGCGCTGGTCGAGCAGCCGGTCCCGCGGGAGGACGCGGCCGAGCGGGCCGCCCGCACGAGCCGTCCCCTCGGGGAAGACCCCGAGACCTAGGACTCCTTCTCCACCCAGGGGAGTACACGGGATGCGGGCGGTCATCCTCCGGGAGGCCCGGCATTCGGTACGAGGGCATGACGTCCAGGTCGGCCGCCGCCCATAGATTTGAGGTCAAGCGGCGGGTGCAGCACTCGTCCCCCGAGGTCAGGCACCCGCCGCTGCCAACAACTGAAGATCCCTCCGGACCTGTCCGGCGGGATCCCGAGGATTCGACCGGGAGAGGACCATGGCGGTCACGACACCGCGGACGACTTCGTTCCGCAGCACGTGGGCCCGCAGGGCCGGCGCGTTCGGCAGCCCCGCTACCGGCCGTCGGCACCCGCTGGTGGCCACGGCCATGGTTCTCCCTCTCGCGGCCCTTCTCGTCGTCGTGTTCGGCGGCTGGGACGCGGTGGTCACACAAGCGTCGTCCGTGGGCGTGATGCTGGGGCGCTGAGCGGCGCTCCCAGGCCCGGAAGAGCGGTCCGGGCGGGGACATCCGGCCAGGAAACCCCGTGGGGACGGGGGTGCGGCGGACGGCACAAATGCTGCGCGCAGCTGGGGAGCTGCGCGCAGCATTATTTTGTGCCCCCGTACGCCGTCGTAGGCTCGGCGGCACGCACGCACCGCACCCGGGGGAGACCGTTGACCAGGCCCATCGCGCCCGCACTGCAGGCCACGGCCCGCGGCGCCCTCCACCTCGGCCCGGGCCCCTGCGTCTGCGGCGACTCCACCCTCGCCGACCGCCCCGACGGCACCGTCGTCCGGCACGGCGACACGGTCGCCAAGGCGCACGCGCCCGACACGG
>NZ_JAAGMG010001041.1 GCF_010548525.1 Streptomyces sp. SID14478
GGCGAGGAACTCGGTGCGCCGGCGCGGCACGAAGACGCCGGGGTCGACGGTGATGCGCCGGCCGCAGAACGCGGCCCAGCCCACGACGTGTTCCAGGGGCAGGCCCGCGGCGCGGCGCCCGACCATCGCGGTCAGCTCGGCGGCGTCGCGGGCGCTGGACAGCAGGACGCGCGCCTCGTCCTCGGCGAAGACGCAGCCGGCCTCGCGCAGGACGGTGACGACCGACGCGGGGTCGTCGCAGGAGAGTTCGGCGGGCTCGGGGGAAGGCAGCGACGGGGGCTGCGGGGAAACCGACATGAAGGGTGAAGAGACCTCTCGGGAAGCCGAGGGGGCTCCCGGGAGTCGACGGCCGCCGGCCCGCTCAGTGCGCGCGGACGGAACGTACGACAGGAGAAGGGAGCTCCCGACCTGACACAGCGATGATCGGACTCACCTCCTCGTTCCCTCGTGGCTCTGCGGGCCCGGTCACACTACCGCACCCGGATGCCGTGTCCGATTTCCGCCAGCACCCTCGCCCGCGCGCGACGAACCTGGAGGCATGAAGACACACAGCCCCACCCTCGGAGCATCCCCTCAGCAGACTCACCTCCTGTACGCGACGCTGCCCGGGCCGCTCGGCGACATGACCGTCGTCGGCGAGGAGTCCGCGCAGGCGCCCGGCGGGACGGCACTGGTGTCGCTGTCGCTGCCGGGGCAGCGCGGCCGGACCGGCGTGCCCGAGGACGCACGGCACGCGCCGGAGGCCTTCACGGCGCTCGCCGGGCAGCTGGCCGAGTACTTCGCCGGTCGGCGCACCGATGTCGACCTGGCGTTCGCCGTGCGCGGCAGCGCCTTCGAGCGCCGGGTGTGGAGCGCGCTCGAAGAGATCCCGTACGGGACCACGACGACGTACGGCGCACTGGCCGCACGGATCGGGGTCCCGCGCGGCCAGGTGCGTGAGCTCGGTGCCGCGATCGGGCGCAATCCGCTGCTGATCGTCCGCCCGTGCCACCGCGTCATCGGCGCCGACGGAACGCTCAAGGGATATGCGGCCGGAGTACCGGCGAAGGAGACCCTGCTCGTCCTCGAAGGGGCCCTGCCCGCGCAGCTCCCCCTGGCTTGACGCACCACTGAGATGAAAGAGGAACGCACCAGCATGACCACCATCCCCGGACCAGGAACGGCGCAGGACCGGCTGGACACCGTCGACTGGGCCGAACTCGGCGCGGAGCTCGACGAGTTCGGCAGCGCGCTGACGCCGCGGCCGGTGCTCACCCCCGCCGAGTGCCGGTCCGTCGCCGCGCTCTACGACGACGTGGCCCGGTTCCGGTCGACCGTCGACATGGCCCGCTACCGGTTCGGCCGGGGCCAGTACCGCTACTTCGACCACCCGCTGCCCGACCTCGTCCAGGAACTGCGCGCCGCGTTCTATCCGCGGCTGCTGCCGATCGCGCGGTCCTGGGCGCGGCGCCTGAACCGGCCCGCGCCCTGGCCGGACGGCCTCGACGACTGGCTGGCACGCTGCCACGCGGCGGGCCAGACGCGTCCGACGCCGATCCTGCTGCGCTACGGGCCCGGCGACTGGAACGCGCTGCACCGGGACCTCTACGGCGAGCTGGTGTTCCCGCTCCAGGTCGTGATCGGCCTCGACGCGCCGGGCGTGGACTACCGCGGCGGCGAGTTCCTGATGACCGAGCAGCGGCCGCGCGCGCAGTCCCGGGGGTTCGCCACGAGCCTGTCGCAGGGGCACGCACTGGTGTTCACCACCCGCGACCGGCCGGTCCGCTCGGTGCGGGGCTGGGCGAACGGTCCGATGCGGCACGGCGTGAGCACGGTCCGCTCCGGCCACCGCCACACGCTCGGCCTCGTCTTCCACGACGCCGAGTAAGGCCGGGTCCTGACGCGCGGACACCTTCAGGTGAGGCCGTCGAGATCCGACCGCGCGGCGGTCAGGGTCTCCAGGTGTCCGCGGCCCGGGGCGCGCGTGGAGCACCCGACGGACTGCAGCAGGGCCCACATGGTGACCTGGTTGGCGCTGATCACGGGCTTGCCCAACGCAGCCTCCAGCGTCGGGAGCGCGTCGTAGGTGGGCAGTGCGCTGCAACTGACGAAGACCGCGTCGGCCTCGGGGTGGTCGCCGGCCCACACGGCCTCCCGCACCTGTTCCGTCGTCACGTCGTAGGCCTCCTCGACGGAGCCGAGCCCGAGGGAGGTGAGGGAGGTGACCGTGAATCCTGCGGCGTGCAGGTAGTTCTGCAAGAGGGCGTCGACCGGCTTCTGATAGGGGTGCACGACGGCCACGCGTGCGGCACGCAGCGTGCGCAGGGCGAGCGTCACCGCGCCGCTGGTGGTGAGGGCGGCCGGTACTCCGCGCTCCCGCATGGCCGTACGCAGTTCCTGCTCGCCGCGGGCGCCACGGGCGAAGCTGCACGCGGCGCACAGGTAGGCGACCGCCTCGGCCCCGTCGGCCAGGAGGCGGTCGACGGGGGCATCCAGAATCGCGGGGTGACTCAGGCGCGTGACGAGGCCGATGTTGTCGTCGAAGGGCACCGCGGGGGTCAGCTCCACGGGGCAGGCGACGTCGTCGGGCACCCAGCGCCGCAGTTCCTCCTGGCGGTTGAAGTCGAACGAGGCGGCGATGCCGACCCGGCGGACGGCGTCCGTCGCGGCCCCGTGTCGGTCCTGCTCATCGGGGTTGATCATGTCTCTCCCCTGCCACCCCGGGCGCGCGATATGCCTCGCGCGGCCGCTGCGTTCAGCGGGCGGCGCGCCCCAGCGCCCGGTCCGTCAGGGTGACGGCCACGAGCAGGACGCCGAGGACTGCCGAGGCGCCCGCCATCAGGTGCAGGCCGCCGTCGTCGGCACGCTGCCCGTAGGCGAGGGCGATCAGGCTGGAGGCGGTGATGGCGCCGATGTACTGGGCGGTGCGCTGCAGTCCCGCGGCGGCGCCGATGTCGGCCGCGGGCGCGTACTCCTGGACCGCGGCCTGGTTGCTGGTGCCGATCAGGCCCTGCGGGATCCCGAAGCAGGCGCCGGCGAGGAGCAGGACCGCGAGAGGGGTGTCGCCGGAGACGAGGGTGAGCAGGCCCGCGCCGGCGGTCAGCAGGACGCAGGCGACGGTGAGCGGGGCGCGGATGCCCTTCGTGCGGGCGCCGAGCAGGGAGCAGACCAGGGCCGCCAGGGACATGGGCAGCATGAGCAGCCCGGTGTGCCCGGAGGAGTAGCCGCGCCCCTCCTCCAGCCACTGGGTGTAGCCGTACATCACGCAGTAGATGAGCAGGTAGCTCAGTCCGTGGCGGAGGTAGGTGCGGGCGAGGGGACCGTTGCCGGCGAGCATCCGTACGTCGATGAACGGGGTGCGGCAGCGCAGTTGCCACCACACCAGCGCGGCGGTGAGGACGGCGACGGGGGCAAGGAGCCACCACAGGGGGTGGGCGAGGTCGAGGAGGAAGAAGACCAGCACGGTCAGCGCGGTGGTGAACAGGCCGATGCCGAGGGGGTCGAGGGCCAGCTTGGGGGCCGGTTCGGCGGCAGTGCCGCGCGGCGGGTCGGCGGGGATCCAGACGAGGGCGCAGACGAACGCGACGGCGGCGACGGGCACGTTCACGGCGAAGATGCCGCGCCAGCCGACGACGGTGACGAGCAGTCCGCCGAGCGTCGGGCCGACGGCGGCGCTGCCGAGCGCCGCGAACGACAGCCGGGC
>NZ_JAAGMG010001080.1 GCF_010548525.1 Streptomyces sp. SID14478
GCCCAGGCCGCCGTGGCAGGCGCCCAGGCCACCGCCCCGGCTCCCGCTCCGGCCCCGGCCCCGGCCGAGGCGACGGAGCCCGAGGTGCTCTCCGGCTACCTCACCGAGCAGACCGTCAAGGTCGAGCTGGACGCCGGCGACAAGGAAGCGGCCATTCGCGAGATGGCCGCGATGCTCGCCGGCACCGGCAAGGTCAGCGACGTGGAGGAACTCGTGCAGACCGCGCTGCGGCGCGAGGAGCAGGGCACGACCGGGCTCGGCGAGGAGATCGCCATCCCGCACGCCAAGACGGATGCGGTGACGTCGCCGGTCGTCGGGTTCGCGCGGTCCGCCGAGGGCATCGAGTGGGGTTCCCTGGACGGCACGAAGGCGAAGCTCATCTTCATGATCTCCGTGCCGGAGGCCGCCGCCGGTGACGAGCACCTGCGGATCCTGGCGCTGCTGTCGCGCAAGCTGATGGACACGGACTTCCGGGCCCGGTTGCAGGCTGCCCCGGATGACGCGGCGATCCTCAGGGTGCTTGCCGAGGTGCAGTAGCCGGCAAGCAGCCGGCAGCAACCCTTTGAGCAGGGCAGCACCTTCTACGTAGTGGGGCCCCACCGAGGATTCTCGGTGGGGCCCCACTACGTAGAAGCAAAAATCAGTGCTCCGGTGTCTGCGCGGGACCACCGGGGGTCGCCTCGCGGTCCGGGCCCTTCGCGGCCTCGGCCTCGCTGTAGATGTCGGGTTCGAGGTAGATGACGCGGGCGATCGGCACGGCGGCGCGGATGCGGGCCTCGGCCTCGTTGATGGCGCGGGCGACCTCGGCGGCGGTGTCGTCGTGCTGGACGGCGATCTTCGCGGCGACGAGGAGTTCCTCGGGGCCGAGGTGGAGCGTGCGCATGTGGATCAGGCCGGTGACGGTGTCGCCGTCAACGACCGCCTTCTCGATCTTCTCGACCTCCTCCATGCCCGCGGACTCGCCGAGGAGCAGGGACTTGGTCTCCAGCGCGAGGACGATGGCGATGGCGATGAGCAGGAGGCCGATGCAGAGCGTGCCGATGCCGTCCCAGACGCCTTCGCCGGTGGCGAGGGTGAGGCCGACGCCGAGCAGGGCCAGGACCAGACCGATCAGCGCGCCGAAGTCCTCAAGGAGGACGACGGGCAGCTCGGGGGCCTTGGCGCGCTTGATGAACTGGCCCCAGGAGAGCCGTCCGCGCAGCTGGTTCGACTCCTTGATGGCCGTACGGAACGAGTAGCCCTCGGCGATGATCGCGAAGACCAGGACGCCGACCGGCCAGTACCAGTGCTCCAGGTCGTGCGGGTGCCGGATCTTCTCGTAGCCCTCGTAGACGGCGAACATGCCGCCTACGGAGAAGAGCACGATGGAGACCAGGAAGGCGTAGATGTAGCGCTCGCGGCCGTACCCGAAGGGGTGCTGCGGAGTCGCCTCGCGCTGCGCCTTCTTGCCGCCGATGAGGAGAAGGAACTGGTTCCCGGAGTCGGCGAGCGAGTGGACGGACTCGGCGAGCATCGACGAGGAGCCACTGAAGAGGAACGCCACGAACTTCGCCACCGCGATCGCGAGGTTGGCGGCGAGTGCCGCAACGATCGCCTTTGCTCCGCCTGAAGCACTCATGTTGTTCCTAGTGTCCCTTCGAGTTCGTACGTGCGTCCCGTGCGCGGTGGGTCATTGTTGCAGCACGGGACGCCACACGTGCTTCTCAGGCCACGACAGTTGCCCGGAAAATCGTGCCGACCCCGGACACTTCCGCCTTTTCGCCCGCGGGAACGAAGGCGGACTGGCCGGGTGCGAGGCCGAGTTCGCCCGCGCCGACCGCGCCGGCCGTGCAGAGCAGGATCTGCGGGGTGGCGGCCGTCAGGTCGTGTGCGGGGGCGCCTTCCGGCAGGACGAAGCGCGAGAGCCGGAACTCGTCGATGGGGGTGTCGTAGACCTCCTCGCCGTCCGGGGACGCCTCGGGGCGCAGCACGCCCGGGTCGGTGGCCTCGAAGCGGACGATGCGGAGCAGTTCGGGGACGTCGACGTGCTTGGGGGTCAGGCCGCACCGCAGGACGTTGTCGGAGTTGGCCATGATCTCGACGCCGAGACCGTTCAGGTACGCGTGCGGGACGCCGGCGCCGAGGAACAGCGCTTCGCCGGGCTGCAGTTGTACGTAGTTCAGCAGCATCGCCGCGATGACGCCCGGGTCGCCCGGGTAGTGGTGGGCGATGCCCGCGTACGGCTCGTAGTCGCCGCCGATGCGCTGGGCGGCGGCCGTGGCATCGGCGACCGTCTGCGCCATTTCGTCGCGGTCCGCGCTCAGCACGGCGGTCAGCACCTCGCGCAGCGCGGCCTCTTCGGGGTGCGCGCGCAGCAGGTCCGCGTACGGCTTGAGGCTGTCGACGCCGAGGCCTTCGAGGAGCTTGGCCGCGTCCTCGGGGGCGCGGAAGCCGCACAGGCCGTCGAACGGGGTGAGCGCGCAGATGAGTTCGGGCTTGTGGTTGGCGTCCTTGTAGTTGCGGTCGGGCGCGCTGAGCGGGACGCCCTTCGCCTCTTCGGCCTCGTAACCCTCCTTCGCCTGCTGGAGGTTCGGGTGCACCTGGAGGGAGAGGGGGGCGCCCGCGGCGAGCAGCTTGAGCAGGAAGGGCAGGCGCGGGCCGAACTTGGCGACGGCCGCCGACCCGAGCTGACCTGCCGGGTCCGCGTCGATGACCTCGTTGAGCGGGCCGCGCTCGGTGCGCGAGGGGGCGCCCGGGTGGGCGCCCATCCACATCTCGGCCTGGGGTTCGCCGGTCGGCTCGGCGCCGATGAGCTGCGCGATGGCGGTGGTGGAGCCCCAGGCGTAGGGGCGGATGGTGTTGCTGAGGCGGTCCATGCGTCTGTCTTCCAGTGATACGGCGACGGGTTGCTGCGGGCTTCGGTGGTTCGGGGACGGGCTGCTGCCGGCTTCGGGTGGTCCGGCGACGGGCTGCTGCTGCCTTGCGGTGGTACGGCGACGAACTACTGCGGGCTTGCGGAGATACGACGACGGGTCATTGCTTGCTTCAAGGTGGGACGGCGATGCGGTGCGGCTGTGGTGTCACCTCACGCCGTGGCGGCGAGGCCCAGGTAAACGGCGGCGAAATCCGTGACGGCGATCAGCTCGGCGAGGGATTCGAGCTCGGTGCCCTCCTCCGGTTCCAGTTCGCTGAGCGCGGTGTCGTGCGACAGCGCGAGTTCGCGGGCGGCGGGCGCGGCGGACAGGCCGCCCGCGGGCCGGTCGCGCAGCAGGACGACGCGGCAGCGCAGGGCCTGGGCGTCGTCGACGCGGTCGCGGAAGAA